>CAJYVK010000233.1 GCA_913778455.1 uncultured Hymenobacter sp. | reverse complement strand
ACTGGCCACGCCACCGCTCCCCCGCCCGTCGCTCCCAAGCCCGTCGTTATTCTTTTCGTCGGCAACAGCTTTTTTCACGGGGCCTTCGAGCCGGTGCTGACGTACAACGCCGCCGCCATCACCGACGAGAATTTTCAGCCCAATCGCACCGGCCAGCGCCGCCGCCAGTACGAGCACGAGGCCGGGCCGTGGGGTGGCATCCCGGGCATTTTCAAAAAGCTGACCGACGAGGCGGGGCTCCACTACGAGGTGCATCTGGAAGCCATTAGCGGGCAAACACTGAAGTTTCACTACGACAGCGCGCTGGCCGTCATTCAGCAGCCGAAGTGGGATAAGGTCATCATGCACGACTACAGCACCGGCCCCGTGCCCGCCCGCCACGGCGGCCAGCCGACGCGCTTCTACGAATACGCCACCAAGCTGGAGCAGGCCGTGCACCAGGCCAGCCCGCGGGCCAAGGTGTACCTCTACCAGACCTGGGCGCGGGCCGACCAGACCTACCCCGCCGGCAAAGGCTACTCCGGCCTGCCCCTCGACTCTATGACCACCGACCTGCACCGCGCCTACTACCAGGAAGCCGCGCAGGACAAGCGCATCGCCGGCGTGGCCCCGGCCGGCGATGCCTGGCTGCGCGCCGTGCGCCAGGGCGTGGCCGACCCCAACCCCTACGATGCCGCCGAGCCCGGCAAAATCGACCTCTGGGGCCGCGATCACTACCACCCTAGCATTTACGGAGCCTACCTCAACGCCTGCGTGGTACTGGCCGAAGTAACCGGCTACGACCCACGTAAGCTCGGGGCCGGCGAGCAGGCCGCTGCGGCCCTCGGCATCGCGCCGGCGGTCGCCGTGCAACTGCAAAAAATCGCCTACGAGCAGGTACAGGTCGGCCCCCAGGGCTAGCCGGCGGCCAAAACTTGCGGGGCAGGTAGCGGTTGGGGAAAATACGGGCCTGCTCAGGTGGGCTCTTGCACTCTTTTTCTTCTCTTTACCAACCTCCCTTTCTTACCCAATGGCTGAAGTTAAAGCCCTGGCTGCCAAGCAGGCTCGCGGCCCGCTCGAACCGTTTAGCTACGAGCCCGGCCCGCTGGGCGCCGAAGAAGTAGACATCGCCGTAGAATACTGCGGCATCTGCCACTCCGACCTGTCGATGCTCGACAACGAGTGGGGCATCGCCTCTTTTCCATTTGTACCGGGCCACGAGGCCATCGGCCGCGTAGTAGCCCTGGGCGAAGTAGCCGCCAAAAAGGGCCTCGCAATCGGCCAGCGCGTGGGCGTGGGCTGGAGCGCCAGCAGCTGCCTGCACTGCGAGCCCTGCCTGAGCGGCGACCAGCAGATGTGTACCTCCGGCCAGCCTACCATCGTGGGGCGGCACGGGGCCTTTGCCCAGCAGGTGCGCAGCCACTGGGTCTGGGCCGTGCCGATTCCCGACGGCGTCGATGCCGCCGAGGCCGGCCCGCTGCTGTGCGGCGGCGTTACGGTGTTTGCGCCCATCATGGACCACGTGCAGCCCACCGACCGCGTGGGGGTATTTGGCATCGGCGGGCTGGGCCACCTGGCCGTTAAGTTTCTCAGCGCCTGGGGCTGCGACGTGACGGCCTTCACCTCCAGCCCGCGCAAGATTGAGGAAGCGCACAAGCTGGGCGCTACCCGCACGGCGTCGAGCACCGATAAGGCCGAGCTCAAAAAGTTGGCCCGTACGTTTGACTTCATCCTGATCACGGCCAACGTCTCGCTCGACTGGAACGACATCATCGCCATGCTCAAGCCCAACGGCCGCCTGCACATCGTGGGCGCGGTGCTGGAGCCCATCCCGGTATCGGTATTCCCGCTGCTGCTCAACAATCAGTCGGTCGGCGCTTCCCCCACCGGCAACCGCGCCCAAATCGATAAGATGCTCCGCTTCTGCGCCCAGCACGACATCAAGCCCCTCACCGAGCACTTCCCCATGAGCGAGGCTAATGCCGCCCTCGACCACCTGCGCTCGGGCAAGGCGCACTACCGCATCGTACTCGACGCCAACCTCTGATCGCAGATTTAACGAATTTAACGGATTTAACGGATTGCGCCGATACGCCCGCCAGCATGCGGCGGCGGGCTGACTAGGCTCGGCAAAGTCCGATTATCTACTCTTGGTAGAAAACGGCCAGTCGCTGTGGCGGCTGGCCGTTTTTTATGAGCTTCTTGGATTGGAGTACCGGTTTGCCCAACCTGTAACACCAAGCTCCGGCTTGGTGAGGCGTCAGGGGAGGTTTGCCGGGCAAATCACCAAGCCGGAGCTTGGTGTTACAGATTGGGCAAATTAGCCCGTTAATCCGGGGCATATGGTAATTCCTCACAAATCAGCATTTACCCGGAAAGGAAGTGGACGCGATAGGGGCGCTACGTTCACGTGCCCGTTCTTCCCAAAGCCCAAGACAAGCTGCCATATTCTACACGCTTACACCCCAATTCCACACGGCGTATCATTGCTATCAGCCGTATCTTTGCGGAGCTATGCCGCGCCCCCTCCCCTACCGTCACCGCCTCGTGAGTGCCTTGCTGGCCCTGCTGGTGCTGGCTACGTCGGTCGGGCTCACGGCTGAGCGGCACCGCTGCCGTATCAGTGGGCGCAGCACGGTGGCCCTTAGCCTGCCGGGGCTGGCTAGCCACGACGAGGCCCCCGCCGGCCCGGCCAAGCCCGGCCGCCCCTGCGGCAAGCGCCGCGCCGACGGCTGCTGCGACGTCAGCCACCAGCACCACAAGCTCAGCGCCCAGAGCGCCGATGCGGGCCTGGCCAAGTGGCTACCCGAGCCGCCCGCCCACCTGCCGCCGGCCGTACTGCCCGAGCCGGTGTGGACGGGCTTCGTGGGTGCCGCCCCCCTGGCGGCCAGTGTGGCCGTGGGTACAGCCGCCAACTCGTCGCCGCCCGGCGTACCGCGGGCGGGGCGCGTGCTGCTGACGCGGCACTGCACGCTGGTAGTATAGCTTTTTCTGAAAAACCGCGAGTCCGGGCGCTTCGGCCTGGGCGTATGTTTTTTCCGGAAATTGCTAACCTCCCTTCCCCATGCGCTTACCCAGCGGGAATAGCCCGCGCCTTATCTTCTTCTTACTGAGCAGCCTGCCGCTGCTGGGCCGCGCCCAGAGCGGGGCCGCCGTGCGCGGCGAGGTGCGCGAGTCTGGCAACGCAGCCAGCCCCGTGCCCGGGGCCGTGGTGCGCTGGCTGCTACCGGGCGGGGCCAGCGGCCCTACCACCACCACCGACGGGGCGGGCGTATTTACCCTCGCCTTTCCGGCCCAGGCCAAGCCCCGCCTCATCGTGAGCGCCGTGGGCTACGCCTCCGACACGCTGACGGTACCCACCACCGGTACGCCCTACCTGCGCGTGAGCCTGCGCGGCGGCGCGGCCCTGGGCGAAGTGACCGTAACGGCCAAGGCCCTGGCCTATTCGGCCAAGTCGGTGGGTAGCCTGCAAACCATCAGCGCCCGCGACCTGACCAAATCGGCCTGCTGCAACCTGGCTGAGAGCTTCGAGACCAACGCCGCCGTGGAGGTAAGCACCGCCGACGCCGTGAGCGGGGCCAAGCAAATTCAGCTGCTGGGCCTCGACGGCGCGTACTCCCTGCTGACCGTTGACAACCAGCCGGCCCTGCGCGGGCTCTCGGCCCCCTACCGACTGGGCTACTTGGCTGGCCCCTGGATCGGCAGCATCGACATCATCAAGGGCACCGGCTCGGTGGTGAATGGCTACGAGGGCATCTCGGGCCAGGTCAACGTGCAGCTCAAGGAGCCCGACCTCACCGACCAGCTGCTGCTAAACGCCTACGTCAACGACCTCGGCAAATTTGACCTCAACGCCGTGGCCTCGCAACGCCTCACTAAAAAATGGAGCAACGTGCTGCTGCTGCACACCGACCACCTCGGCAACCGCGTGGACCGCAACGGCGACGGCTTTCTCGACCTGCCTCTGGCCACGCAATTCAACGGCTACGATAAAATCAAATACAAGTCGGGCACCGGCCTGGTGGCTGAGTTGGGCGTCGGTGCCATCCGCGAAACGCGTCAGAGCGGCCAGCTGGGCTTCCGCGAAAACGAGCCTACTGCCTACCGGGCAGCCTACGGCACCACCCAAACCACTCACCGCTACACGGCCCAGGCCCGCACTTCCTATACCTGGCCCGGCCGGCCCTTCCAAAGCCTGGGCTTGCTGGTGAATGGCACGAGCCACGACTTTAACTCGACTTACTCCTTCCGGCAGGATAGCGGCCCGCGCTTCTACAACGGCCACCAAAATACCGGCCAGGCTATGCTGCTGTTCCAGAGCATCATCGGCGACACTCGGCATACCTACCGCACGGGCCTGAGCTTTTTGTACGACGACTACACCGAGCTGCTGACCAACGGCGACACGCCCGCCCTGCTGGCCGCCGGCCTGCACCTGCAACGCACCGAACGCGTGCCCGGCGCCTTCGCCGAGTATACCTACGCCAACACCCGCAACTTAACCGTGGTGGCTGGCCTGCGCACCGACTACCACAACCTCTACGGCTGGCAGGTGACGCCCCGCTTCAACCTCAAGTACGACCTGCGGCCCGCCACCGCGCTGCGCCTCTCGGCCGGCCGGGGCTTCCGGGTACCCAACCCGATTGCCGACAACGCGGCCATGCTAGCCAGCGCCCGGCTGTATTATCTCGCGCAACCTCTCCAGCCCGAAAAGGCGTGGAACCTGGGCGGCTCGCTCACGCAGTATTTCCAGCTGCGGGGCCGGCCCGCTACGCTGGTGGTCGATTATTACAACACCATCTTCCAGAACCAGTTGGTGGCCGACATGTACACCGCGCCGCAATACATTATTCTGGATAACCTCGCGCCGGGGGCCCGCTCCTTCGCCCGCAGTGCGCAGGCCGAGGTGCAGGCCGAACCGCTCAAGGGCTTGCAGGTGAAGGCCGCCTACAAGTGGCTCGACGTGCAAAGCACTTACGACGGCCAGCTCCTGCCCAAGCCCCTCACGCCCCAGCACCGCGCCTTCCTGAACCTGGGCTACGCCTCGGCGTTCGATAAGTGGCGGGCCGATTTCACGGTGCAGTGGTATGGCGAGCGCCCGCTGGCCCACTTGCCCGCCGACGGCCTGGGCGGCGGCCACCAGCACGGCACCGGCACGGCTGGCCTCGAATACGCCCCCCGCTACGCCGCCCTCAACGCCCAGCTCACCCGCGCCTTCAAGCGCTTGGAAGTGTACGTCGGCGTCGAAAACCTCACCAACTACCGCCAGCCCGACCCTATTCAAAACGCGGCCACGCCCTTCAGCGCGGGCTTCGACGCGGCTATGGTGTGGGGCCCCGTGTACGGCCGCCTCACCTACGCCGGCCTGCGCTACCGCCTCGAATAGGACCGCGGATTTAACGGATTTCGGGGATACACCTGGCTACGCCAGGCTGACTGTTTTTTTGGGTAGGCTGGCTTACGGTTTGCTTACTCGTGGCACTTATCGTTTCTTTTTTACTGTTTCTCTTTTATGAAAGCTTCTGCATTTTCTTTGTTTGCCCTGTTGAGCTTTGCCGGTGCCGCCGCCCAGGCTCAGACTGCCCCCGCAGCTGCCGCTAGCTCGGCCAAGAAGGGCACCGAGATGGTTCAATTCAAGACCTCGGCCGTGTGCGACATGTGCAAGTCGCGCCTCGAAAAAAGCCTGGCCTACGAGAAAGGCGTACAAGCCGCCAACCTCGACGTTCCCAGCAAGGTCTTGACCGTAACCTACAACCCCGCTAAAACCAACGCCAACACCCTGCGCACCGCCGTTCAAAAGACCGGCTACGACGCCGACCAGCTCACCGCCGACGCCCGCGCCTACGACCGCCTACCCGAGTGCTGCAAGAAAACCGCTGGCACCCACTAGACCGCGGATTTAACGGATTTAACGGATTGCACAGAAGAAAGAAGGCTGCTCAATGAGCAGCCTTCTTTCTTCTGCTTACCCAACTCCGCACGCCACCAGAGGCCAGCGGGCGCATCCCCGAAATCCGTTTAATCCGTTAAATCAGCGGTCGACTTTAGCCCGCCACAACCGCCACCAAGGCAGATACGGCTGGTCGTGGTGCTCATAGTGATACCCAAAGAAATAACAGCTCACAAACGCCCACGCGTGGTGCCGCAGCTGGCTGCGCGACTTGTGCTTATTGCCCGCCTCATGCTCGCCCCGGTGCGGCAAGTAAGTTCCGAAGAAAAATAGCTGTAACGTCGCCAGTACCGCCGGCACCATCCAGAAGGCAATCACGTTGGCTTGCGGAAAATACAGCTTCAACACGTTGTATGTTACGGCCATTAGCAGCACCTGCCACCAGGTCACGTAGTTCCAGGCGAAGCGGGCCAGCCAGGGGAAGAAGCCGGGGTGATTCTCGGGGTGGAAATCGGGATCGTCGGGCGTACCCACGTGGCGGTGGTGGTCGTGGTGCTTGGGCAGCTGCCGCGGAAACCAGTTGTAGGCAAACAGCAGCGCGCACACCGTGCCGATGGCATTATTCAGCCGTTTGTTGGGGCTCACCACGCCGTGCATGGCGTCGTGCGCCGTGATGTACAACCCAGTGTACAAATGCGTTTGCAGCAGCACCAATAAGTAAGGTGCCGGCGAGTGCCAGTCGGGCCGGTACGCCCCGAGCAGAAAAGCCAGCAGCCCGCCCCAGCTCATTAAAATGAGCAGCGCCGCCAGCACGCCCCGGCCGGCCAGCGGTGCCGGCGCAACTACCCTGACCGCATATTTAACCGCGGATTTAACGGATTCAACGGATTGCACGGATTCGGTCATCGCTCGACGGTTGGTGCCAGACATGACCGCAGATTTAACGGATTCAACGGATTTCACGGATTCGGTCATCACTCGACAGTTGGTGCCAGACATGACCGCGGATTTAACGGATTCAACGGATTTCACGGATTCGGTCATCGCTCGACAGTTGGTGCCAGGCAAGTAATCAACCCGCGAAAGTGCGAAAAGGTCTGCTCTCAAGCAGCAAAATCTAGTGAATCTGCGGTTATGGTTTTACGCAGCCCACAAGCCCAAGCCCGCAACAACCTACAATAAGAAAGAAGTCGTCCGAATCCACGAAATCCGTTGAATCCGTTAAATCTGCGGTCTAGAGGCGCTCCAACACGTCCCGGACCTGCTCCATCAGCCACATGGGCGTGCTCGTAGCCCCGCAAATACCGACTGACTGCCCAGGCTCAAACCAAGCAGCTTCCACCTCCTCAATCGTCGAAACGAAATGCGTGCGCGCGTTCGTTTCCCGACACACTTGGTAGAGCACCTTCCCGTTCGAGCTCTTGGTACCCGACACAAATACGATCTGGTCAAACTTAGCCGCGAAGCGGCGCAAATCCTGGTCGCGGTTGCTCACCTGCCGGCAAATAGTATCGTTGGCATTGACCGTAAAGCCTCGCCCAACCAGCTCGTCTTTAATCCGGTAGAATGAATCCGTGCTTTTAGTGGTCTGGCTGTAGAGCGTGATGTTGGGCGGCAGCTCGTGGCGCAGCAGCTCCTCCATGTTCTCAAACACCACCGCCTCGCCGCTCGTCTGGCCCAGCAAACCTACCACTTCGGCGTGGCCGTGCTTGCCGTAAATAAATATTTTCTCGCGGCGGTCGAAGCTGGTCTTAATGCGATTTTGTAATTTGAGCACTACTGGACAGCTGGCGTCGATGAGGGTCAGGTTATTTTCCATCGCCCGCTGGTAGGTGCTCGGCGGCTCGCCATGCGCCCGAATCAGCACGGCCTCGTCGCGCAGCTGGCCGAGCTGCTCGTAGCCGATAATGCGTAACCCCTTGTTTTGCAGACGCTGTACCTCTTTATCGTTGTGCACAATGTCGCCCAGACAGTAGAGGTAGCCTTGTTCGGCCAATAAGTCTTCGGCCATCTGAATGGCGTAGATTACGCCAAAGCAAAAGCCGGAGTTAGGATCTATACGAACGCTGAGGTGCAAACCAGACTGCATACCGTGAAGCTAACTACAAATAGCCTCGCAAGGTTATGCCTGTTGCCCAGTTTTTAGCAGCCAACTGCTTTTTATCCAATTTACTGTCGATGCAAAGCAGCCTAGCTTTTCACGCGGGCCAAGCGCTGGGCATCATCGTCGCTTACGTGCCCCCGGTCTACTAGGAAGCCGCGCACGGTTTGGAAGGCTTGGTCGTCCATGCCCGAGCTGGGGTGTTGCAGGGCGGCCCGCAGCAAAAATGCCTTGTCTTCCTCGACGTGCTTGCTCAACCCCAGGAAGGGCGGCAGGTTGCTTTCAACCGAAAAACGCAAAAAGCGAATCTCGGCATTGTCGCTGTCGAGCGCCACGGCCCGCTCGAAAGTTTTGGCGGCTTGCTGCACGTAAGTCAGCTTGTTGAGCATCGAGGCATCACGGGCTTTAATAGCTTCGGAAGCAGCTTTGTAACCCAGCACCAGCGCATCTTGCCCCGCGTAGTCGCGCAGCAGATTGTAGAATTTTTCACCGGCCTGCTTATCGGCGGCGGCTTGCTCGTAATGGCGGCGCAGGGCGGCCGGTTGAAGAGGCGACATATGCGAAAGAATAGTAGAAAGCCGACTCGCCACCGCGTTAGGAGTCGCGGGCAGCACGCTTAGCAGGGTGAGAACAAGCAGTCGTTTCATGGGCGCAAAGCTACGGGTACCCGGCAGTGGTGCGGTAAGCCCAGCTCCCCAACGCGGCTGGCTCGCTCCTAGTGCCCCACCACGCTATACGGCCCGCAGCCGATAACGTAGCCACGAGCCGGCCAGCAGCAGCAGCTTGGTGTTGTCGGGCAGGCGCACGCGCTCGGCCATTACCTGGCTGGCCGGCGCCCGGCGCAGCTTGTGAAACAGCTTGAGGTAGTAGATGTAAGCAAGGTACACGCCCAGCCGCGCCGACCGGGGGAGTTGCTGGATTCCGGCGTAAGCGGCCTCAAAGTCGGCGCGAATGTCTTCTTCCACGGCCCGCTTGGCGCGGTCGTCGAACTGCTCGTAGCGCAGCCCGGGAAAGTACACCCGCCCCCGCTCCTCGTAGTCGGAACGGATATCGCGCAAGAAATTCACTTTCTGAAACGCCGCCCCCAGCCGCCGCGCCGGGGCCTTGAGTCGGTCGAACAGCGCCGGCTGGCCCTGGCAAAACACGCGCAGACACATCAGCCCCACCACTTCGGCCGAGCCGTAGATGTACTGCTCGTACAGCTCCTGGCGGTAATTGCGGTCTTCCAGGTCCATCTCCATGCTGCGCAAAAAAGCATCAATAAACTCGTGGTCAACCTGGTAGGTATTCACCGCCCACTGAAAGGCGTGCAGCACGGGGTTCAGGCTGAAGCCCGCCGTGATGGCCACGTACGTATCGTGCTCAAAATCAGCCAGTAAGGCGGCCTTGTTTTGACTGTGGAAGGTATCCACAATCTCATCGGCCCAGCGCACGAAGCCGTAGATGGCATAAATGGCCCGGTGCAGCGCCTTGTCCAGCGTGCGGATACCCAGCGAAAACGAGGTGCTGTAGCGCCGCGTGATGAGCTGCGCGCACGCCAGACTGGTATCGGTAAAAAGCTGCTGTTGGTCCATTAAGAGAGTTATGAGTTAAAAGTTATGAGTTAGAAGTTGGAGCTAGTGAGTTTACAAGCCGCTCACGGCCAACTCATAACTCATAATTTCTAACTCATAACTTCCTTAAGTACTTCCTTGGCTACTACTTGGCCGGAGATGAGCGAGGGCGGTACACCCGGTCCCGGTACGGTAAGCTGGCCCGTGAAATACAAATTACTGACCTTTTTGCTTTTTAGCGTCGGCTTGAGAATGGCCGTTTGCTGGAGCGTGTTGGCCAGCCCGTAGGCGTTGCCTTTGAAGGAATGGTAGTCGGCCACGAAGTCGCGGTGGGCATAGCTGCGTTTGTACACCACGTGCTCGCGGATGGGGTGGCCGCAGTGCTTTTCCAGCCGGTCCATCAGCAGGTTGTAGTATTTCTCGCGGGTGGCCTCGGGGTCGGCGAGGTCGGGGGCGACGGGGATGAGCAGAAACAGGTTTTCGTAGCCCGTCGGCGCCACCGTGGAGTCGGTCTGGCTGGGTACCGAGGCGTAAAACAGCGGCCGGCTGGGCCACTGCGGAGCCTCGTAAATCTCGTGCGCGTGCTGGCTGAAATCCTCGTCGAAAAACAGGTTGTGGTGCCGTAGCCGGTCGAGCCGGCGATTTACGCCCAGGTAGAAAAGCAGCGACGACGGGGCCATGGTGCGCGAATCCCAGTAGGCCGGAGAGTAGTGGCGATGCTCCGGCTTTAGTACTTGCTGCTCAATGTGGTGGTAGTCGGCCCCGGCCACTACCGCGTCGGCGGGCCAGAAGCCGGTGGCGGTGCGGACGCCGGTGCTGCGGCCGTTTTCGACCACTATCTCGCGCACTTCCTGGTTGTATTCGATGCGGACGCCCAGCTCCTGGGCCACGGCGACCATGCCGCGCACGATCTGGTGCATGCCGCCCTTGGGATACCAGGTGCCCAGCGCCAAGTCGGCGTAGTTCATGAGTGAGTATAAGGCCGGAGTATTCTCGGGCGTGGCCCCCAGGAACAGTACCGGAAACTCAATGAGCTTGAGTAGCTTGGGATGGCTGAAAAACTTGCGGGCGTGCTTGGCCATGCTTTGCAGCAGGTCGAGCCGCACGGCACCTTTCACGATTTCCCAATCCACAAATTCCAGCACCGAGCGGCTGGGCAGGTGCACAAATTTGTTGATGCCCACTTCATACTTATAGGCCGCCTGGGCCAAAAACTCGTCGAGCCGCGCCGCGCTGCCGGGCTCCAGGCTTTCGAACAGTTGCCGAAGCTCCGCCATGCTCGCCGGGATGTCCACGGCATCGTCGCCCTCGAAAATAACCTGGTACGACGGGTCGAGTCGCACGAGCTCGTAGTAGTCGGCTACCTTCTTCCCATACTTCGCAAAGTACTGGTCAAACACGTCGGGCATCCAGTACCAGCTCGGCCCCATGTCGAAGGTAAACCCTTCGGCTTCAAATACGCGTGCCCGCCCGCCGGGGCCAGCATTCTTTTCCAGCAGCGTCACCTGCCAACCCGCCTGGGCCAGGCTGCTCGCGGCCGACAGCCCCGCAAAACCCGCTCCTATTACTATCGCTTGGGGCACTTGTGAGTAGTTATGAGTTATAAGTTAAAAGTTATGAGTTGGTGGTTAGGAGTGGTGCGGGCCTTCGTTTTGCCCAACTCATAACTTCTAACTCATGACTCATAACTAACTAAAAAGCCGCGCCTCCCGAACTGGCGGAAGGCACGGCTTTCTCCAACGCAAAACGCGGCGGGAAGTTAGTCCTGGTCGGCATCATCGGCCAGCACGCTGCTGGTGCGGTCGGCGCCGGCGGGGGCGTACACTTTCAACGCGGCCTTGAGGTCTTTGCGGGCGATGTGGATGCGGTTCTTGACGGTACCAATTGGAATTTGCAGCTTCTCGGCAATCTCCAGGTACTTGTAGCCAATGTAATACATCATAAACGGGGTGCGGTAGTCGCTGCCCAGGCTGGCAATGGCCTCGTTGATGTCGCGCACCACGAAGTCGGTCGTGGCCCCGTTGTGGGTGATGTAGTTCTCATCGGTGTTGAAGTACTGAAAGTACTCCGTCGAGTCGATGTTGGAGCTACGCTTGGTGATCTTATTGTAATTGTTGATGAACGTGTTGCGCATGATGGTGTACAACCATGCCTTCAAGTTCGTACCAGCT
This sequence comes from uncultured Hymenobacter sp., assembly GCA_913778455.1. Taxonomy (GTDB): domain Bacteria; phylum Bacteroidota; class Bacteroidia; order Cytophagales; family Hymenobacteraceae; genus Hymenobacter. The sequence continues at coordinate 30,356 of CAJYVK010000233.1, read as the reverse complement.
TTAAACTTATCCTTATTGAGCAGCGCTTTCAGCAGCGTTTCCTGCACCAGGTCTTTCGCATCGTCCGCGTCGCGGGTGAGGTTCATGGCCACGGGGCGGAGCGAGGAGGAAATTTTCTGCACTTGGGAGGTGAATTCCAGGGAAGTCATAGAATGTAGAAGGGTTCGTGGCAGAATCTTAAACAAAGATAGTCCCCCCACCGGTAATCCGGCTCGCAACCCGACTCTTTTCCTGACTTTTATTCGTCGTTCGACAGCCGGCCACCCAGGGCGCACCCGTGTACGTACATTTAGCAACCGGCAGTCACGCCCCAATGTTATTTTTCCGCTACCTTCACTTCAACTTCCTGATTCACAAAGGGAATCAAATCTCTAAACTCGTGCAGGCACGCCAGCGGCAGGCAGCCCTCGGGCAGGGCCGGCGTTTGCACGGCCAGCGACCCAAACAGTAATACCGTGGCTTCGGGGCACTGCGCCCGCAGCTCGGTCGCGAAGCTGCTCACTTGGCCGCGGGCCGGCACGGTGGTGAGCACCGTGGCCAATACGCTCGGCTTAAACGCCTTGGCCGCGGCCACCACGTCGGCCAGCGGGAGGTTGGGGCCGAGGTAGAGCACTTGGCGGCCCCGCGCCCGTAGCGCGTAGTTCATGAACAACAGGGCCAACTCCTGCCACTCGCCCTCGGGCAGAAACAGCAGCCAGCGCGGCGCATCGGCCCGGGCCAGCGGAATGAGCGGCAGCGCATCGGCCGAGGCCATGAGCTCTTGGCGGAGCAGTTGGCCCACGAGGCGCTCTTGGGCGATGCTCAACGAGCCGGCTTTCCACGACACGCCCAGGCGCTGGAGCAGCGGGTAGCCCAGGCGCAGCAGCGTTTCTTCGGTGCCTAATTCTTCGATGGCTTCGTCGAACAGGCGGTGCAGGCGCGGCTCGTCGAGGTCGAGGGTAGCGTTGAGCAAGGCGTTGAGGCGGGGGCCGTCGGCGGGCTGCACCTCGTTGCAGAGGGCGAGGGCGGCGGTCTGGCGCTCCTCCTCGCTCATGCGCACCACCTGCGAGATGCGGCGGCCCCGGCTGCACAGCGTAGCCACGTTGAGCAGCCGGCGCAGGTCGGCCTCGTCGTAAGTGCGGATATTCGTAGTTGTCCGGCTGGGGTTCAGCAAATTATAGCGCTGCTCCCAGATGCGGATAGTGTGCGCTTTCACCCCGGAAAGCTGCTCCAAATCGCTGATAGAATAATGAGCCACGAGGTTGCCAGTTGGAAGGAATAGACGATAATGAGGCCGGCCACCGAGGGGCGACCGCGCATAAAATCCCAGCCACGGGACCAGGGCTGGTCCGTCGCCAATGAGTTACTACTTTGTTAAATTCGCCAGCCCCGCAAATAGTTTGCCGACGTGAGCAGGCGCAAGTTACTGCGCCCTTTTCAAGGCTTGCTGGCGGGCCAGGCGCAGGTACTTGGGCGACACCCACAGCAGGCCAAATTCCTGGGAGTGGTCGCGGCCCTGAGTTTTGTGATGCACCTTGTGAGCCATGTTGAGGGCCCGCAGATACACGTTGTCCGTTTTCTTCCAAAAAGGCAGCCGGCCGTGAATCAGGCCATCGTGCACGAAAAAATACACCGTGCCGTAGGCCGCAATGCCCACGCCCACCCAAAACCACCACCGCGCCCCGTTGTCGCCGGTGATGAAGAGTACTGCGGAAATAGCCCCATAAATCACGAAGAACCAGTCGTTGCGCTCAAACGGCCGGGGGCTGGGGCGCACGTGGTGCGAGCGGTGCAGCACCCACAGCGGCCCGTGCTGCACGTATTTGTGCATAAACCACGCCCAGAACTCCATAAAGGCGAACGTGGCGAGGGTGATGGAGAGAGCAGCGAGTACGTTCATTGTCATAGCATGTAGGGTAAGCTTTAGCTTGCCCGGCGGCCGGATGGTCGTTGCCAAGGCGTAGCAACGGCTGTCCGGCCGCCGGGCAAGCTAAAGCTTACCCTACATTTTTACCAGTCTAGCTTCTCTTTGTTCAGGAAGGCGGCGATGCCGCGGCGGCAGTCGTCGGAGGCGCGGGCGGCGGCGTTGCGCTCGGCGGCGTAGCGCAGGCCGTCTTCGAGGGCCAGCTCGGGCAGACGGGCCAGAATTTCCTTGGTGATTTCGATGCTGTGGCCCGAGTTTTCGCGGGCCAGGCGCAAGGCGTAGGTTCGCACGGTATCGGCCAGCTGCTCTTTCTCGGTGAGGAAGTTGATGAGGCCATACTCCAGCGCCTGCTGGGCCGTGATGGTATCGCCGCTGAGCAGCAGTTGCTTAGTCCGTGCCTCGCCGATGCGGCGCAACAAGAACACGCTCACCACGGCGGGCAGGAAGCCGATTTTGACCTCGGTATAGCCAAACTTAGCTTCGGGCACGGCGAAGGTGATATCGCAGAGGGCGGCCAGGCCGCAGCCGCCGGCCAGCGCGTGGCCCTGCACCTGGCCGATAACGAGCTTTTTGAGGGTATAAATCTGGTGAAACAGCTGCATGAGGTGCGTGCTGTCGGCCAGGTTTTCCTGGTAGGTATTGTCTTGCAGCTCTTGCAGATACTTGAGGTCGGCCCCGGCGCAGAACACGTCGCCGGTGGCCCGCAGGATGATGACTTTTACCTCGTCGTCGGCCTCGGCCTGCTCGAAAGCCTGCTTGAGCTCGGTAACGACGTTGGCACTGAGCGCGTTGCGCTTGGCCGGGCGATTGAGCGTGATGTAGGCCAGGCGGTCCTGCACCTCGTATTGCAGAAAGCGCAGCGTGTCGAGTTCCGGGGATAAGTCAGTCATAGTAAAGCAAAATACGGCAAAACCAGCGGCACGGGTTGAACGGCCTAAGGTAGCGCGGTATTTTACGTAGGTGGGTGGGTATTTACCGCGGAAGACGCGGAAGATTTTCGCGGACGGGCGCGGAGGTTACTCAACGGCCAGCGGGTAGCGCGTGGGTGAAGGCGCCTTGCTCGTTGACGTCCCAGGTGCGGAAGCCGGCGGCGTGCAGGGCGGGAGCTTGGCGGGCCACGTACCAGCGCTTGCACGACGAGTCGAATACGACTTGCACGTGCGAGCCAAAGTGGGCGACCAGGGCGTCGGGGTAGAGGTACGGGTTGCGGCGCAGCACTACTACGTCGGCGGGCAGGGTGGGCGCGGTAGCAACAGGCAAACGGCGCAGGTTGCCGCTCACGAAGGCCACGCGCAGGCCCCGCCACTGGGCCAGCACCAGGGGCGCGGGCGGGTAGCGGCGGCGGGCCTCGGCGCTGTCGGGCGGGGCAATTTGGCGCACGGGCACCGTGCTACCCTGCCAGCCTACGCAGTAATGCGGAGCCCGCACGCGGCGTAGAATCAGGCCGGGCTGGAGGCGGTAGGTGCGCTCGGTTTCGGCGAGGGGCAGCGAGTCGACGGTGGCCACCTCCACGGCCGCGCCCTGCCAGAAGCCCACCACCGAGCGGTGCGGCACGCTATATACGACGAACTCCCGCAGCGGTGCCACGGCGCGGGCCTCGGCCACCCGGCTGCCGGCGTAGGTGCTCAGCAGCACCACGCACCAGCCCGCCCAGGCCAGCCGCCGGCTCGCCAAAAACACGCAAAAGGCCCCGAGGAGCAGGAATAATAGCAGCGTCTGCCCCCGGCTGAGGTGCACGCCGCCCACCACCGCGCCCGGCAGCAATCGACCAATGAGAAAAATATACTCGTTGAACAGCCAGATTAATCCCTGCAAAACGCGGCCGATGAGCCGCGGCAGCCAGTCGAGCCAGGGCAGCCACTGCGCCGGTAGTACGACCAGTCCCTTGGCCAGCAGCAGCACTACGCCCACGTACACGGCGATGCTCGAAATAGGCACCGCGATGAGATTGGCCAGCAGAAAATTGAACGGGAATTGATGGAAGTAATACAGCCCCAGCGGAAACGTGGCCGCCTGCGCGGCCAGCGACAGTGCCGTGAGCTGCCAGGCCGCCTCGGCCAGCCAGGCTCCGGCGCGGGTAGCCCGTTGGCGGGCGGCGGAGTGCCAGTCGCGGCGGCGGTCGAGGACGAAATTGCGGGCATCGAAGCCGCGGACGATGCGCGGCTGCAAGTACACGATGCTCAGCACGGCCAGGAACGAGAGCTGAAAGCCCACGTCGCAGAGCAAGTAAGGATTGTACAGCAGCAGGCAGAACGCCGCCGCACTCAGCGTATTGAACAAGCTACTCTGGCGCTCCCAGGCCTGACCCAGAACGACGAGCGTAAACATCACCGTAGCCCGCAGCACCGAGGCCGAGAGGCCGGTCAGCAACGCATAGCTCCAGATGAGCCCCAGCCCCAGCGCAGCCGTGAGCAGCCGGCGGCGCCCCGTCGAGCCCCCCAGCGACACCTGCCCTAACAGCCACTGCAACGCCCCAAACAGCAGCCCCACCTGCAAGCCGCTCACCGCCATGATGTGCGTGGTGCCGGTATCGGCGTAGGCCTGCCGGGTATCATGGTCGATGTCGTCCTTGAAACCCAGCACCAGCGCCGTGCCCAGCGCGTATTCGCGCTGGCTGGGCACGTAGCGACGCAAGACCCCATCGAGCACGGCGACGGCCCGCTGGCTGATGGCCACCGGCCAGCTCAGCGGCGCGTAGCCCAGCACCCGGTACTGGCCGGGGTGCACAACCTGCGCATGATATACCTGATGCACCTCCAGGTAACGGCGGTAGTCGAACTCGCCCAGGTTGGCCGGTCCCTTGCTCGGGGCGGGGGCGCCCTGCACCAGCCACACGTCGCCATAGCGCGGGGCGGGTACCGGGGCGGCCGCTTCGTAGCGCGGCAGGCTGATGCGGACGCCGCCCGTGGCCACCCGCCAGCGGCCAGCCACCCGCGCGGCCTGCACCCGCAACGTGGTGGCGAAGGTGCTGGCCCGCACCACGGGGGCTTCATCCACGGTGGCGCGGTAAAACTCGATGCGCGGGGCGAGGTGCCCCAGGTGGTCGGGGCGGCGATTTTCGGTCACGGCCTGGCTGCGGGCGAAGCCCAGCGCGGCCATTGCCACTAAGCCCACCAGGCCGGCGGCGTCGGTAGCCAGCGGGTTGGCTCGGCGCTGGCTCCACCACCAAGCCGCCAGGTAGAGCAGCACCAACGCCGCGGCCCACGGCCCGGCGCTGCCCGCCCACTCCTGCCCCAGGTAGAGGTAGCCCGTGATGCCCAGAATGAAAGCCAGCGCCACGCGCAGGAAGGGCGCGGAGGACCAAGAAAGCATAAAGTTTATGCGGCGATTTGCTCTGATCTACTTTGCGCTAGCAACATTCCTACTGCTTGGTGCACTGCTTTAGAAGAAAGAATATTACCTAATACCTCTTCGAAAATATCAACATTATTGCAAGTAAATTTCTCACTATTCACTAGATCATCTACGTCAACCGGATACAGAGCTAACTCATAGTTTACTTGCAATACTTGGAATACATATCCCCCAAGTGCAGCAGCTTCAATGGAAAAGCTTGCCTTAAATGTCCTGCTCGGCCCAAATGGATCAAAAACATGGGACGCTTGTTTTACTCGCTGATTAGTCACCACGCCTTCTAGTATTCCATTAGTCATCTGAGTCAATAATGTGGCCTGCTCTCTTAAAATGATGAGTGGCGTGCGCACAGATTCATTCAAAGGCAATTCGCCCCAAAGACTTTTAGTAGCATCCATCAGAGTACAGTAGTTAAATGGTGAAAAGAAGAGGTAGATGGTCAGAGGCGATAGCAGTATTAGGGATACCGCTTTTTGTTAGTAACTCTACAGTGCCAGCTTGTGTCAGGATGCTCAGATTTTCTTCTTTGAAAGCGGGCAACAAATCCGGGCGGATGAGAACTTGGTCCAGCGTGTACCAATAAGTAGCTATTGGCCCTGAAGCAGCCATATAGTACGTACCGGGTGGCCCAGTAGTACTATCGCCTAACCGGCTCCACATTGGATTATAAAATAATGAGCGGTGCTGGCCCGCTACTTGGCGGCTTTCGCGCAACGCTATTTGTCTGTCCATTACAGCGTGCAGAGTTTCCGAACTGGTAACGCCAGCCTCAAATGGGTCCATGTTTAAATCGCCAATTACAACGGTACGCTGATGCTTCACGCTCCGTTCGCCATTTGCTATCACTACTGGTAAACGTGATGCTAGTAGTGTTTGCGCCATCTCGGTTAAGTGTAATTTGCTAGGTAAATGCATGGCAACTACCAACAATTCCTCTCCCTGTAAAGGTCTAACTCTGTACAAAGCCGCTTCAGGCAAGCCGCCTATTGCTCGCACTGCCGAGCGGGGTAGCCGGCTAAGTACGATAAGCCTTGATGCACCCAACAGATCAATTGGGTCGAGTACGAGACGGTAGGTGTATATACTCTCCTTGTTTAAAGTTATGAGCAACTCATCACTAGCCACCCTACACTCAGCTAATATGAGTATGTGAGGGGTATGAGCATCCACTAATAAGCGAAGTAATCCCTGTAACGGCTTACGGTTAATATTCCAAAACAAAAACGTTGTCATGGGCATATAGTAGAAAGCGCAAGGTACTACCCCAGCACCATCTTGTAGTGCTGGATGTCGCACTCCTCGAACATCTCGCCTTTTTTCTGGAAGCCGGTGCGCTCGTAGAGCGGGATGGCGCGGAGCTGGGCATGCAGGTACACCTGCGCGGCTTCCGGGACTTCGGCGCGCACGTCGGCCAGGACCTGGTGCACGAGGGCTTCGCCCACGCGCTGGTTGCGAAACTCGGGCAGCACGGCGAAGCGCTCCAGCTTCACGCCGTGGTCGGTGGGGCGCCAGCGGGCGGCACCGGCGGGCTGGCCGTCTACGCGGGCCAGGTAGTGGCGGGTGGTGCCGGCGCGGTCGTGGGCATCGTACTCGGCCTCGGCGGGTACGTTTTGCTCGCCCACGAATACTTTTTCACGGATGGTAAAGGCCGCGTCGAGGTCGCGCAGGTCGGTTATTTTTTCAACGGTGGTCATAGGAAAAGGCGCAGGCGTAGCAAGTAGCGGCAAATATCCGCTGCTAGCGGCAGACTCGGCCGCGGGCGTCGGAGGACGAGGCGGTAGTATTTTGTCTGCATGAGCCCCGACTTACTCACCCCGCCCTACCTGCCCCAAACGATACTGCCCCGCTTTTTTGACTCCGCGCCCAACCTGCGGCACCTGCTGGGCAGCCAGCCCGACCAGTTTTTTGTGGTGCGGGTCGAAGACATGTACCCGCACCTGCGGGGGCCGGTACCCGCCGTGCGGTCGGCGGCGCACACGGCCCTGTTTATCGCTACCGGTGAGGCGCACATGGCCGTGGGCTACGACCACTACACGGCCCGGCCCGGCGAGCTGCTGCTGGTGCCCGCCGGGCAGGTGCACTCGTACGCACCGGCCGACGTGAACACGGGCTACCTCTGCCACTTTCAGCCAGATCTGCTGCGCCGGGCCGGCATTCCCGAGCCCGAGTTTCTGACTACCTGGGGCCACCCGCACGTGCGCTTCGGCCCGGAAGCAGAGGCATTTGTACAAGTGCTACTGCACCGGATGCTGGCCATTTATGACCAGGAATCCCTGGCGGTGCTCCCCTTGCTCCTGACTTACCTGGCGGCCCTGCTCGCCGAGGCCAGCCACGCCTACCGGCCATTGGCGGGCCCGCCGCTTTCGGCGGCCGCAACCCTTACCCAGCGGTTTAAGACGCTGCTGAGCCAGCGTATTCGGCACGAGCACCGAGTGGCGGCTTATGCCGACTTACTACACATCACGCCCAATCACCTCAATAAAGCGGTAAAGGCAACTACCGGCAAGTCGCCTACTACCTGGATCGATGAAGCCCTGGTACTCGAAGCCAAGGCGCTGCTCTTTCAAACTACGCTACCCGTTGCCGAGGTAGCGGCCCTCGTGGGCGTGGCTGATGCCTCTTATTTCAGCCGCTTGTTTAAAAAGCTAGAGGGCCGGCCCCCAAGTGCCCTGCGGCAGGCCCCGGCTCGGGCCTTGGATTGAAACGTCCTACTAAAAACCTATTCCATCCTAGCCCATCCGCAGTAGCGACGGAGACCTTTGTGGTAGTTAACCAATCGACTACCTCCCGTGTATTCACTCGTTCTCGCCATCCATTCCTGGAACCGCTGGCTGGTGCTGCTGGCCCTGCTAGCTACCCTGGGCCGCGCCTACCGGGGCTGGCTGGCCCGCCGGCTCTACTGCCCCACCGACCGCCGCCTCGGAGCACTGCTAGCGGGCCTGTTGCACGTGCAGCTGCTGCTCGGCTTCACCCTGTACTTCGCCCTTAGCCCCTGGACCATGCGCCGAACCGCCGCGCCGGGTCAGACGGTGCAGTTCTGGTCGGTTACGCACATTAGCCTCATGCTCACGGCCATCGTGGTAGCGCAGATCGGCCAGAGCATTGCCCAGCGGGCCGCCACCGACGCGGCCCGGCACCGCTGGTCGGCGCTGAGCCTCTCGCTGGCGCTCGGGCTGCTTCTGCTGGGTATCCCATTTGCCTCGCGGCCGTGGTTCCGGTGGTAGCGCGGCGGCGCACCTTCCACGTCAGCTACCGGCTCAAGCTGGCCGAGCTGCGCTACGGACGGGTAGCCCACGCCTTTTTTGCCGGCTGCACCCGTCGCTTTGCCACCGATGAGCTGAACGTTATTCTGGCCGACATCTACGCCGAAATCGGTCCCGTGCCCAATTTGCTGGGCATTGAAATTCTTACCATTTACCAAGCTCCTGCCTTGCCCACGGGGCTAGCAACCACTAATTTATGAATTTGCTCTTCTCTTCGCTAGGCCGCCTGCGCCTGGTCAGCATTCTGGAAGGCCTCTCGCTGCTCGGGCTGCTCGGCGTCGCCATGCCCCTCAAATACCTGCTTCACCAGCCCGAAGCCGTGCGCATCGTCGGGCTGGTGCACGGCGTGCTGTTCATTTCCTATCTATTGCTGCTGGTGCAGAATGCGATTGAGCAACGCTGGCCCCTGGGGAAAGTTGGGCTGGGGCTGCTGCTATCCGTGGTGCCATTCGGCGCTTTTTACGCCGAGCGGCAACTTTTTCAGTCGCCTGCTACTGAGCCGCTGCCAAACTAATCCGAGCGCTCAAACAAAAGGCCCTGCCGCGACAAGCGCGGCAGGGCCTTTGCAATCTTACACAACCGGGCGCTACAGCGCCTGCTCATGGTTGACGGGCAGCTCCAATTCGTCGGCCTCGGCGGGGCGGCGGGGGGTGGGGCGCTCGTTGTTGTCGCGGCGGCGCTGCTTGAACTCGGCCTCGCGGCGCTGCTCGGCCACGTCGAAGCGGTCGTAGGCCTGCACGATTTCCTTTACCAGGCGGTGGCGCACCACGTCGTCGGCGTTCATTTCAACGAAGCCGATGCCCTGCACGTCGCGCAGGATGTCGAGCGCCTGCATCAGGCCCGACTTTTGGCGGGTGGGCAGGTCGATCTGGCTGCGGTCGCCGTTGACCATCACCTTGGCGCTGGGGCCCATGCGGGTCAGGAACATCTTGATCTGGCTCGGCGTGGTGTTCTGGGCCTCGTCGAGCAGCACGAAGGCGTTGTTGAGCGTGCGGCCGCGCATGTAGGCCAGCGGGGCGATTTCGATAATCTTGTTTTCCTGGTAAAATTTCAGCTTTTCGGCCGGAATCATGTCTTCCAGGGCGTCGTAGATCGGGCGCAGGTAGGGATCTACTTTCTCCTTCATGTCGCCGGGCAGGAAGCCCAGGCTCTCGCCCGCCTCTACCACGGGGCGCGAGATGATAATTTTTTTCACCTCCTTATTCTTGAGCGCCCGCACGGCCAGCGCCACCGAAATGTATGTTTTGCCGGTGCCAGCGGGGCCGAGCGTAAAGGTGAGGTCGTGCTTCATCACGGTGTCCACGAGCTTCTGCTGGTTGGGCGTTTTGGCCTTGATGACCCCGCCCTTGGCCCCGAACAGAATCACGTCGGGCGAGGCAGCCAGCACGCGGCCCTCGGCCTCCTCGGAGGTGGCCGAGAGGTACTGGTTCACGTCGCGGTCGGTAATGGCCCCGTACTGATGGTAGTGCTCAATGAGTGAGCTCAGGATATCGTTGACCCGCGAGATGACTTCCGACGGGCCTTGAATTTTGATTTCGTTGCCCCGGGACACGATTTTACTGCCCGGAAAAGCAGCCGAAATGCGACGAATATTTTGATTGTCGGCCCCCAGGAAGTCTACCAGGGACACGTTTTCGAGGGTGATGACTTTTTCGACCAAACTGGGTGGGTAGCGAAAAGGGGAAGAAAAAAGAGAAACTGGCTGCGTAACGTGCTGCGGCATTGGCTTGCCGGTCAGCATCATTCCTATAGACAAGCACGCTGGCTGAAAAGTCCCGGCCGACTACCAGAAACCCGACTACTTTTGCAGCCGCGCCAGCCAGCCGGCCGGCTATTAAACAATACTACGAAGAACCTGGCAACTGCGGGCATGGGTGTACTAACGCTGCTTACGGATTTTGGCTACCGCGACCACTACACGGCCGCGCTCAAAGCCCGTTTGCTTCAGCTGGCGCCCCAGCTGCCGGTGCTGGACATCACGCACGGCGTCGAACCCTACAACATCGCGCACGCCGTACACGTTCTGCGGGCCGTATTTCGCGACTTCCCGGCGGGTACCACCCACCTCATCACGGTGAGCGACTACGGGGCCAGCGACGCGGGCGCGGTGGCCAGCCCCGCCTGGCACGCCGCCGAGCACGAAGGCCACTACTTCGTGGTGGCCGACAACGGCCTGCTGCCGCTGCTCTGCGACGGCGTACCCGCCCAGCTGGTGCGCCTGCCCAGCCCGGTGGTCGTGCCGGCCCCGGCCGTGCCGCTGGCGGCGGGCAACCTCCAGCCGATTTCGCTTAACCCCACTCGCGACATCCTGGCCCCGGCCGCCGTGCGCCTCGCCCAGGGCCACCCGCTGGGCAGCCTGGGCCAGCCCGTGGCCGACCTCTACCTGCTCACCAACCGCCAGCTGCGCCTGCAAGACAACCGCATCACGGGCCACGTGGTGCACGTGGACCACTACGGCAACCTGATTACCAACATCTCCCGCGAGGCGATGGAGGTCGTGGGCCGGGGCCGGGCGGCGGCCGTGCACTTCGGCCGCGAGATCGTGCGCGAGCTGCGCCCCCACTTCGCCGCGGCTCCCCCCGGCGAAATCGTGTGCACCTTCAACCCGCAGGGCTGCCTGAGCATCGCCATCAACCAGGGCCACGCCAGCGAGCTACTGGGGCTGTATTTCGACTCGCAGGTGGATGTGCGCTTCGCGGAACTGCTGCCGTAGCGCGGAGGAGTACTCGCTTTCTTCTGTGTTGTCCTCCTACGTTTGTCATACTGAGCTTGCGAAGCATCATGTCAGGTTGGAGCGGCTCCTTGTGCCTAAACAAGATGCTTCGCAAGCTCAGCATGACATCCGTTGTTGGTTGGTCTACTTTCCATTTATAAAAAGCGCCCGGCCGCTGGGTAGCAACCGGGCACTTTTCAGTAAGCAGTCTAGCCCGCCCTACTTGGGGGCATTGGCCGAGTCGGCCGTAACGGCGGTGCTGTCGGAGGCCGAGGTGGCCTCGGAGGGTACTACGACGGCGGTTTTTTCGGTGGTGGTAGCTTCGGGGTTGCTGTTGCACGAGGCCAGCAGCGACAAAGCCGCACAGGCCGGCACGGCCAGCCACAGGGCGCGGGGAGCGTAACGCATAAAGAAAACTTGTAGAAAATGAGAAAGTTGAAGTGCCCTTGTACGCCCCGGCCCGGTTACTTGTTAAGCTCGAGCTTATTTTGAGCCGCCATTTTCTGGCTGATTTTCAACCCCTATCCCACCCCACCGTGCTGCTCCGCATCGTTCGCCTCCCGCTAGCTCCCGGCCGCGTGGCCGATTTTCTGACGTTGTTTCGGGCCTCCGAAGACCTCATTCGGCAGCAGCCGGGCTGCCAGCACCTGGAGCTGTGGCAGGATGTTGACGACCCACACACCTACTGCACCTACAGCCACTGGGACGATGCCGCCGCGCTCGACGCCTACCGGCGCTCGGCGTTGTTTGGGCAGGTGTGGCCGGCAACCAAGCGGCTGCTGGCGGCCCCGGCGCTGGCGTTTTCGGTGGTGCGGGCGGGCGCGGGCCAGTAGCTTTGCCGACGCTGGCCCAACCAACGGCCGCCGCTGGCTGTAGTGCTAGCTACCGGCGGCTGCCTTGCCCCGCCGGCCCTCCCCCATGCCCGATACCACCTCCTACTTCGCCTTCTACGGTCTACCCGAAGCGTTTTTGCTCGATGAGGCCGCGCTCAAGTCCCGGTACTACCAGCTCAGCCGCGAGCTGCACCCCGACTTCCACGCCCAGGATACCCCCGCCGCCCAGGCCGAGGCCCTGCGCCTGAGCACCCTCAACACCGACGCCTACCGCACCCTCGCCAACCCCGACGCCCGCATGGCCTACCTGCTCGGCCAGCACGGCCTACTCGAAGAAGGCAGCGCCCAAAACCAGCTCCACGCCGACTTCCTGATGGAGGTAATGGACCTCAACGAGCAGCTGATGGAGCTGGAAATGGAGCCCGACCCGGCCGCCACCGCCCGCCTCGACGCGGAAGTAACCGCCCTGGCCGATACCCTCGACGCGGGCATTCAGCCGGTGCTGGCCGGCTACCCCCAACTGCCCGCCGACCACCGCCCCGCCGCCCTGGCCCAGGTAAAAACCTATTATTTAAAAAAGCGCTACCTCTTGCGACTTCGGCAGCAGCTCGCTACCTTTGCGGCCCGCTCGTGATTACCGGACGCGCGGAATAAGTTGCCTGGATGGCGGAACCGGTAGACGCGATGGTCTCAAACACCATTACCGCAAGGTGTGCCGGTTCGACTCCGGCTCCAGGTACCCGGAGCTACTGAAGTAGCTCAGAATGCTATTAGAAGGCCCTTTCCTACGCGTAGGAAAGGGCCTTTCTGGCTTTCGTCCTACCCCATTTTCTTCCATTTGTTTACCAAAAGAAAAACGGCCAACCAACATGGGGTATTCCGTTACCGTGGCATTGCGTCATTCGGCGCGTAAGGATGGCACCTGCCAGGTACGCCTAGTAGTGACCATCGACCGGCGAGTACTGCAACTAAGCCTGGGCATCGCTTGGCCCCTGGCCCTCTTCGATGAGGCCGAGGGCGTGTGCCTGGCTAGCCGCCCACCCCGGGCGCGGCCGGCTGGCTACGCCGAGCAGCTAGCCGCCGCCCAGGTACGGGCCGGTGGGGCGGAGGCCCTGGCCCAGTTGGCGGACGACTACTCGCTGCTCATCGGTAAGGCCCGGGCTAAGGCCAATACCATTTTTGTGGAGTACCGCCTGAGCGGCCAGGTGCTAACGCGGGAGAAATTCCTACTCGACTACCAAAGTGAGGGTAGTAAAAAAGACTTTGTGAGCTACTTCTACCACAAGGTGCTGGAGCGCCACCGCAAAAAGAAGATTGGCGACATCACCAAGAAAAACCACCTCAGCACCTGGCGGGCGCTGAAAGCTTTCCGGGAGGAGATTCCATTTCACACGCTAGGGCCGGATTTTGCCGACGACTTCAAGCTCTACCTCGACAAGACCGTGCGCGGGCTCAACACGCGCTGGACGCGCCACAAGGATGTGAAGACGTACCTGGCCATCGCCCGCCGGGAGAAAATCAAGTTTGAAAACCCGTACGAGGACTTCAAGGTGGCCACCGAGCCGGGCAAGTGGAAGCCGGTACCGCCGGACGAGCTGCGTCGGCTCGAAGCCTACTATGAGCGGTGCGCCCCCGGCACGGCGCCGCGACGCATTCTGTGCAAATTCCTATTCAGCTGCAAGTGCGGGCTGCGACTGAGCGACCTCAAGAACATCGGCAACTCCAAGCTGGAAGGCAACCGGCTCACCTACGAGATGCAAAAGGGCTGGAGCAAGCGGCTGCGGGCCTCGCTCCTACCGCTCACCCGCCAAGCGCTGGCCTATCTACAAGACGCGCACGCGGAGGAAGGCACCGGCAAGTTTGCCGACTACACCGACCAGTATGAGAACCGGGTGCTGAAGACCATCGGCCAGCAGCTCGACATCGAGACGCACCTGCACCACCACGTCGGCCGCGAGACGTTCGCCACCGAGTTCATCCGGCACGGGGGTACGGTGCAGGTATTGCAAAAGCTGTTGGGGCACTCGAAGATTACGACCACGATGAAATACGTACACGTCGATGAGCAGATGATGACCGAAGCGATTGCCGCTCTTGATGCGAAGGAGGCTGCGTAATAATTATAAACAAAGCACCTCAACTCTTGTATAAGCACTTCTGCTATTTGAATGAGTTTTATACGGGGGTTATAGACTTATGAATTTTCTTTCTCTCCCGCACAAATGCATCAATATCATAAAGCACTGCCATTTCATTAGAAAGCTGTAATTCGATTCGCATTAATAATTCCGCTAACTTTAAGTAATTTTCGGCATAAAAGTCTATCTTTTCAATGTTAGTATCAAATTTAGAGGCTTTGTCTCGCATCATATTTATTAAGCCACAAAAATCTCTTACCTTGACTCTTAAATCTAATCCAAGCCACATAATTGACGCGCTAAAATTTTGTACAGCCTGAGCATATTCATCTTCGCCACTCCATTCTGGATTACGAACTAGATAAGCAAATGCTACCTTTTTCCTTTCGCCTGCATCAGTTATTTCTATAGGCGCTAAAGGAGAAAAAATAACAAGTATTTGCTCTACAGACTCAATGGCCTTAATTCTTTTATCAATTATTTTCTTAAAATATTCATTGCGATAGTCTTTGTTTTTCAGAATAAATGACACCCAAGCTGATATACTAGCAGATATCAAGGCTGCAATAAGCGAACTAGTTAGAATTGTAGAAAACTCCATACCAGTGATTTTTTAATTAGCTACTGATTTTAAATATTTATTGACCGTGCCTACAGATACACCTATCTCCTCAGCAATCTTACGTTGGCTCATGCCCTGCTTGGCCAGTTCGTGGGCACGGATAGCTACCTCTTCCCCTAAAGGTCGCCGACCGTGCTGATACGGCTCACCAGTGGCCTCCACTTGAAGGCGCTTACGGCCTTGGCCCAGTCGTACATTCTCGGAGTGGCGCTGATTGCGGTAGCCAGCAGCCCATGCGATGATAGCCTTGTATAAGGCAGCCATCGGCCCAGTAGTATTCAGCATTGGCTCGCAGTAGCTCCAGAAGGCTACCCCACATTGGTCGAGTGCGGCCGTGTACTCAAATACGGCTTCAATACCCTGGCTGCTGAAACGGTCGAGAGCAAAGACACGCACTAAGTCGAACTGCCGTTTGCCTGCATCCTTCATCATCTCTTGGAACTGCTTGCGATTGGCCTTACCTCCAGACTCCTCGTCAACGTACTCCTTTACAATAGTGTCGCCAGCTCGCTCAGCTTCACGGCGCAGCAGCACCAACTGATTCTCGGGATTCTGATCTTTGTCGCGGGTCGAGACACGGGCGTAGAGGGCTACTCTTATTATACCTGCCATACGCCTAATATACTGTTCAAATTACTCCCTCGGAAAACTGGCTAAAAAACCGCCTTTTTGATGCTGTCAGATGGAGTGCCGAAAGCGTTCAAAAAAGAAGTCTTTTTTGAACGCCTCTAACTCCACAAGCTGCTGATAACAGCATTCCCGCAGCCACTACTAGCACACCAGCTTGAACCCGACGCCCCGAACGGTGAGTAATTCCAGACCGGGCAGGGCCCTGAGCTGCTTGCGCAAGTGACTAATGAAGACGTCCATGCTCCGGGCGTTGTAGTAGCTGTCGTCGCCCCAGATTTGCAGTAAGGCGTCCTGGCGGGCTAGTACCCGGTTGCGCTGCGTGAGCAGCAGCGCCAGCAGGGCAGTTTCCTTGTAGGAGAGCGGCTGCACGCCGGCGGGCGTGCGCAGCTGCTGCCGCACCACGTCCAGGCTTCCCCCCGGGAAATGGTGCTCCACGACGGGGGCCAGCGGGTGGGGCCGGCCGGCGCGGTGCAGCAGGGATTCAATACGGACCAGCAATTCGCCCATGCTAAAGGGCTTGCGCAGGTAGTCGTTGCCGCCGCTGCGAAAGCCCCGCACCACGTCTTCCGTGAGTTGGCGGGCGCTCAGAAACAGGATGGGCACGGTCGCGCTGGCCGCTCGGATGGCCTCGGCCAGCGCATAGCCCTGGTGGGGGCCGGGCAGCATCACATCGAGCAGACAGAGGTCGGGCGAGCGCTGGTGAAAGGCCGCCAGGGCCTGCGGGCCGTCCGTTACCCAATTTACCACGTAGCCGTTGGTAGCCAGCCCGTCCTGCACCAGGCGGGCCAGCAGCGGCTCGTCTTCAACGTAAAGAATGGTTGGCATCAGGCGTGGCGGGGAAGGCGGATAGTGAAGCAGCTGCCGGCCCCGGGCCGGCTCGTAAGCGTGATGCGACCGCCGTGTTGCTCGACGAGCTGCCGGACGTAGTGCAGGCCGAGGCCCGAGCCTTCAGCCACGGGGAAGGCGGCCGGCCCGGGTGCCCGAAAGAGCGGCTCGAATACCCGGCGCTGATAAGCCGGCGCGATACCGGGGCCGTCGTCCCGCACTTGAATGCACACGACGTGTCGCTCGCAGGTACAGCTTACCGCCAGCCCGACCCCTACCCCGCCGTGCTTGAGGGCGTTTTCCAGCAAATTATACAATACGTTTGGCAGGTGGACGGGGTCGCCGAGGACAAAGCACGGCTCCGGCGAAGGCGCAACCTCGAGGTGAGCCTGCTGCTGCGCCAAGCGGGGACGGAGCGAAGCAACGGCCTGCACTACGCCCTGTTGCACATCGTAGAGCTCCAGCCGCAGGGGTGGTAGCGGCCGGGTCGGCGCGTGGCTGGCCAGCAGGGCAGCGTCGAGCAGGTAGCCTAGGCGCTGCAATTCCTGCTGGCCGATGGCGAGGTAGTCGCGCAGCCAAGCGGGCTGTTCCGCAGCCTGGTGCCGGCCGATGGCTTCCAAGGCCAGGGCTACGGTAGCAACCGGCGTTTTGAGTTCATGGGTCATGTTGCGGGCAAAGTCGAGCCGCGCTTCGGCGTAGCGGCGCTGCTGGCGCAGCAGCCGCAGCAGGGCCACCAGCGTGGCCGCCGTCAGCCCCAGCAGCAGCCCTGCCGCCGCCAGCTGGAAGCGCAGTCGGTAGGCCACCGCGCCCAGCAAAGAGGGCACCCGTAACTGATACAGGCGCAGGTGCAGGTTGTTGTACGCATAGGGCTGACTCACGTAGCCCCAGGCTCCCACCGGGGGGCCGATGGGCGGGGCGGCCTCCCGGCCGTAGGAGTGGCGCAGGTGGGAGCCGTGGGGCGGGCCGCCGGGCAGCATGGCGAGCAGAGAGTCGGTAGCCCGCGTGAGGTAGCGCCAGGAGCGGGTTTCGACGCGGGCTAATCGCTGCGGCGTTTGCGAGGTTAGGTTGCTGTTGTAAATGGGTGGTGCTGGCTGGTTCCGCCCGCTCGGCCGAGCCACCAGGTGCAGGCGCAGCATGATGCTGACGCTGTCGGCCGTCAGCTCGTAGCGGGCGCTTTTGTGGAGCTGGGGCAGGCGCAGGTTGTCGAACGCGGCACGCAAGCGCCCCCAGCCCGGCGAGAGCAGCAGGCCCCGGTAAGGCGCTACCAGCTCAGGCTGGGTAAGCTGGCTGGCGAGTACGCTGCGGGCGGCGAGCTGGCCCACGGCGGTTTCCAGCTCCTGCCGCAGGCTGCGCAGCTGGCCTTGGGCTAACTGGTGCAGCCACGCCACTTGCAGCGCAGCGCTCAGCCCCAGGCACAGGCAAGCCAGTAGGTGCGGCAAGAAAGGACGCAAACGCTTCATCGAACAGAAACCGGGTGGGGTGGAAAATGGCCCCGGCAACGCGCAAGTTTAACAGTATTTAACCCCCGCGCCTGGTACAGGCCCGGACCTTTGCCGGCATGATTCGCCTGCTCCGCTTCCCCCTGTGGCATCTTCTCGTCCTCGGCTGGCTGGCCCTGCCCCGGCATTCAGCGGCGCAGGACCGCCGGCGGGCAGCGTCGCCCCGGCCCGCGCCGGCCACCCGCTGCGATTATCACTTGCGCTGGGATGGCAAGTCGTCGCGCCTCGGCGTGCAGCTCGACTATACGGCGGTGAGCGCCGATAGCACCGTGTTCGTCTTCGCCCCCGAGCACCTGGGCGGGCAGGCCGATATCTTCCAGGTGCTGGAAAACCTCCGGCCGGGGCCTACCGACCGGCTCCGGGTGGTGCCCGCGCAGCAGAAAATCGTGGTGCTCCACACCCGGGCCGGCCGCCACACGCTGCACTACGTGCTCAATGGTGCCATTGCCGGTCCCCGCCAGAAAAGCACGCCACGCGAGCTGTTTCGACCGGTTATTATGCCGGGCAGCCTCTACCTGACCTCGGCCTTCTTCCTGTTGCAGCCGCAGGACTGCCCGCCCGCCGCCAGCAGTTTGCAGTTCGACCAGTTTCCGGCCGGGGTTGGCTATTTTCTGTCGGCCGCGCCCCGGGCTACGCCGGGCAGCCGCCAGTTACTTCAGCCGGGCCGGCAGCAGTTCTGGACGATGGTGCTCGGCACCGACATCGTGCGGCGCGAGTACCGGGTGCACAACATTCCGTACTACTCCCTCACCTCGCGGCGCGACACCGTCAACCGCATGAGCCAAGAGCTGGCGCCGTTTTTTACGCGCTTCTTCCCCACGCTGCGCACCTTCTGGCACGATGACCAGGATGCCTACTACTACTTGTGCGTGCTGCCCACCTACAATACCGAGCCCACGGCGGGGGGCTTCGGCTGGGGGCCGGGCTTTATTATGAAGTACAGCGGCCCCTTTGATAACTGGGCGAAATTAATTGTCGCCCACGAAACGTCGCACAGCTGGATTGGCTCCCAACTAACGCTGGGGGAGAACAGCTTCGCCAACCAGTGGTTCGGCGAGGGCTTCAACGACTACGTGTGCCTGATAAACCTGGCCGCCTCCGGCATCTTCGACTCCCAGACTTTTCTGGAGTACCTGAATAACCGCACCCTGCGGCCGCACTACACCAGTGCCATCCGCAGTGCGCCCAACGATTCGATAGCGCCCAACTACTGGCGCAACACGGCCTACCAGCGGCTGCCCTACCGCCGGGGCCTGCTCTACGCCTTTTACCTGGATAATCAGGTTCGGCTGGCTTCGCATAACCAGTATACGCTGCGCGACGTACTGCTGGCGCTACGGACTCGGGCGCGGGCGCTGCAAGCCAAAGACCCGAACGCCAACCTGAGCGTGGACGACTTTATCGAAACGGCGGGCAGGTTCATGCCCCGCGAGCAGGTAGCGCACGACGTAGCCGTGCACATGCTCCAGGGCCAGCCGCTGGATTTTCACCACTTTCCCCTGATTCCAGCCTTTCGCGTCACCTTCGACGGCGAAGTGCCCGTGCTGGGCCTGACCGGCACCACGCCCTTGTCGGCTATTTACTCCTGGTAATAGCACGAGTGGCCCAGCGGCACTGCTACCAGCTACCTACTTATATGGTAGCCGTACCGCGTACTACAGAAACCGAAGTTTGCAGCCAACGAAAAAGGCCCCGAAAACACTCGTTTTTGGGGCCTTTACGCGGAGTAAGCTTCTCAACCACGGTTCAATCCCGCTTTGGAGCTATTAAGCCAACCAGGCAACGACTTGCTGAGTGAGCGGGACAGGTCAAAAAGACTTGCGGACGGGTAGGCAGCGGTGCTACCAGCAGTTCAATACGGCAGGGGCGCATAAGTACTTGTATTAGAAATCAAGTATTTATACGCTGATAAAAGAGCAGGTCAGGCGCCTTCCTTTGCTCGGTCCTTCACCCACTTTCTTGTTCGCGCATGTCTCCACATCCTTCTTCCAGTGCAACGAAGAATATTACGCTGCCGCATGACCAGTACGGCCACAAAGATGCCCAAGGTAACCCGGCCCCTACTGAGTGGTGGTGGCACGTTGGCACACTGAAGAGCGCCGACGGGCGGCTATTCGGCTTTGAAGTCAACGCCGCCGGCTTCAACAGCGCGGTCAGCTACGCCTTCTCGCAACTCAGCATCACAGACGTGAGCCGTCAAAAACACTATGAGAAAGTCAACCCGGTAATGCCTTGCCCGTCAGACTGGGCGCAATATGATACCGAGAAGCCCTGGTACGTGAGGCTGCCCGCGGCCAATGGCTCCACGGCTGGCGCTGTGTCCATGCAGGCGTTAGCCCCGGACTCTACACCGCTCAACATGCACGTAGTTGCCAGCTTTGCGGACAAGGGGGACCAAACAGAGTGCCGGATTGATCTGCAACTCCAACAGCAGGGGCCACCGCTGATAGTCTGGGGGACGGGCTGCCATCTCGTGAACCCGGAGGGCAAAACGCCACTGAGCCGCAATAACTACTACTACTCGCTTACCAACTTGCAGGCCACGGGCACGCTAACCATCGGCGAGGAGACTATTGCCGTTACGGGTCTTGCGTGGATGGACCATGAATACGGGGCCTTCCCGAATGGCTCTCCCTCGAACCCTGTGCAATGGGTGCTCCAAGACTTGCAGCTGGCCAACGGCATCCACCTCTCTAACTACTCTAAGGTTGGAGAAACTCCGGCAATTGATAAACCGATAGCATCGAACGCGACGATACTGGTCCCCGGCCAGGACAGCTGCTTCGTGGACACTACGACTACCCCGATGGGGCCCGTTTACATAAGCGCGAAGAACGTCACTTATTTCTTACGGTTTAAAGTAGAAATTACTGACCCACAGTCTCCCATAACAGGCACCTTCTACGTGAATAGTCTATGTCCCGACCAGGTGCTTATCAGCTTAGAAGCCACCCAACAGGATGTGTACGAAGGGGTGGGGACGTGTGAAGCGCACTTGGCCGGGTCGTCCACGCCCGTAAGTGGCACAGCTTGGATTGAGCAGAACTTGCCCAACCCCCATCCAGCCCAGTAAGTAACCGGTCTTGGCCTGGGTATCGCGCAGGTTGCAGGTTACGCTGCCATGATTCGACACCAGCCAGGCGGTTGTTCATCGCCCGCGCCTCCTCGAGCATCTGCACCAGCGTAGACACCCAAAGAGGAATACGTTGCACATAAAAAGCCCGGCCGATTGGCCGGGCTTTCTTCTTAGCCTATACTAATACTATAGCCGCAAAAAGCTACGCTTCAGCAACTGATGCTTAGCTCATAGCCGAGCCTTTATTGGCGCCCGAGGTAACACCAGGAGTTGGCTATTCGACGACGAGGCGTTGCGCCAGGGTCGGCTGCCCGGTTCCTGCCAGCAGCAGCGTGTAGGTGCCAGCGGGCAGCCCCCGCACGTCGAGCTGGCGGCTGGCTGGCACCGGTAGGCGGCGAATGAGCTGGCCGGTGAGGGTGAGCACTTGCAGCGAGGCATCCGCCGCCAGCTTAGCCGGGAGCGCGAGGGTACACAGGCCCGCGCTGGGCGTGGGGTACACCCCGAACCCGGCCGCCGTGGCCCGTGCCAGCGCCGTAGCCAGGACCAAGGCGCCGTTGCCATACCCGATGGCTGGCCAGCCCGTCGCCTGGAACTTACCGAAGCCGGCGATGTAGCCGGGGTCCGTGCCCGCGCAGGTGGGCGACTGCGGCTGCAAATAGTCCATACTCCCCAACTGCTCGTAGAGGCGGCCCCGCCACTGGCCTATTACCGGCCCGCTCGTACCCGCGGGGGCCGACAAGTGCACGCGCAGCCAGCGCAACGTGCGCCCCGCCACCTGCTGCGTGCCCACGCTATCGACGGTGACCTGCACCAGCTCGGCCGGGCACGGCCCGCTCGGCACGACCCGGGGCGTGAGCCAGCCCGCGCCGGGCCGCGCGGCAAAGTCGTAGAGGGGGTAAAACTGGCCATTGGCCCATACGTCTACCCGGTCGCCCACCGCACGGGTGAGCACGCTCGACATGGGCGTGGTGTAAGACGGCGAGCCGGGGGTAGCCGAGTCGTGGGCCAACCGGCTGCGGGTCAGCACCTGCGCGGGCTGCCCCGCCACGACCGTATCGCGGGCGTAGCGCACCGTCACGGTGCCGCTCTCCTGCCACCACGACCAGCCGTAGGTCCAGGTAGCGCCGGGCGGGCACCAGCTGGTAGAGGGAGCCGATTGGGCGTGGGCCACCGGGGCTGCCACGGCCGAGCCGAGCAGAACAAGGCAGACGTGTTTCATAAGCGCGGCTAATTCTCAGGCAAGTTACTTATTACCAACTTAGGCAGTGCTTTGCCAGAGCCTGGGCGGGCGCTGTCCTTACGTGAGACCCCACCCCCGGCTTCCAGATTGGCAAGTAGCGACAGCTAGCCTGGGTTGAAGCGTGCTCTGTGGTAAGGTGCACTTCTTCGACGCAGTCGGGGCTTGCGAAATCACGCAGCGTATTGTGGCTCGCACCGCGCGTGTGCACTACCTGAGCATACGGCATCCGCTAGCTAGCTGCTAAGGGAAAACACCTTATGAATAAGCTACTTCCTCGTCCGGTAATCGTTCGGCGTCACACCGGTTCTTTGTTTGAATAACCGGGTGAAGTGCTGCGGGTAGCGAAACCCCAACTCATACGCAATTTCACTCGCCGATTTATGCCGGTCAAATAGCCTTTCCTTTGCCACCTCGATCACTTTGGCTTGAATGTATTCCTGCGCCGAGCGGCCGGTTTCTTTCTTCACCAAGTCGCCAAAATAGTTCGGGGATAAATGCAGGGCTTCCGCGCAATAAGCGACGGAAGGCAACCCGGCGTGCTGGGGCGTATCGGCTGAAAAATAATCTCTCAATAAGGATTCAAACCGTTCTAGGACACCTCGGTTAGCCGTATCGCGGGTAAGGAATTGGCGGTCGTAAAAGCGCAAGCAGTACTGGAACAGCAACTCGATGTTGGCGGCAATCAGGCCCTTGCTGTGCTTGTCAATCGTCTGGTCGAGCTCAGACTCGATTTTGGCAAAGCAATCCAGCACTAGGCGTTTCTCTTTCTCGGAGAGATGAAGCGCTTCATTTACCTCATAGGAGAAAAACGAATAGGTCGGCATGCGTTTGCCGAGCGGTGTGCCCAGTAGCAGGTCGGGATGAAAGAGCAAGGCCCAGCCAGCAGGCGCAAACAGCTCCAAGGCCGGCTCTACCCCGACTACTTGGCCGGGAGCGATGAAAATCAGGCTGCCCGCCTGGTAGTCATAGTGCTTTCGCCCATAGCGCAAGTGGCCATGATGCAGTTCTTTCAGCCCCACTGCATACAAGCCGAAGTTGAAGGACTGGGCGGGCATCGGCTGTGCTTGCGAGAGGTCAAGCACGGCTACGAGGGGATGCTTGGTCGGTACACCTCGTAGCGCAGTATACGAGGCGATGCTGTCCATTTTTACAATCTCTTCCATCCCTTAGGCAGTGGTCACTACAAACTTACTGCTTCCGACTAGCCTAATTGAGACCGGCCCGCCCACGCAGTAATAGTGGTAAGAAAACCTGTAATCCGTCTACAAAGCGGCTTGCTCGCCCTCCTCAATTTTGCAGCAGTAAACACCTACTTCCCGTTTGCTGCGATAATATGAAAACACGACAGTTAGGGACTTCCGGGTTAGCCGTATCAGAACTGGGGTTGGGCTGCATGGGCTTAAGCCACGGCTATGGGCCGGCAACCAACGAAAACGAGGCCATTGCCTTGATTCGAAAAGCCTACGAACTGGGTATTACGTTCTTTGATACCGCCGAAGTGTACGGACAGGGTGCCAATGAGCAGTTGGTAGGAAAAGCCTTGCACGGGGTACGGGCAAACGTCATTCTCGCCACCAAGTTTGGCTTTAAAAACGGTCGAAATACCGATGGGTTGGATAGTCGCCCGGAACGCATCCGGCAGGTAGCGGAAAACTCGCTCCGGTACCTACAAACCGATTACATTGACTTGTTCTATCAACACCGCGTGGACCCGCAGGTGCCGGTGGAAGACGTGGCCGGGACCGTAAAAGAGTTGATTGCCGAAGGCAAAGTAAAGTACTTCGGGATGAGTGAGGCCGGCGCGCAAAGTATCCGTCGCGCTCATGCCGTACAGCCCGTGGCCGCCCTGCAAAGTGAGTACTCCATGTTTTGGCGCGAACCGGAGCAGGAAATCATGCCCTTGCTAGCAGAATTGGGCATTGGCTTCGTACCATTTAGCCCGCTAGGGAAAGGCTTTTTAACGGGTAAGATGACGGCGGCCACTGAATTTGCTACAACCGATTGGCGCAATGTCATGCCGCGCTTTACCAAAGAAAACCGCGAGGCGAATCAAACCGTTGTGGACCTGGTAACTAAGATTGCGGCAGAACAGAACGCCACGCCGGCGCAGATTGCCCTGGCCTGGTTACTAGCGCAAAAGCCCTGGATCGTCCCGATTCCGGGCACTACCAAGCTGACCCGTTTGGAGGAAAATATCGGCGGGGTAGACTTCACCTTGGGTGAGGAGGCGTTAGCCACCATCAAGCAGGCGTTGGACCGCATCAGCTTGCAGGGAGAACGCTATCCCGCCATCCTGGCTGACCTGCAAGGCAGGTAATTCATTAAGTAGCTAGTCAGAACGGACTACGTAACGTTCTTGGTTCACTAGCACCGCTTGCAACCCCGTATTTGACGAGGCGAATGGTACGACTGCTCGTATCTGTTACAATAGACCCAGCCGGCCGGATCCACCGCCACGCCAAAGGGAAACTTAAAGCGGGCCTCCTGCGGGCTGCCGTCCAGATGCCCCCAACCTGAGCAGCCCCGCGAAGGTCGACACCCGGCCTTGCGGGCTAATCGTACTAACCGCCGTCGGCGCGCTGCCAGCCTGGGCGTGCAGCGTCAGCGGCAAGCCCCCCCCGCCCCGACAGCACACCATAAAAGATATTTCATGCGGACCCCAGTAAGCGGAACACCCGAAGGTAGGAGAACCTACGGAAGCTAAACCACCCTGCTAAGGGAGCCAGTACCTAGCAGGGGGCGCAGTAAAACACACTTTGCGGAGCCATTACGGCTTAGGCGGCACTATTAGCAACTCTCAACGCAAAATGCGCCAGCCTACCGGCTGGCGCTTTTTGCGTTGAGAGTTGGGTGAAGACAAGCTGGTCACCGGGGCTTTTCGCTGGGAGTGCCTGGCGCCCTACGCCAAGCCTTGCAGCAGGGCCTGGGCGTAGTCGGCCGTCGAGTCGGCGGTACTTTTCTGGCAGTGCAGAATGTCGTCGTAGAGCCAGACGAAGCCGCCCACGATGCTTTCGCGGCTGTGCCACGCCTGGAACTTGGTTTGCATATCGGCCGGGTCGTTGTCTTGGTCGCACTCCGTACCGTGGATGCACCACAGGCCCGGCCAGACGATAGTTGCCCCGGCGAAGCCGCTCCCCATCGTCTGGTTGAGCGCGTTAATCCAGTCCTGCGGGTCGTTGCCGCCGCCCCCGGCGTAGCACTGGAGGTTCAGGCCCAGCACCAGGTCGGGCGTGGAGGAGTTGAGCGCCTGGAAGCAGCCCGTCCAATAGTCGGTATTGCAGTAGGGGCAGAACGTGACGTGCAGCCCGAACGAGTTGTACAGCATCTGGCAGAAGGCCACCGTGGAGGCTTGGTCGTAGGTCGTTTCGTCGTCGAGGTCGATGAAATCGATGGCCGGAATGGCCTGCTTCAGCGCCGCAAAGCTTTGGTAGAGCGGACTGTCGGAACCCGTGCCGTGCTCGGCAATGAGGGTTTTGATGTTGTTGAAATCGCCCACGCCCCAGCCGCCGACGCTGAAGCCCAGGCTCGTGACGGAAGTAGCGCCCTGCTTGAGGCTGTCCAGCAGCCCCGGCCAGGCGGCATCGCCCGTGTACTGGCCCCCTTGCACAATGGGCGTATCGTTGAAGGATAGGTCGCCGTTGGCCGTAACGTGCAGCGCCCAGGCCACGACGGTAGTGAAGCCAGAGCCCTTGAGGTCGTCGATTGCGCCTTGCCCGCCGGTGTACAGGGCACCGCTGCAATAGATGGAGATGGGAGAAGTTGCCATTGGAGGATGAAAAGAGGAGGCAACAAAGGACTTACCGGGCGCAGCGGGCCGAAAGCGTAGAAACGCCCGTTTTTCAAAACGAGCGTTTCTACCTGGCTGGGGGCTAAGTGTAAATTTCGGGTCAGTGTGCAGGTGAACGCTACCTATGCGTGGGCACCTGCCAGCCACACCTAGTTGTCGTAGAGCGCCTTGAAGCGCACCGGCCGGCCCAGGCGACCCAGGTTTTCCAGCGCTTCGAGGTAGCCGTCGCCCAGCAGGGCCAGCCGCGAGCGGGGGTGGCCCGGCGACAGGACGAAAAAAACGCGGGCGTAGGCCCGGCGCGACCCCTCCCCCAGGGCCGGGCAGGCCAGCAGACGTAGCAGCTCGGCGCGCTGGCGGGCCTCGTCGAGGCACACGCCGGGCTGGGGTAGGGTGTCGGCCGCGTGCTGGCGGGCCGCGTGGCCGCGCTGGGCATCGAGGAGGCGGGCGGCTTGCAGCCAGCGGCTGAGCTCGGGCACGCTCTCGTACTCGTGGGCCTGGTGATTGGCCTGGAGCTGCTCTTCGGGCGTGAAGCGCGGGTTGCCCAGGTACACGGCGAGCAGGGCCTGGCGGAGTTCGCCCAGGCTCATGGGCGTGGCTGGCCCGTTTACAGGGGATTCCATGTAATTTTGGGGGGTGAGGGGTTGTCATTGACCCAACTCGTAGCCCTGCCACAACAGGTGCTATATTCAGAGGTCACCCCTGCCAGGGGGTGGCCTCTTTTGCTTGCTACGGGGTTGGCTGCTCTATTTGAGCATGGCAAATGTATAAACAAAATTTATACAAGTGAACCGCAAGGCAAGTTATTTTTTATAACGTTTATCTATACTTTTGTGGCATGGCAAAGAAAGCTGTTACTCGAGACCAGGCATTTATTATGAAGGTTAGCCCTGCTGAGAAAGCGATGCTTGAAAAGGTGGCCGATGCTCGCGGCCTTAGTTCATCTGCTCTGGTTCGAATGTTAGTGACCGACGAAGCCCGCCGCCTGGGTATCTCTTAGCCTTCCCTACCGCACATAAAAAAGCCCGGCCGGTTGGTCGGGCTTTTTATTTCAAACAAATTGAAATACGCTTCTGGAATCCACAAAATCAATTTCCTTATTAAAATAAGAACCAAACTTGGCTATTTGATTTAACTTTTCCCGCTGCAAATCTAACGCAGTTCTATTTTCTGGATAAATAGAAATAATAAGGGGCCTCGGCCTTCTCACAAGTTGGTCGATTATATGCTTATCGTTATCAGCAAGAGTTAAGCCGAAAATCATCAAAGGTTTCTTAGCATCCCCTAGCGCCTTATAGCAAAAATTCAGGTACTGATTGCTTAATACTCTAGCACGCTTCTCCTCTGCCGTACCTTCACTAACAAAAAGAGGAAATTGGCCCGCTCGTATTCTTTGCGAAATCAAGTCAATCAGTTCTGTCGGCCTATCACCACGTATTACTTTTAAAACATGTGATTTATTATTGAACAGGCATAAATTTCCATGTATATAATAAATATTCTTATAACCACCAAAACTTTGAAAATCTTTAAACTCTTTATAGTAACGTATCCCTTCAATATTACCCCAATAAAAATCTTGCAATGATTGCAACGACTTATCCACCTTCCACGCGTCGTATGCAGCCATGATAATATGATACAGAAGCAAATCGTAGTTAAGCGAGTATATATCTTCAAATTCTTCAACTAACTGTCTTGAAACATCGGAAATTAGTGACCAATCTATATCATCTGTCCGAGGATGCAAGTCATTAATTGCTTGAATTAATCCATTTTTCAAAGCTTCAATACTGCCTTCAACTTCTGTCGTACTTAAATTAAAAATACTGTTTACTTTTTTAGAGTTAAAAAGTATCAACATGATTTCTTCAAAGTTTGTTGTTTCAAACTGAGAAAATAAATCAGCATGTGTCTGGTCACAATGTTGCTTAAATTTTTCATAGATAGACCTATACATGAAATTGGAAGAAAAATTAATACTAAATCCATTTCCTATCAGCAGGTCTATTTTTTCATGTTTTGGTTGCAAGTCCTCCCATTGCTGGATTCCTAACCCGTTTAACTCCTCTATCGAAAGTGTCATACTATTGATTTTATTGATTATGAACTTTATTAAACTATTATAAGTCAATAACACTTCTGACACGCCCGCTTCCCCAGCTTCTCCGCCTCGGCCGTGGGCATGGCCTTGAGCGGGTGGGAGCAGCGGTTTAAGCCGGTGCAGGCCTCGGAGCTGTGGTAGGCGTAGGATGTCTTGCTCATGCACACGTACACGGTGGCGGAGGGGCGGGCCGGGGCGGCGGCCACGGGAGCAGCCGGGCGCGGGGGCGCGGCCAGCGAAGCGCCGGCTAGGGCCAGCAGCAGGGTGAGGGTGGGAAGGAAGGGCTTCATCCGCGCAAGTAAGCACGACTTTGGAAGATTGCAAACTTTCTTGCGCCCAATTGGCCCTACCAGCCAAACTTAGCACTTTGCTTGGCCGGCTTTCGGCCTACCGCTTCGCTCAGAGAGGCTTATCCTGTTCGTAAAAGCAGGTATTTATACGTGGTTGCCGGGCCGGCGGGCGGCAGCTTCTTTGATTTGTACCTTTTCCCTGCTGCTCTGGCTTCTACTCTGCTCGCTTTCGTCCCGCACTCCCCATGCTACCGCAGGCAGCCAGTATAGGGAGGGGCGGGCTCCTTATCGCTGCCCGTGGTCAAGCAGCAGCGGATTGGTATTAAACCGCTTGATCGCCTGCCTAATTGTCTGGATATTGGCATCTGCCGCGTCCAAATTAATAGTTACCTGCTGCGACGCGCAGGTGGTAAACACTAGGTGAGCCTTCGACTCGTCCGTGTCGGTTTCTTCCGTGTAGTAGAAGCTGGCTAGCTGCTGCCACGCCAGGGCATCGTAGCCGACTGCCCGAATACCGGTGGCATCTAGTAGTAAGCGCGTTTGCGGGTTGAAGGACCTGAATAGCTGCATAACACTCCCGACCCCAATCACGGTAAGCAGTAGCCTGAAGAACTGGTCCACGCCACGCGGGGCAAAATAGGCTATCAGGAAGCTCCCCCCTAGCGTAGTCAGCGCCCGGAGGCGGAGCGTCCATACAGAGTCCCGCACGATTACAGAAGTTTCCTCACTTATGGGCAGCATTTTTTCGGGCTGGGGCATCTCCCAAACTACTCTTTTTGAGCACCCTGCTCAACTGCCCCCAAACGCTGTTTTTAGCATCGCTTCGTTGGCTGGTATGTTGAATACGGAATGCCCGTTTTGTGAATAGCAGAAGAGGGCTGGTACTAAACTTCCGAAAAATAGCTTCTAGGCTCCCTTTTAACAATTATTTCTTTAGAGCGCTTCTCGGGTTAGGGGTACGCTTTTTGGCTGCTCGGGCGTGGGTGCCTCACCCCCCGGTCCCCACGCCTGAGCAGCCAAACTGCCCTAGAAGCCGCTACAACACACAAGTTTTCCTATACTAAAAACAACCCGTTGCGCAAGGCTGAACGATACCCTAGGCCAACTACTTTTGCCTGAATTCTATCTTCTTTTTTCTGCATAAGCCATGCTTGCTAAGTTTATCCTGTGCTCTCTGTTCTTGTTGACTTGCCTGAGATTTACTGCGCAGGCCCAGTTTGGGTACCATCCCAAACCCATCGACCTGACTGCCCTCAAAGCCCAGCCTTTGCTGGTGCAGGTAGAAGAGCCGGACCCGAAGGAACTAAAGAGCCTGGCTAAGAAGCCCGACGACCTCCGCCAATACCAGGACTACGTGGCGTACTGCAATACCCAGCTGCAACAGCTCGTGCCCAAGCTCTGGACCTTGTCATCGGCCGTGGAGTTTAAAACGCCCGCCGAGATAGCCGCGCTGCGGCTGACGAAAGGCACCCCGCTGACGGTGTTACGGCGCACCACTTACCGCGCGACAATGCTACTAGGCAGCGCCAATGACCGCCCCCTGCCCAACGCGCTGTCCTCCGAAAACATCACTGCCTTTCAGCTTACCCAACTGGATGGCAAGAAGGAGCAGGAGCTCGTGATGGCACCGATTGCCGCCAAGGTTATGCAACCCAGCGATATCGTGTTTGCCGTTCGCTACATGCAAAACGAGCTGCGGGCGCAGGCGTCTGGCAAGTCGGGCAAAGACCTGATGGCCTCGTACGTGGAAAACGGCAAGCGGCTGCGCACCAAAACGTTGCTGCTCAACGAAGCCGACGTCAAAGGCAAGCTGAGCGAGCAAGACATACAGAAGGCTTATCCCTTCCCTTACCAGCTCGTTCCGCAGCGCACCATCGAAACGGCGGTGCTCGCCGCCGACCCGCGCTACGCCTACGTGCGCCTGATGCTCGTGGGCGCCGGCGTCACCGGGCAAGTCGCCGTCGACGCGGCAGACGGGGAAATCCTAGGTCTCTCCGCTTCCACGCAGGCCGTCGGCAAGGGCGTGCCAGCCAGCGACGCCATCGGCAAGAGCAACCTCAAGGATTTTGCCAAAGCGGCCAG
>CAJYVK010000232.1 GCA_913778455.1 uncultured Hymenobacter sp. | reverse complement strand
CGTACCCAGGCCCTGCGCCTGGGGCCGCCCGAGTTGGTGCGCCAAGTGCCCAACGAAGCCATCGACCAGACCCTGCGCGCTGCTGCGGCCGACGCCGTGCCGGTGATGATTTTCGTGGCCAGCCGGGGCTGCATCCAGATTCATACCGGCCCCGTGACACGCATCGTGCCCACTGGCCCCTGGCTCAACGTGCTCGACCCCGACTTCAACCTGCACCTCAAGCTCGCAGACGTGGCCCAGAGCTGGGTCGTGCAAAAGCCCACCGCCGACGGTATCGTAACCTCGCTGGAATTGTTTGATGCGCAGGGAAATAATATCCTGTTGCTATTCGGCAAGCGCAAGCCCGGCCTCCCCGAGCAGGCGGCGTGGCGCGAGCTGGTGGCGGGACTGTAGAGCCAAGGTGTGGCAAGAAGCTCCGGCCTTTCATGCTGACGCAGGAAGCATCTTATCACCATTCGGGCAAGCCTAGCGGATGGGATAAGATGCTTCCTGCGTCAGCATGACAGTAGTACAGGAGGAAGCGGATAACTACCAGAAGGTAGCCAGCCTGCGACCTTGCCATTAAGCCCCCTGTTCTGCCAATCCTGGCAGCGTGGGTAGCCTGTACGACATCTGCGCTTAACTTGCGGGCCACATTCCCACCCTCCCCTCTACCCATCCACTTTTTGTTTTTCATGTCTAAAACTTCCCGTTACCAGCGGGGCGCGGCCCTGGCCGTGGCGGCGCTGGCCCTGGCTGCTGCCAGCCCCGCGCTGGCCCAAACGACGCCCGCTAAGGGCGCCGGCATCAACCCCGCCAACATCGATTCCTCGGTAAGTCCGTGCGACGACTTCTTTCACTACGCTTCCGGCAACTGGCTGAAAAATAACCCGGTGCCGCCGGCTGAAAGCCGCTGGGGCAGCTTCAATGAGCTGGCCGACCGCAACAACGCCACCCAGAAAGCCATTCTCGAAGAGCTGGCTCGCACCTCGGCGACCGCCCCCAAAGGCAGCAACGCCCAGAAAGTGGGCGACTTCTACGCCGCCGCCATGGATACGGTCGCCATCGAAAAGGCTGGCCTCACTTACCTTCAGCCCTACCTCGACCGCATCGCGGCCATTAAGACCCTGCCCGAAATGCAGAAGTTTCTGGCCGACCCCAAGTCGCAGGCCGGCAGCGTGTGGTTCAACTCGGGCGTGGGCCAGGACGAGAAGATCAGCACCCAGTACGCGGTGCAGTTTTACCAGGGCGGCCTCTCGCTGCCCAACCGTGATTACTACCTGAAGGACGACGCCCGCTCGAAGAACATCCGCGCCGCGTACCAAACCTATTTGGTAAATACCTTCAAGCGCCTCGGCGATAGCGAAGCCGCCGCGGCGGCCAACGCCGCTACCGTCATGCGCATCGAAACGCGCCTGGCCAAGGCCAGCAAGAGCCCCGTGGACCTGCGCGACCCCCAGGCCAACTACAACAAAATGACCGTGGCCGAGGCCGCCAAGGCTTACCCCAACCTTAACCTGCCCCTGCTGCTGAGGGAAAACCACCTCGGCGCGGCCAAGGAAGTAATTGTGGGCCAGCCTGAATTTATGAAGGAAGTGAGCACCATGCTCGCCGCCGAGCCCATCGCCGACCAGAAGCAGTACCTGCGCTTTCACCTCGTGAGCAGCGTGACCTCGGCGCTGCCCAAGGCCTACGGCGACGAAGCGTTCCGCTTCTCGCAGGTGCTGAGCGGGGCCAAGCAGCAGCAGCCCCGCTGGAAGCGCATGCTACGCGCCACCGACGGGGCGCTCGGCGAGGCCTTCGGCCAGCTCTACGTCGACAAAGCCTTCTCGCCCGCCGCCAAGGCCAAGGCTAAGGAAATGATTGAGAACCTGCGCAAAGCTTACGCCGAGCGCATCATGGCGACCGATTGGATGAGCGCTGCCACCAAGAAAGAGGCCTTGGTGAAACTCAATGCCTTCGTGGTGAAAATCGGCTACCCCGACAAGTGGAAAGACTATTCTAAGCTTAGCATCAACCGCCAGAGCTACTTACAGGATGTGCTGGCCGCCCGCACCTGGGCCGCCGAGGACAACCTCAGCAAATTTGGCAAGCCCATTGACCGCAATGAGTGGGGCATGACCCCGCCCACCGTGAACGCTTACTACAACCCGCCGATGAACGAGATTGTGTTCCCGGCGGGCATTTTGCAGCCGCCGTTCTACGATCCCAAGGCCGACGACGCCGTGAATTATGGCGGCATCGGCGCGGTCATCGGCCACGAAATGACTCACGGCTTCGACGACCAGGGCCGGCAGTACGACTCGAAAGGCAACCTGCGCGATTGGTGGACCAAGGAGGACAACGACAAGTTCAACGCCAAGGCCGACATGGTGGGTAAGCAGTACGATGCCTTCATGCCCCTCGACTCGGTGCACGTCAACGGTAAGCTCACGATGGGCGAAAACCTGGCCGACCTCGGCGGCCTGACCATCGCCTACCAGGCATTCCAAAAAACGGCCCAGGCCAAGGCCGGCCAGAAAATCGACGGCTTCACGCCCAACCAGCGCTTCTTCCTGGCCTGGGGCCAAATCTGGCGTACCAACATCCGCCCCGAAGCGGCCCGCCAGCAGGTGCTCACCGACCCGCACTCGCCCGCGCAGTTCCGTACCAACGGCCCGCTCATGAACATGCCCGAGTTTTACCAAGCCTTCGGCTGCAAGCCCACCGATAAGATGGCCCGCCCCACGGCCGAGCAAGCCCGCATTTGGTAAAATGTAGCGCGGACTCTGCGAGTCCGCACCTGAGTACCGCACTAGAGTACCCCGCGCGGACTCGCAAAGTCCGCGCTACTCCAAAAACCCGCTTCGAATTCCGGAGCGGGTTTTTTCATGGGAATTTTTCACCCCCGCGCCTGCCTTTACCTCGGCACGGTGCAACCGTAAGGCAGCGGTTACATCTATTACGGCCTTCCCACCCACCTTCCCTAACCCCTGTCTAGTATGACCTCACCTACCTTTTCGCGGCTGGCTCTGGCTACCCTCGGCCTTGGCACGCTGGCCGCTACCACGGCTTTCGGCCCGCCCGCCCGCCGTACGGCACCGCCCCAGCAGGGCGTCGGTATCAACCTGGCCAACATCGACCAGTCGGTATCGCCCTGCGAGGATTTTTACCACTACGCCAACGGCAACTGGCTGAAGAATAACCCGGTGCCCGCCGCTGAAACCCGCTGGGGGGCCTTCAACGAGCTGCAAGACCGCAACCAAGCCGTAGAAAAGCGCATCTTGGTAAAAGCCGCCGCCGACCGCTCGGCCAAGCTCGGTTCCAACGAGCAGAAGGTAGGCGATTTCTACGCCGCCGCCATGGACTCGCTGGGCATCGAGAAGGCTGGCCTTAAGTATTTGCAGCCGCGTCTCACCCAGATTGACAACCTCAAGAGCCTGGCCGACATTCAAAAGTACATGGCCGACCCCAAGAGCTACGGCACCGGCTGGTACAGCTTCGGCGTGAGCCAGGACAGCAAAAACAGCACCCAGTACGCCGTGCGTATGGGCCAGGGCGGGCTGGGCCTCGGCGACCGCGACTACTACCTCAAAGATGATGGCCGCTCGAAGACAGTCCGGGCTGCCTATCGGACTTACATGACGAGCATCTTCCAGCTGCTGGGCGATGCGCCGGCCCTGGCTGCCACCAACGCCGATGCCGTGCTGGCCCTCGAAACCAAGATGGCTCAGGCCAGCCGGGGCCGCGTGGACCTGCGCGACCGCATCAAAAATTACAACAAGGTATCGGTAGCCCAGGCCACCAAAGACTACCCCAACCTCAACCTGCCGCTGGTGCTCAAGGAAAGTGGCCTCGGCAGTGCCCAGGATCTCATCATTGGCCAGCCCGAATACCTGGCCGCCGCCAATGAGCTGCTGGCCAATACGCCCATCGCCGTGCAGCAGCAGTACCTGCGCTGGCACCTGGTGGAAGGCGTGACGTCAGCCCTGCCCAAGGCCTACGGCGACGCCAGCTTCCGCTTTACGCAGGTGCTCACCGGCGCCAAGCAGCAGCAGCCCCGCTGGAAGCGCGCCCTGCGGGCTACCGATGGCGCGCTAGGGGAGGCCTTCGGCCAGCTCTACGTCGATGAGGCGTTTTCGCCCGCCGCCAAGGCCAAGGCCAAGGAGATGGTCGAAAACCTGCGCCGGGCCTACGCCGAGCGCATCATGGCCACCGACTGGATGAGCGCCGAAACTAAAAAGGAGGCTATTCAGAAGCTCAACGCCTTCGCGGTGAAAATTGGCTACCCCGACAAGTGGAAAGACTATTCCAAGCTGAAAATCACCCGCGAGAGCGCCCTGCAAAACCTGTTTGCTACTGCCGAGTGGCGCACCGAGGACAACCTCAAGAAATTCGGCAAGCCCATCGACCGTACCGAGTGGGGCATGACCCCACCCACCGTGAATGCTTACTATAATTCGAGCATGAACGAAATCGTGTTTCCGGCGGGCATTTTGCAGCCGCCGTTCTACGATCCTAAGGCCGACGACGCCGTGAACTACGGCGGCATCGGCGCGGTCATCGGCCACGAAATGACCCACGGCTTTGACGACCAGGGCCGTCGCTCCGACGCCAAGGGCAACCTGCGCGATTGGTGGACCAAGGAAGACAACGAGAAATTCACGGCCAAGGCCGATATGGTGGGCAAGCAGTACGACGCTTTCTCGCCCCTCGACTCGGTGCACGTGAATGGCAAGCTCACGATGGGCGAAAACCTGGCCGATATCGGCGGCCTGACCATCGCCTACCAGGCTTTTCAAAAAACGGCTCAGGCCAAGGCCGGCCAGAAAATTGACGGCTTCACGCCCAACCAGCGCTTTTTCCTGGGCTTCGCCCAAATCTGGCGGGCCAACCAGCGCCCCGAGGCCCTGCGCCAACAAATCCAGACCGACCCGCACTCGCCCGGCATGTACCGTACCAATGGCCCGCTCATGAACATGCCCGAGTTCTACGACGCCTTCGGCTGCAAGGACGGCAACAAAATGGTGCGTGCCCAGGCCGACCGCTCGCGCATTTGGTAAGGTCTTTGCAACCTGTTTAAACGACGAAAAGCCTGGCCGTATTGGTCAGGCTTTTTTTGTGGGGATTTTATCCCTGAGAATGATAGCCCAAGGAATAAAACCGCCGGGTATCGAGATTATAGCAAACCTCCCAGACGGAAGAGCCGCCATCTAAGAATAAAAGATGGCGATAGAGCCAATCAGTATTATCATCTTCAAAAAGCTGAATGAACAGGCAGGCTTGGTGCTGCGCATTATAAAAGCCGAAATATTGCCGCCGGTAAGCCAGCAGGTTCTTTTGGATGTAGGCGAGATTAACCGAATCGTACTGGGTGTAAGGAGCGCGAATAGCGTAAATGCCTTCTGTATTTAGTTGGCTTTCGGCAGCTTCGACCTGTTGATGCGTGGGCGTAAAGCGGTAAGGTGGCGATTTTGCCCTGCGTAAGCCTGTTGTATCAAATTGAGCTATTGCTGGAAACAGCGCACAGTCAACTCCCCGCACCTTTAATGGAGTGGCCATCAGGTCATTCATCGTCGGTTGGAGTTGGGCTGCCGCAGGCAATGCCAGGAGGCTGCCAGTTAGCAGGCTAAATAAAAGACGCATGAGGTACGGTGTCACCGTGACGGCGATGCTTGAAAAATCGCTTCTTTACAAAAGCAGAAGAGTAGGGGGAGGGTAACGCCA
The DNA here is from genome assembly GCA_913778455.1 of uncultured Hymenobacter sp. GTDB lineage: Bacteria > Bacteroidota > Bacteroidia > Cytophagales > Hymenobacteraceae > Hymenobacter. The sequence goes on along the minus strand of CAJYVK010000232.1, from coordinate 11,569 downwards.
CTACTGGGGCTACCCAGAGCTACCGAGCTACAACCAAAAGCCGGTGCCAGCTACCAAAACGGTACCCACGAAAAAGCCCGGCCACCTGCTAGAGATGGTCGGGCCTCTTCCGCTACAGCCAGAAGCCTCGCGGCCTCGAATAAGCAACTTGATCGGGAAGCAAAAGGTTTGCGCGTTGGCCGAAGAAAGTTGGCCGCCGGCAAAGAAGAGTGAGGTGGAAAAGGAATCGGTGTGCCTTATACGCCGGCCGGGCTGGCCCGGCCGTGTAAGATTCGGGCCTGAGCGGTGCGGGCGTCGGCCGCCGGCCGTGCAAATGTGGCCGCCCGGCCCGAACTTCGGGGCGACCGGGCTAGTTGCCGTGGGGCAGCGTGCCGGCCTTCACTTCCTTATGAAAAAAATCCTACTGAGCCTGGGGCTGGCGGCCGTGCTGCTGGGGCCGGCAGCCCCGGCGGCCAATGCCTGGGGCATCCTCGGGCACCGCGTAATCACGCAGGTGGCCATTTACCAATTACCGGCCAGCATGCAGGCCTTTTACTTCCGGCACATGGCCGAGCTGGTGCGCCTGAGTTCCGCCGCCGACGACCGCCGCGCCAAGAACCCCAGCGAAGCGGCCCGGCACTTCATTCGCATGGACCACTACTCTGAGGATAATCCCTTTGCGAAAGTGCCCCGCACCTATGAGGAGGCCGCTGAAAAGTTCTCGGCCGATACGCTCAACAAGTACGGCACCGTGCCTTGGACGATAATGGATACCAAGCAGCGCTTGGTGGAAGCCTTTCAGCAGCACGATTCCACGGCCATTATCAAGTACTCGGCCGAGCTGAGCCACTACGCCGCCGATGCCTTCGTGCCGCTGCATACCACCGTCAACTACGACGGGCAGCTCTCGGGCCAGACCGGCCTATACAACCTCTGGGAAAGCCAGCTGCCCGAGCGCTTCCTCAAAGATTACAAGTTGGATGGCGAGGATGGCAAAGTGCTGAAAGACCCGCTGGCGGCCATTTGGGGGGTTATTCAGGGCAGCTACGGTTTTCTCACCGCTACCTACGACCTGGAGGCTAAAACTTCCAAGCGCTTCACGCCCCAAACCAAGTATACCTACGCCCACCGTTTCGGCCGCACCCAGCGCCGCTACTCCGACGCCTTTGCCGATGCCTATGAGAAGGAGGTCGGGGGCATGGTGGCCTTCCGTCTCAAGGGGGCCTCGCCGATGGTCGCCTCGCTGTGGCTTACCGCCTGGCAGGAGGCCGGCCGCCCCAGCCTCGACGCGCTCATGGTACCCGCCAAGCTCAACAAGGATGAAAAAGACCGGCTGGCCAGCCAACTCAAGGCTTGGAAAGAAAATACGCTAGCCAAGGATCAATTGCTGCTGGCCCAGCAAAAAGAGGAAAAAGTCATCGCCGCCGACGACATTCAGGCCGTTGAGGGCGAGGCTGCCCCACCGCCCCCGCCCGAGCCCGAAACGCCGGCTACTCCCAGCGCCCCGGCCGGCCCTGCCCCGGCCAATAAGCTCAAGGTGAAAACCAAAGGGGCCACCGGTACCGATAAGCAAAAAACGAAGACCCCCGGCGCCAACTGGTAGGGCTAACTCAGTCCGGACGCGCAGGACTACGAGGGTGTTGCCCACCTTTGTAGTCTTGCGCGTTTAGTCGTTTTTAGCACAACTCCGCTGCCTTTCATGCTGAATTTAGTAGCCAAACTAGCTTTCCCGGCCGTGCTCCTCGGCTCGCTGGCCGCCTGCGGCCCCGCCGACCAGCCTGCCGCCACTACGCCGCCCCCCAAGCCTAAGCCGCCCGGCCCCGATATCGCGGCCCTCACCGACAGCACCGCGCCGGCCGCGCTGCTGGCCTACGGCCGCCAGTACCCCGGCTCGGAAGTACTGTTTAAAACCCGGCTGGGTAACATCCGGGTGCGCCTCTTCGACGATACGCCTATCCACAAGGCTAATTTTCTGCTGCTGACCCGACGCGGGGTGTTCGACGAAACCGTGTTCAACCGCGTGGTGAAAGGCTTTGCCGTGCAGGGCGGCCAAACGAGCGGCGTGCGCAGCATTCACCTGCGCCGCTACCGCCTGCCCCCCGAGTTTCGTCCCCAGCACTTCCACGTGAAAGGTGCGCTGGGCATGGCCCGCTACGACGACGATAAGAATCCCGGCCACCTGTCGTCCAACACCGATTTTTACTTCGTGGTGGGCGAAAAGCTCACGCCCTACCAGAGCCGTGCCGCCGCTGGCCGGCCCCTCACGCCGGCCCAGGTGCAGGCCTACGCCACCAAGGGCGGCGTGCCCTCGCTCGATGGTAAGTACACCGTTTTCGGCGAGGTAATCGAGGGGCAGGACGTGGTCGATAAAATTAACCAGGTAAAAGTAGACCCCCAGGATAAATGGCCCATCGAAGACGTGACCATGAATGTTGAAGTGGTGAAATAGGCCAGGACTAGCCGTGCGCCGAGCTGCCGACGTGCTGCTGAGCCGCGTCGTGCTTGGCCATGGGCTGGAGGCGGTTGAGCAGCTCGGTGAGCTGCTGGTAGATGTAGTCGGCCGCCTGCTGGCGCATAGTGCTGGCCTCGCCCTTGAGCAGTACCCGGTATTCGTGGGCGTGGCCGTCGAGTAGAATGGTAACGAAGACGGTGCCCACCGGCTTGTCGGGCGTGGCCGAGGGGCCGGGGCCGCAGAGCCCGGTTACGGCCACGCACACGTCGGCCTCGGGCAGGCGCTCGTGCAGGCCCATCACCATTTCGTTGGTGGTCTGCTGGCTTTCGGCCGAGTACAGCTCGATGGTTTGGGAGCGCACGCCCAGCAGCCGTTGCTTAGCCAGCGCGTGGTAAGTCACGACCGAGCCCAGCAGCACGTCGCTCACACCCTCGGCCGGGGCCAGCTGCGCGGCTACCAGCCCGCAGGTGCAGCTTTCGGCCAGCGCCAGTGTGAGCTTGTACTGCAAAAAAAGCTTGACGAGCGGCGTGCAATCGGCGGGAAAGGGCGCGGTTTTCATGGGAATTGGTAGGGGCGGGCAAAAAGGTAGGTGGCCGAAGCTACGTAAGTTGCGGGCGCTGGTGTTGCCACGGTCGAGGTCGGCGGGCGCGGGGAGTGGGCGTCGTTTCGCGGCCCACTCCCTACGTTTGTGTTTATAAGGGCCGGGGTATTCTCCGGCTTACTATTTTTCAACCTCCGCGCTTTTTATGACCACCCAGCAAGACTTCGAGGCCGCCGCTGAGCGGGCCCAGCAGCTCCCCGCCAAGCCATCCAATACCGTACTGCTCCAGCTCTACGCCCTCTATAAGCAGGCTAGCGAAGGCGACGCCACTGGTCCGCGTCCCGGCGGCTTCGACTTCAAAGCCATCGCCAAATACGACGCTTGGCACCAGCTCACTGGCCTCAGCCAGGACGACGCCCGCCAGCAATACGTAGAGCTGGTAAACGAGCTAGCCGGCTAATGTGTAGGGTAAGCTTTAGCTTGCCCGGCGTCCGGCGAGCCGCAACCCACCCGACGCCGGGCAAGCTAAAGCTTACCCTACAGGTATGAACATCTCCCGCAAAAAGCCCAGCTACCCACTCACCCCGGCCCTGCGCCAGTACCTGCGCGACTATGACCGCGAGGCCCCGCTGCCGGTAAGCTACGCCGATTTGCGGCGCTTCACGGGCTCGTTTGCGCTGCTCGACCGCACGGGTAAGGATACGCTCTGGGAAACGGTCTTCTACGAGCCGCAGGCGCTCACGGAGCTCAGCCAGGGCCTGGTGCAGGTGTACGCCCTGCTCAAAACGGCCGGCGACCTCTCCTTTGCCGACGACCTGCTGGCCGACCGCATCGACTACTGCCGCTTCGGCAACTCGCACCCGTTCCGGGTGCGCATCCTCAACCAGCTCAACGACAACTACGACTACTTCTACGTGAAGCAGGCCGATGCCTCGCGCATCTACGGCCTGGAGCTAGAGCATCTGCTCTCACCCAACAGCATGAACTACCTCGTGGACAGCGGCAATACGCTCATCGAGGAGCACATCGCGGGCATTCCGGGCGACGATTTTATCCGGCTGCGGCTCAATCAAACCTACCTCAACCAGGTGCGCATCGCCAAGGAGTTCGTCAAGTTCAACGAGCGCTGCTTTGCCCGCCTGCTGGGCGATATGCGGGCCTACAACTACGTCATCGACGTGACGCCCGACTTCGAGGATGAGCAATACCGCGTGCGGGCCATTGACTTCGACCAGCAGAGCTACGAGGGCCGCCGCGCCATGTACGTGCCCCAGTTTTTCAAAGATAACGGCCCGGTGGTGGAGCTATGCGCCCGCCTGCTCAAGCCCAGCACCCTGCGCCAGTACCAGGCCGAGGAGCGTACCCTCATGGCCCGCCGCGCCCGCGCCGAGCGCCACCGCCTCAAAGCCCTGCTCGACGTGATGCGTCGCCAAGAGCTGGCCCCCCTCGATAAAGTGGAAGAGTTAAAAGCAGCGCTCAACCGCTACCACCGCACCCAGAAATTCGACGCCTGCGACTCGATGGGCGACGTAGTGCGCCTCAACCTGTGGCTGATGCTGGGTCCTAAAACACTGGCGGCTTAGCTTGTATAATTGCCCGCTATCAGTCCGTAGGCTCCAGCTTCAGGTGAATTTTCCGGACTAGCTAAATAAGGAGGAGGTATTGGGACACTTAACTCGGCTCAGACCATTGAGAAGGTCTGTTTTAGAATAATGATTATTGATTAATAGCGGGTTACTGGTAAAAAAGCCGGGCGTAAGCCTAGCGGCCGGGGGCAGTGCGGCCGCTCGTTACCACGAGAAATAATCCGAATATTGATAAACAAAAACCGTTTTTTGATACAATCCCCTTAGGACAAGGGCTACTTTTGCAACATAAGGCTGCATTTAATTATAAAAGCCATAGTAGTAGTCTAGTAGGTTGTCCTGAAGCATTCTGGTCATCTGGCGTCTGCTCAGCGAAGCCTTGCTGCTTCGTTCAAGGCCTGGGGCCAGTGCCCGAAGCGCAGTGCGTAGCCCGGCGTTCCGAATGGGCTAGCCACTAGGCTAAACAGATGGTCTGACTAAACCTACCTGCCTGCCCCTTCGCGGGGCAAGTCGGGTTGCCGCAGACTTCGGCTGATTGCTGACTCGAACGTCTGGTTTGCCAGGCTACCGAGGCCCACTGCTTGGGTTGCTGCCACTATCCCTACTCACCCTCCTTCCCACCCACCAACGAGTCCCGGCCCTGAGCTACTGGGGCGCTGGCTGCAAGCGACCGTTTCGGCCGCCCAGGCACCCGGTCTAGCCCGGGGCTGCCACCGAAGCCGGGCTAGCAGTTGGTGTAAAAATTATCTATAAAATGACTTACATTATTTTCTTACTCCAACCATTTCCTTTTCTGAATGAAAAAAACTGTACTAGTACTAGTGGGTATGGCGATGGCCGCTGCCGCCCAGGCGCAGCAGCAGGCGCAGTTTACCCACTATGCCTTCAACGGGCTGTACCTGAACCCCGCCTACGCCGGCATCAGGGGGCAGACTGAGCTAAGCGTGCTGGGCCGCGCCCAGTACCTGGGTATCAGTAGCTCGGCCAACGACGCGGACGGCTCGTTGCGCACCGGCCTGGTGTCCGCTTCGGTGCCCATTGTGCCCCTTAGCGGTGGGGTAGGGGTGCTGGTATATTACGACCGGGCGGCCGTGACAGACATGGTCCATACGGCCCTGTCGTACGCCCAGCATTTTCCGCTGGGTCGGGGTAAGCTGGGGATTGGCGTGCAAGGAACGCTCACGTACCTCAACAAAGGCAGCTACCGGGCCCTCGACCTCAACGACCCCCGGGTGCCCGAGAGTGGCTCGGACCATAAATTCGACGCCGGAGCCGGCGTTTGGTACGAAGGTCCCCGGCTGTACGTAGGGCTGAGCGCCAATAATTTATTTCGCTCCGTCTACACCCTGCAAAGCGCCCGCCGCGATGCCAGCGGCACCATTACCGGCTACCTGAATACCTCGCAGGCGCTGGGCGAAAACCACGCGTATTTCACGGCGGGCTATACCATTCCGGCCTCGCCCTCGGTCGCCATTACGCCAACGGTGTTGCTGAAAGCCGTGCTGCCGGGCCGCTATGCTGAAACGGTTAAGTACGACCAGCCGCGCAATTATTCGTTCGAGGGAGGCGTGCGGGCCATGTTCAACGACCAGTTCTGGGCGGGGGTCAACTACCGGCAGCAGGAGTCGGTATCGGGGCTGCTGGGCTACGGCTTCGGCCCCGACAACCGCTACCGGCTCGGGGCCGCCTTCGACCTGGTAGCCTTCAATCAGGATGCCCGGGCGGTGGCTTCCTACGAGGTACTGCTGCAACTGCGGCTACCCAAAACCGGCTTGCTGACCCGCCCGGCCGTGCACACGCCCCGCTATAACTACTAAGGACATGCAAAAGTATCTACGTAAGGCCGCTACCGTGGCCGCTGGCGGAGCGTTGCTAAGCGCCTGCGCCACTTCGGGCCGGCTGAGCAAGGCCGACAAACGCTTTGCCGAAGGAAAATTCGAGGCTGCCATCGCGCTCTACCAAGCCGAGGTGACCCAGGGGAAGAACGTGGCCCACGCCAACTTTGCCCTCGGCGAGGCTTACCGCCTGTCTAATCGCATCGACCGGGCCGTGCCCTACTACCGGGCGGCGCTGGCCGGCGGCGTGCGCCAGCCCGAACTCGGCTACCGCTACGCCCAGGCCCTGCGGGCCGCCGGGCAGTTTAGCGACGCGGCGGCGCAGTTTACGGCCTATGCCCAGAGTGGTTCCGACCGTTCCCTGGCCGACCGGGCCGCCGCGGAGGCCCAGATTGCGACCGCCAGCCTGGGCGTAACCAGCCCGCTGGCTGGCTACGACGTTGTGCCTTTGGTGGCATTGAACTCGCCCAGCTCCGATTTTTCGGCGGCGCGGCTGCCGGGTACCGGCGAGCTGGTGTTTGCCTCGGGGCGCGCCGGCCGGCTCCACCCCGGCAATGGGGAGGGCTACCTCTCGCTCTACGCCCGGCAGCTGAACGACTCCACGGGAACCCCGGCCAGCGGGGCGGCGCGGCTGCTGGAGCCCCTCTTCAACGATGCCCGTACGCTGCAAGCCAGCGCCACCTACACGCCGGATGGCAAAACGATGGTGTTTGCCCGCTCGAACGACGGCTCTAAAAAAGGCTACCTCAGCACCGACCTCTGGATTTCGTACTTCCGCGCCGGGGCCTGGACGGCCCCCGTACTGGCCAACCTCAACGACCGCACCGCCGACGACTACGCGCCGGCCTTTGCGCCCGACGGAACCACGCTTTATTTCGCCTCGGCCCGCAAGGGCGGGCAGGGCGGCGCCGATTTATACAAGGCTACGCTGGGACCCAACGGTCGTTTTTCGCCGGCCGAAAACCTGGGTAGCGTGGTGAACACTGCGGGTAACGACAATTTCCCCGGCGTAGCCCCCGACGGTACCCTGTACTTCGCCTCGGACGGCCACCCGGGGTATGGTAAGCTCGACATCTTCCGCTACCAGCAAAACCAGGTAACCAACCTGGGGCCGGGAATTAATTCGGTGGGCGACGACTTTGCGCCCTTCTTTACGAAGCCTGAGGTTGGGGTATTTTCCTCGAACCGGTCGGGTGGCCAGGGCTCCGACGACCTGTACTCCTTTCGGAAAAAGGTGCGCAAGCAAGTGACGTTCTACGCCGACGGGACGGTGCTGGGGCGCGAGGCTGAAGCCCCCGCCGTTCCGCTGGCGGGTGCCCAGGTGACCCTCACGAATAGCGCCGGCCAGCAGCAGCCCGTCGTTGCCGACTCCGTGGGCAGGTTTACGGCCCGGCTCGACTCGGGCCAGACCTATACAGTGGTGGCGGCCCAGCCCGGCCGCTTTACGGCCCGCACCACGCTGAGTACCGTGGGGCGCAGTCCCAGCCCGGACCAGTTATCGCAGCTGCAAACCGACGTTCGCCTGCCCGTAACGCTTACCCTGGACCGGATAGTCGTCAATAAAGCCATTGCAGTCAACGACATTTTCTACGACTACGATAAGGCTGTTATCCGCCCCGACGCTGCCATTCGGCTCGATACGCTGGCGCAGACCTTACGGGATAACCCTACGATCAACATTGAACTTAGCTCGCATACCGACCAGCGCGGGAAGGCGGCCTACAACCTGAAGCTCAGCCAGCAGCGTGCTGATGCCGCCGTGGCCTACATCGTGAGCAAGGGCATAGACCGCCAGCGGCTCACGGCCCGGGGCTACGGTAAAACCCGCCCCCTCGTGCCCAATGCCCAAACCGAAGCTGAAAGCCAGCGCAACCGTCGCACCGAATTTAAAGTGACGCGCATCAGCCAGTAGCGGCGCGGGAGTCGCCTTGAGGGCGAGCCACTGGTACTACCGGCCGCGCCCGCCGGGAGCTTCCTATTGCCAGTCTGCTGGCTGCCCGGGCCCGTGCTGCGTCACGGACCCGGGCAGCGCCTACCCCCATAGTTTGTTGGCGGCCCGGGTCGCCCCATCCCTTAAAATTATGAAGTCAATCAATTACTTACTTAACCCAGCGCGCTTGTTCGCGCTGGCGATTCTCAGCTTGTTGGTGGGCACTGCGGCAGGGCAGCAGGCCTCTTACGTGCCGGTCCAGGTGACGGGCTACAACGCCGATGTTATTGCCAACGGCCAGGGCCCGGCGGCCCGGTCTACTACCCACACGGTAGACCGGGGCGACACCCGGGAGCGCTGGTGCTTTGCCGACTCGACCTTTCGTACCCCGGCTGGGCTGCGGCCTACCCGGGCGCTGCCACCCAGCGGCTTTTTTCGTAGCCGCACCACCCAAGGTCTTACGTACCAGATGGGTTCCAGCAGCGGCAACAATTCGCTGCGCATCGACGGAGCCGCGTCGGGGACGCTCACGCTCGTTTCGCCGCAGACCTGCAACGAGTTGATGGTACTGGCCACCGAGGGCAACGGCAGCTCGGCCCCTAAAACGTTTACCGTCACCTTTACCGACGGTACCCAGCAGGTGTTCAGAAACACGCGGGTGCCCGACTGGTTTGGCGGCGGGACGACGCCCGCCATTGTCGTCGGTAGCCGCATCAATGTCGTTAACGACGCCATCGACAACCGGACCAACGACCCTTCCATTTACGAAGTGCGCCTGTCGCTGGACGCGGCCAACTACGGGAAGCGCGTGCAAAGCCTAGGAGTCTCCAAAACCTCTATCGACCCGGTCCTCAACGTAATGGGTATCAGCCTAGGCTCGCGTTGCCAGGGGCTGCCCCAGGCCGGTACGGCCCAGGCCAGTCCCGCCAGCGTGTGCCCCAGTGCGGCCACGACGCTCTCGCTGAGCGGGGCCAATACGGGCGGGGGGCTGACCTACCAGTGGCAGGCTTCTACCGACGGCGGCTTTACCATCAACGATATTCCGGGCGCTACGGGGGCCACCTACGTAGCCCGCCCCTTGGTCACCACCCAATACCGCGCCCGCGTGCTGTGCCTGACGCAGGCCGCCACTTCCTTGCCGGTTACGGTCGTCGTAACGCCCGTAACCTTTGCTTATCAGTGTCCCCCGTTCTACCATAATGGCCCGGCCGCGACGCCCGACCTGGCGGCAGCAGCCGGGCAGTTCACGGCACCGACCGGCCTGGCTATCGATGCGGCGACGGGTGTGGTCGATCTGAAGGCCTCTGCCGTGGGGCGCTACACCATTACCTACACCCCCAGCGGTGGCTGCGCGCGCACGGCGAGCTTCGAGGTGCTGGATGGCCTGCAATACCCCAACATCATCACGCCCAACCAGGACGGCTACAATGATGCCTTCCGCCTGCCCTCGGCCCTGGCGCCCGTCAGCAATTACCATTTGCAGATCTTCAACCGCTGGGGACGCTGCGTGTATACGTCTACCGATGCCACCCAGGGCTGGGCCGCCCCCGGCTGCGCAGCGGGGCTCTACTACTACTTGCTGGAGTACACCACCTGCGCGGGTAGCCAGGAGCGCTACCGTTCCTGGCTCGAAGTAGCGCTGTAAGGCGGCCAGCCAGTGCAGGCGAGTGGTACCGGAATCTGCTGCCAGTGGGTTCCGGTACCACTCTCAATGAGAAGGGTTTCGGCGTGCGCAGGCGTCGTTATTGCCAGGGTGACTACTGGTAGTAACGATGCTTGCGATGCCAATAAATTGCTTATTACGTGCTCGTTACATCTCGCTTTGCCCATAGTCCCGCCTACCTCTGCCGCGAGCAGGTAGCTGAGGGCTACGATCCCAGCGGCGTACTGGTCGAGCGTTCTATAACGCTCGACGACCCCCGCGCCGTCCAGCTCACCAGCCAGCAGCTTACTACTACCGGCCTGCTGTTGCTCGATGCGCACCTGCACCTGCAACAGCCCGCTACCGGCCTGTTCGCGGTGGTCGGTGAAAGTATCACGATGAGCTTTTTTTTAAGCGGCCAGGTCACGCGCTATCGGTCTGCCACCCGGCTGGGCACGGCCCTGGCGGGTAATGTCCACAACCTGCACTATGGTCCCGTACTACGGGCCTCGCTCGAAGTGCCGGTCGGTGAGCCGGTCGACTACTTCGCCATCATCCTGTCTAAAGATTTCTTCTTGCGGCTGCTCGCCCATCGCAGCCAGCTGCACCCGGGCTTTATGGCGGCCGTGACCCAGACGCGGCCCGCTCGCCTGGTCGAGCACCATCTGCCGATTACGGCGGAGATGCACCAGCTTATTTACGATATTCGCCACTGTACGCGGGAGGGCCTGCTCAAGCGCTGCTTGGTGGAAGCGAAGATTACGGAACTGCTGCTGCTGCAATTAGAGCAGGGCCAGCCGGTTGCAGCAGAAGCTACCCGCGCCGTAGTCCTGCGCCCCGGCGAGCTCCTCAGGGTCGAAGCCTGCCGTCGCCAGCTCGAAGAGCAGCACGCGAACCCGCCTAGCCTCCGGGAGCTGGCCCGCCAGCTGGGCCTCAACGAGTCGAAGCTCAAGCAAGGCTTTCGCCAGCAGTTTGGAACTACGATGTGGGCGTATATTATTCAGTTTCGGCTCAATAAGGCGCGCCAGCTGCTGTTCGAAACCGATTTGCCGGTGGGGGAGATTGCCACTTTGGTCGGCTATAAGAACGGGGCGCACTTTACGGCGGCCTTTAAGGAAAAATTTGGCCTGCAACCCCGCGCTATGCGCCGGAGCGCAGTCGGCAGTGCCAGCCCCGGAAATTAGGCTGGCGCAACAAGCCAGGATAAACCTACCCGTACTAAAAACGCCCGCCCCGGAACTTCCAGGGCGGGCGTTTTCAGTGCGAAATGAATCCGGGCTACACCTTCGGCGCGGGCAAATCGAAGGCCACGGCCGGGTGCTCAAAGTGGCCTTTGTGCGAGCCATCGCAGAAAGGCTTCTGGGCGCTCAGCCCGCAGCGGCAGATGCTGATGCGCTCGCGCCCGCCAAGCCCGTAGGCGTTGCCTTGGGCATCAACTAGTTCGAAATCATTGCCCTCTACGCGCAGCGAGCCATTGGAGAGTACAGTAAGTTTGGTGGCCATTTTTGGGGAGTTATGAGTTATGAGTTATGAGTTATGAGTTATGAGTTATGAGTTATGAGTTATGAGTTATGAGTTATGAGTTATGAGTTATGAGTTATGAT
>CAJYVK010000231.1 GCA_913778455.1 uncultured Hymenobacter sp. | reverse complement strand
GTGACGAAGATTCTGGGCTACGAGCTGGGCTTTTTTACCGACAGCGGCAACCAAACCGGCAAGCTCCAGACTCGCATCGACCGGGGCGTGGAGAGCCTGATGAAGCTGGTGCAGAACTTCTTCATCGACATCCTGCCGCTCTTCGCCAATGCCATCGTGGCGCTGGTAGTGATGTTTTTAGCCAATAAATGGGTGGGCCTGGTGGCGACGTCCATCCTGCCCGTGTACTTCTGGCTGAGCTACCGGCAGGCCGACCGCCTCAACGGTACCCGCCGCAACCTGCGCGCCCTGCGCGAGGAAAAAAACCACGGTCTCATCAGCATCATTGACAGCATTGTGGTCATCAAAAGCTTCGTGCGCGAGGCCTACGAGGGCGACAAGCAGCTCGCCGTGCAAGACAAGCTGGAAGCCGCTCAGCTCGCCACCCGCAAAACCAATTTTCGCTACGACGGCCTCAAGTCGTTTTTCGAGCAAATCGGGGTGGTGGCCATTATCGTGCTCACGGCCTACCTCGTGCTGGCGGGCCAGATGAGCATCGGGGCCATCATGTTTCACGTGCTGCTCTTCAACAACGTGTCGGCGCCCATTCGCCAGCTGCACCGCATCTACGACGAGATGAACGAGGCCCTGACCTACGCCGAGGGCTTTTTCGCCATTCTCGACGCCGACGAGCGCACCGAGCGCCCTGGTCCGCTGCGCCCCGCTCACCTGCGCGGCCGCTTCGAGTTGCGGCACGTCAACTTTACTTACCCCAGCGGTACCGCCGCCCTGCACGACGTGAGCCTGACCATTGAGGCTGGCAAAACCACCGCGCTCGTGGGGCTCAGCGGGGCGGGTAAGAGCACGATTATCAACCTGCTCTGCGAGTTTTACCGCCCCGACAACGGCGGCGTATTCCTCGACGGCCAGCCGCTCGGCGAGTATGACACGCCCGCTTTGCGCCAGCAAATCGGCCTGGTGCTCCAGAAAAACCACATTTTCAAGGGCACCATTGAGGAGAATATCCGCTACGGCAACTTCGCCGCCACCCAGGCCGAGATTGAAGCCGCTGCCCGCCAAGCCTACCTCCATGACCAGATTCTGGACCTGCCCAAGGGCTACCTCAGCGATGCCCAGCAGCTCTCGGGCGGCCAGCAGCAGCGCATCGCCATCGCCCGGCTCTTCCTCAAGAACCCGCCCATCATTTTTCTCGACGAGCCCACCGCCAGCCTCGACGCCATCGCCACCGAGCAAATTAAAAACAGCCTCGATGCCATCAAGCAGGGCCGCACGGTGGTCATTATCTCCCACAGCCTCGCCCAGATTGTGGATTCCGACTGCATCTACGTGATGAAAAAAGGCGAGATGGTGGAAAGCGGCACCCACGCCCAGCTTTACGAGCGACGCGGCACCTACCGCGAGATTTTCGACGCCTCGGCGCGGAGTCTTAATATCGAGAAGCTGGCCAAGACAATGGCGGATGATGGGGACGAGGTGCTGGATACGGCGTTGTGATACAAGGCGATATCGTAAATTGATTTTGGGCTATGCTACTAGTCGTCTTCTCCTTTACCGGCCCTAATAGTTTTACTGGCGCGAGTTTAGCGTAGCGTAACTCGTGCCTGATTACGACGATGAGGTTGTACCTCATCTGCCGCAGCGCGGCAAGCGACGGCTACTTTGCCAATGCTAGCCGAGCAATCGTAGCCTGCCGCGTTGCGGCAGTGGAGTTTGGAAACTCCACCCCACTGATCGGCGGCGAGTTACGGCTGCGCCTAAACTCGCGCCAGCAGCCAATATCTTAGTGGTGATTTGTTGTGTATTTTGCTGTAAATCAAGTAATTGATTTGTGAAAGGCGCGCGGCTTGAACCGGCAAGAAGAATAAGTGAAAAAACCGATGCGGGGGGCTTGCCAACCTACCATTGCGCGGGTGACGGAACCTAATGGGGTACGGCTGAGCTTATGGGGGTGACAATTCACCAGGTTTTCATCTTTTACCACCCCCGTATGATGAAGTTTATTTGGAGTCGGCAAGGAGTAGGATTGCAAAAGGCTGTGGGCTGCTTCTGTGGCGCAGCGCTGCTATTCGCGTGCGAATCGAAAAACAAGGAAGAAATTGCCCCCTCTACTGCCTCGGCAGCCGTGCCGGTGGCGGAGCTGACCACCTTTTTGTCAACCTCGACCGGCGTAGAGTCGGGTAGCATCGTGTACGACGAGTCAAAAAAGACCTTCGTGCTCGACGGCGACGTACTAATTACGGCAGCCGATGCCCAGGAGCGCATGGCGGCCAGCAAGGGCCGCACCACGCAGGGCGAGCAGTGGCGCTGGAACTACTTGGTGTCGAACACCTACGTCACCAATATCGACTACTTCATTCAGGCCGACGTGCCGGCCGACTGGAAGGCGGCCACTCGGGCCAGCATCACCAACTGGAACGCCGTAAACGGCACCAAGCTGTTTTTGCGCGAGGTTACCAGCAGCAGCGCGGCCGACGTGATTGTAAACCTGGGCTACGCCGACGAAAACTGGATTGCCCGGGCCTACCTGCCGTATTCCAATGGCCGTCCCGGCAACACGGTTACCATCAATACTAAATACAACTACTTGAGCGCAAGCTATAAGGAGTTTACGATGACCCACGAGATGGGCCACATCCACGGCCTCACGCACACCAACCAGACGCAGGGCGTCTTTATCAACGGCACGCCGACTACCGATTCAAAGTCGGTGATGAATGCCACGGTGCTGCCTTGGGAAGGCTTCACGGCGGGCGATATCAAAGCCGTGCAAACCATCTACCCGGAGTAGAAGGCTAGGATAAAATGTCATTGAAAAGGCCGGCTTCTCCTTGCGGGAAGCCGGCCTTTTTTGTTGAGTCCGTTTAAAGTCCGTTAACCAAACGCCCGTCATGCTGAGCCTGCGAAGCATCTTGTCAGGTTGCAACGGTTCGTTCTGCCCTGACAAGATGCTTCGCAGGCTCAGCATGACGGACGTATTAATTGCGTAGGGTGATTCGGGAAGCTTAAGCCGATTATACTCTTGGTAAATAAACAAGTGAGCTAGCCAATGGCCGCCCGCGTAAACTCCGAGAGCACCAGCCGGCCACTGATGGCGGCACGCTCCACGAGCAGCGTATCCCAATGGTCGGTGCCAGCCCAGAGCACTTGCTTGAGCTCGCGCATGGCCTCGGGTGAGGAAGCGGCCAGGCGCTGGGCCAGCGCTTGCACGGCCGCGTCGAGGCTAGCCAGGTCGGGCAGGACCTCGGCGTAGAGGCCGTGGCGGGCCGCCCACTCGGCCGGGCGAAACTGGGTGGCATCGATGGCCAGCTGGCCAAAGGCGGAGGTACCTATTTTGCGCTCCACGGCCGGGCCGACCACGAAGGGACCGATGCCCACGGCCAGCTCGCTCAGCTTGACGGCGGCGTGGGTGGTAGCCAGGCAGTAGTCGGTAGCGGCGGCCAGCCCCACGCCGCCGCCCACGGCCTTGCCCTGCACCCGCCCGATAAGGAGCTTGGGGCAGGTGCGGCAGGCGTTGATAACGTGCGCGAAGCCCGAGAAAAAGGCTAAGCCCTGCGCCGCGTCGGCCACGGCGCGTAGCTCGTCGAAGCTGGCCCCGGCGCAGAACGTGCGCTCGCCCTCGCTTTGCAGGATGATGACTTTCGTGGCGGCGTCCCGGCCTTTTTCGGTAATGGTCTGGGCTAGCTGCGCCAGAATGGTCCCGGGGAGTGAGTTGTGGGCCGGGTGAAAAAACGTGATGGTGGTGATGCCGGCGGCATCGGTAGCGGCGGTGACGTGGCCGGCGGTGAGGTTGCTCATGGTGGGTAAATTTCCCGCAGGGTTTCGCGGGGTTAGGCGCAGGGTTCTGCAGGGCTATGCTCAGCGAAACCTTGCGGAACTCTGCGTCTAACCCCGCGAAACCCTGCGGGAAAACTATGCCTGGTTTTTCTTCTTCACCATCGTCAGAATAGTCGCGACGGCAACGGTCTCGTTGGTTTCGTCCTTCACTGTTACGAGCCAGCGCACAATGCCCTTGGCGACATCGTTCTCATCGCGCTTTTCCTGACCGATTTTCTCCTTCACCGTGAGCGTCACGCCGATGGTGGTGCCGGGGTACACGGGCTTAGTGAAGCGGCACTCGTCGAGGCCGTAGTTGAGCAGCACCGGGCCTTTGCGCGGATCGACAAACATGCCCGCCGCCTTGCTCAGGATGTAGTAGCCGTGGGCCACGCGGCCCGTGAACAGCGTGCCTTCCAGCGAGGTAGCATCGACGTGGGCGTAGAAATTATCGCCCGAAACGGCGGCAAAGGCGCTGATGTCGGCCTCCGTTACGGTGTGACGGTGGGTGGTATACGTTTCGCCGATTTCCAGCTCCTCGAAGTAGCGCTGGAAGGGATGCTTGTCGTACTCCACCGTCTTGGCCCCCGTCTGATATACCTCGGTGATGGCGGTGAGCATGCTCGGCGAGCCTTGCAGGGCCACGCGCTGCATGAAGTGCTCCACGCCCCGGATGCCGCCCATTTCCTGCCCGCCGCCGGCCCGGCCGGGGCCGCCGTGCACGAGCATGGGCAGCGGCGAGCCGTGGCCGGTGCTTTCCTTGGCCATCTCGCCGTTCAGCACCAGGATGCGGCCGTGGTGAGTGGCGGCGCCGAGTACGAATGCCTGGGCCGTACGCGGGTCGTTGGTGGCCAGCGAGCACACCAGCGAGCCCTTGCCGAGGTTGGCCAGCCGGGTGGCTTCGCCCAGGTCGTGGTAGGGCATGAGCGTGACCACCGGGCCGAAGGCTTCCAGCTCGTGGCTGGCGAGGTGCTCAAACGGGCGGTCGTTGCGTAGCACGATGGGCGAGATAAACGCGCCCTTGGTCGCGTCGGCCCCGCGCTCCTTACCTAGAATTTCGACGTTTTCGAGGTCGCCGTACACGATGGGCGTGTGCTGGGCGAGCTGCCGCACCTGCTGGCGCAGGCGCTCGGCCTGCTCGCGGCCGGCCAGCGCCCCCATGCGTACGCCCTCGGCCAGCGGGTGGCCGATGGTGGTCTGGGCCAGGGCTTTGCCCAGGGCAATCTGCACGTCTTCGAGCAGCTCGGCGGGTACGATGGCGCGGCGGATAGCCGTGCACTTCTGCCCGCACTTGGCCGTCATTTCCTTACGCACTTCCTTGATGAAGAGGTCAAACTCCGGCGTGCCGGGGTGGGCGTCGGGGCCCAGCACGGCCGCGTTGAGCGAGTCGGCCTCCAGCGTGAAGGGTACGGCTTCGCTGATGATGCGCGGGTGCGCCCGCAGCCTGGCCCCGGTAGCGGCTGAGCCGGTAAAGGTGACCACATCCTGGTACGTCACATGGTCGAGAATGCCCTGGCCCGAGCCAACTACGAGCTGCAAGGCACCCTCGGGTAGGATGCCGCTGGCGATGATTTCGCGCACCACGGCTTCGGTGAGGTAGGCGCTGGGCACGGCCGGCTTCACCACGGCGGGCATCCCGGCCAGCAGGTTGACCGCGATTTTCTCCAGCATGCCCCAGATGGGGAAGTTGTAGGCGTTGATGTGCACCGCCACGCCCTCGCGGGGCACCAGCAAGTGCTGGGCCATGAAGGTGCCGCCCTTGCTCAGCCCCACCGGCTCGCCCTCCACGTAAAACGGCTTATCGGGAAACTTGCGCCGCAGCGAGGCATTGGCAAACAGGTTGCCGATGCCGCCCTCGATGTCAATCCACGAATCGGCCCGGGTGGCCCCGGAGCGGTAGCTCAACTCGTAGAAAAGCTCCTTTTTCTCCTGCAAATAAAAGGCCAGCGCCTTGAGCATGCGCCCGCGCTCGTGAAAGGTCAGCCGGCGCAGGGCCGGGTTGCCCACGCGGCGGCCGTAGGCGAGAATCTGCTCAAAGTCAAAGCCCTCCGTATTGGCCAGGGCGATGACCTCGCCGGTGCTGGCATCGCGAAGCTCGTGCGGGGCGGCCGCACCGGGCGTCCAACGGCCGAGGGTGTAGTTTTCGAGGGTGGGCGTCATGACGGGTGGGAGAAGTGTGGCGCGGACTCTGCGAGTCCGCGTGTAGATGGTAGTGATAGGTGGATAAGTACAGGCGCGGACTCGTAGCGTCCGCGCTACACCCGCTCGATAATTACCGCGTAGCCCTGGCCCACGCCGATGCACATGGTAATCAGTGCGTAGCGCTTTTGCTGGGCGTGCAGCTCCAGGGCAGCGGTGTTGAGCAGGCGGGCACCGCTCATGCCCAGCGGGTGGCCCAGCGCGATGGCCCCGCCGTTGGGGTTGAGGCGCGGGTCGTCGTCGGCCAGTCCGAGGGCGCGGGTGCAAGCCAGCGCCTGCGCGGCAAAGGCTTCGTTGAGCTCGATGAGGTCGATGTCGTTGAGCGTGAGACCAGCCTTTTTGAGGGCCAGCTGGCTGGCCGGCACCGGCCCGATGCCCATGAGGCGCGGCTCAACGCCGGCCACGCCCATGCTCACGAAGCGAGCCTTGGGCGTAAGATTATGCTGTTTGACACCTGCTTCCGAAGCCAGCAGCAGAGCGGCGGCCCCGTCGTTGAGGCCCGAGGCGTTGCCAGCGGTGACGGTGCCGCCAGCTTTGCGGAAAGCGGGGCGCAGCTGGGCCAGCCCGTCGAGCGAGGTAGCGGGCTTGAGAAACTCGTCTTCGGCAAACAGCACCGGCTCGCCCTTGCGCTGCGGAATGGGCACGGGCGCGATTTCCTGGGCTAGCCGGCCGCGGCGTTGGGCGGCGGCGGCTTTCTGCTGCGAGGCCAGGGCAAATTTATCCTGGTCTTCGCGGCTGATACCGTACTGGTCGGCGAGGTTTTCGGCGGTCTCGCCCATCGCATCGGTGCCGTACAGCGCCTGCATTTTCGGGTTAATGAAGCGCCAGCCGAAGCTCGAATCGGCCATCTGCGAATCGGTGCCGAAGGCCTTGGAAGGCTTCGACATGACGAACGGCGCGCGGGTCATGCTCTCCACGCCGCCGGCTACGAACAGGTCGCCGTCGCCGCTCTGAATGGCGCGGGCCGCCGCCACGCCCGCCGACAAGCCGCTGGCGCAAAGCCGGTTGATGGTTTCGCCGGGTACGGAGTAGGGGAGGCCAGCCAGCAGCGCGGCCATGCGGGCTACGTTGCGGTTGTCTTCGCCGGCCTGGTTGGCGCAGCCCAGAATAACGTCGGCCACGGCGGCGGGGTCGGCGCTGGGCTGGCGCTTCAGCAGCTCGCCGATTACGTGGGCGGCGAGGTCGTCGGGGCGCACGGTGGCCAGCGAGCCGCCAAAATTGGCGATGGGCGTGCGCACGCCGTCGATGATATAGGCTTGATTCATGGTTTAGCTATTAGCTGTTAGCTGCTAGCTATTAGCCTCCATGCAGCAAAAAAGCTGACAGCTAATAACTAGCGGCTAACAGCTAAAATTAGGAGTTCTCAATACTGGTGCGGTAGGCCGTGCCTTTGAAGATGGCCAGCCGCAGGCCGTTTTGGTTGTGAATACCAACCTGATACACACCCACGCGGTGCTTGAGGCTTTCCTCGGTGGCCTCGACCGTGATAACGTCGCCGGGCTGGCCGGGCTCCAGGTAGTCGATGGTGACCGACAGCCCCACGCTCTGGCGGCCGTGGGTGTTGCAGGCGATGGAAAACGCCGTGTCAGCCGCCGCAAACGTGACGCCGCCGTGCAGCATCCCGAAGCCATTGAGCATTTCGGGCCGTACGGGCAGGCGCAGGCGGCAGTAGCCGGGTCGGATTTCTTCGATAATCACCCCCAGCCACGCGCTGAACGGGTCGCGCTTATCGAGCCAGGCCTGCACGGCGTGGTGGGGTTGAGGAGACGAGTTTTCGGAAGCACTCATGCGGATAGAACGCGCTGATTGGAAGTAGCCAGCCGGCGCAGCAGCACGCTAGCGCGGTAGCGGTCTTCGTGGTAGTCGTGGTAGAGGCCGTCGAGGGTGGCCAGCACGGTGGCTGGCCCCAGCTCATCAGCCCAGGCCAGTAGGCCCTTGGGATAGTTGACGCCGGTGGTCATGGCGAGCTCTAGGTCGGTGGCCGAGGCCACGCGCAGGTGCAGGGCCTCGGCCGCCTCGTTGATGAGCATGGCCAGCACGCGGTGCAGGACGCGCTGGCCCAGCGCCGGGTCGCGGTTGGGTTCGGGCTGAGTCGCGCCGGGGGCGTAGTCGTAGAAGCCGCGCCCGGCCTTGCGGCCGTAGTAGCCCGCCTCAAACAGCCGCCGCTGGGTAAACGAGGGCCGGTAGCGCGGGTCGTAAAAAAAGGCGTTGAACACCGATTCGGTTACCCGGTAATTGACGTCGTGCCCGATAAAATCCATCAGCGCAAACGGCCCCATGCGAAAGCCGCCAAGCTCGGTCAGCGCCCAGTCGATGGTGGCGATGTCGGCGATACCTTCCTCCAAAATCCGAATGGCCTCGCCGTAAAACGGCCGCGCCACGCGGTTGACGATGAAGCCGGGCGTGTCCTGGGCCAGCACCGGGCGCTTGCCCCAACTCGCCACCAGCGCCCGGATTTCCTCGGCCAGCCCGGTGCGGGTTTGCACGGCCGGAATAACCTCCACCAGCTGCATGAGCGGGGCCGGGTTGAAAAAATGGATGCCGATAAACCGCTCGGGCCGCTGGCAAGCCGCCGCGATGGCCGTAATGGCGAGCGAAGAAGTATTGCTAGCCAAGATGCAGTCAGCCGGCACGAGGCTTTCTACCTGCTTGAAAACTTGTTGCTTTACCGCTAAATCCTCCACGATGGCCTCGATGACCAGGCCGCAGTCGGCAAAGTCCGGCATCGCGGTGGTGGGGTGCAGCCGGGCAATGGCCGCCTCGGCAGCTTCGGCAGTCAGCTTGCCTTTCTCGGCCAGCTTACGCAGGTTGGCCCCGATGCTGGCCCGGGCCTTATCGAGGGCCGCCGCGCTTTGGTCGAGCAGGTGTACTTCGTGGCCGGCAGCAGCCACCACTTGCGCGATGCCCGCGCCCATTGCGCCGCTGCCGATGATACCGATGGTCATTAGGTGAGATGGTGAGATGGTGAAATGGTGAGTGGTGAAATGGTGAGCTAGTGAGTTTGCGGACGCGCTACTACCCACCAACTCACTAGTTCACCATCTCACTATCTCACCGCCCTGTGAAAGTGGGTTGGCGCTTTTCGAGGAAGGCGGTGACGCCCTCGCGGTAGTCGGCAGTTTGGCCGGCGCGGAGCTGGTAGTCGCCCTCGGCGCGGAGCTGCTGGGTGAGGTCGTGAGCGTAGGTATCGTTGAGCAGCTGCTTGGTGTAGGCCAGGCCCTTGGTGGGCAGATTAGCCATTTTGTGGGCCAGCTTGGCTACTTCCTGATCGAAGCTTTCATCGGCGAAAGCCTTGTAAATCATGCCCATCTGCATGGCTTCGGCGGCGCTCACCTTGTCGCCGGTAAGCATGAGGGCGCTGGCCCGCTGCATTCCCACAAGGCGCGGCAGGAAGTAGGTGCCCCCGCTGTCGGGCACCAGGCCGATCTTACTGAAAGCTTGGATGAAGGACGCCGACTCCCGGGCGACGACGATGTCGCAGGCCAGCGCGATGTTGGCCCCCGCGCCGGCGGCTACGCCGTTCACGGCCGCGATAACGGGCTTGTCCAGCTCCCGAATCAGCAGGATGAGCGGGTTGTAGTGCTTCTCCACAATTTCCGACACGTCGGGGGCCGCCGGGCCGGTTATCTCGGCCAGGTCCTGGCCGGCGCAGAAGGCGCGGCCGGTGCCGGTGAGCACCACGGCGCGTACGCTGGCATCGGCCTGGCACTCGCGCAGGCGCTGTTGCAGGGCCAGGGCCAGGGGCTTGTTGATGCTGTTGAAAACGTCGGGCCGGTTGAGCGTGAGGGTGGCTACGCCATCGGCAAGGGTGAAGAGCAGGGAGGTGTCGGACATGATGTGGGAAAATGTAGCGTAAGCTAAAGCTTACGCTACAGGCTGAATTAGGCGTGGCATTTGAAGTAGTCGAAGGGCTCGCGGCAGTCGTCGCACTGATAGAGCGCTTTACATGCGGTGGAGCCGAACTGGCTGACTAGGTGCGTGTGTGCCGACTTGCAGAGGGGGCAGCGCACGGCCGTATCCTGGCCGAAGAGGTTGAGGACGTGCCCGGTTGCCGTGCCATCGACGGGCGGGGCGATGCCGTAGGCTTCGAGCTTGGCGCGGCCGGCCGGGGTCATCCAGTCGGTGGTCCAGGCCGGGCTGAGCTGGTTGTGGATGGTGAGCTGGGAATAGCCCTCGGCCAGCAGCCGCAGCCGGATGTCGGTGGCGATAGCGTTCATGGCCGGGCAGCCCGAGTACGTGGGCGTAATGGTCACCGTAATGTGCTCGCCCTCAATCGACACCTGGCGCACGATGCCCAGGTCGAGGATGCTGAGCACCGGCACCTCGGGGTCGGTCACATCCTCCAGCAGCTGCCAGATGCGGGCCTCGGTGGGGGCGGGCGCGGCGGTTACCACGTCAGGCCGGGGTAAGTGCGTTGCAGGTATTGCAGCTCGGCCAGCAGGTAGCCCAGGTGCTCGGAGTGCCGGCCGGTTTTGCCGCCCAGCTGCGCCACGGGTGCGGTGGGCAGCGGCACCGTGGCCTCGGCCAGCACGTGCGCGACGTGCGCTTGCATGGCCGGCAGCAGCGCCGCGTAGTCGGGCACCAGGCCCAGCTCCTGCAAGTGACTTTCGCCGGGCGTGGGCGTGGTCAGCTCCCCCGCAAAGCGCCAGAGCGCGGCAATGGCCTTGTCGAGGCGGCGGCGGCTCTCAGGCGTGCCGTCGCCGAGGCGAATCAGCCATTCCGAGCTCCACTTGAGGTGGTAGGCCGCTTCTTTCAGCGACTTCTCGGCAATGGCGGCCAGCCGGGCATCGGGACCGGCTTTCAATTCCTTCAGCAGCTGATAATGAAAATTGTCGAACAAAAACTGCCGCACTATGGTGTAAGCAAAGTCGCCGTTGGGCTGTTCCACGAGCAGCGGATTGCGGTACTCCACGGCCGAGCGCAGGTAGGCCAGGTCGTCTTCGGTACGGCCGCGGCCTTCAAGCTCGGCGGCGTACTGGTAATAGCTGCGGGCCTCGCCCAGCAGGTCGAGCGCGATGTTGGACAGGGCCAGGTCTTGCTCCAGCACGGGGCCGTGCCCGCACCATTCCGACAGGCGGTGCGCCAGAATGAGGCTGGTGTCGGCAAGCTGCACGACGTACTGAAACAGCTGGCTGCGCAGCTCAGCCGGGTAGGTTGGCGCGGCCAGTTGGGCGGGCGAAAGGTCGGGCGTGGCCATCGGGCTTACATATGTTTGATGGAATCCGGCACGTCGTAAAACGTGGGGTGCCGATACACCTTATCGGCGGCCGGTTCGAAAAATTCGGCGGCTTCGTCGGGGTTGGAGGCGTGGATGTGCCGCGACTCCACCACCCAGATGCTCACGCCTTCGAGGCGGCGGGTGTAGACGTCGCGGGCGTTTTGCATGGCCATCGCCGCGTCGGCGGCGTGCAGGCTGCCGACGTGCTTGTGGTCCAGCCCCTGCTTGCTGCGGATAAAGACCTCCCAGAGAGGCCATTCTTGCTGAATCATTGGTAGTATGTTGAACTGGCGAAGCACGGTGTAACACCAAGCTCCAGCTTGGTGCGGCGCCTGAGGTTACTCGCCGGGCTATCACCAAGCTGGAGCTTGGTGTTACATTCCTTCGGGGATGAGATTACGCCGCCACGGCCGCGCGCTCCTTGCGCTTGGCGGCGTGGGCCAGCGCGGCTTCGCGTACCCAGGCCCCTTCCTCGTGGGCTTGCACGCGAGCTTGCAGGCGCTCGTGGTTGCAGAGACCATTGCCCTTCACCACGTTCCAGAATTCTTCCCAGTCTACCTCGCCGAAGTCGTAGGCCTGGCGCTCCTCGTTCCACTGCACTTTGTCGTCGGGTACCTTGAGGCCCAGAAACTCGGCCTGGGGCACCATCATATCCACGAATTTTTGGCGCAGCTCGTCGTTGGTGAAGCGCTTGATGCGCCACTTCATGCTCTGCTCGGTGTTGGGCGAGTCGGCGTCTTTGGGGCCGAACATCATCAGCGTGGGCCACCACCAGCGGTTGAGCGCCTCCTGGGCCATCTCCTTTTGCACGGGCGCGCCCTCGCAGAGCGTCTGCATAATCTCGAAGCCCTGGCGCTGATGGAAGCTTTCCTCCTTGCACACGCGCACCATGGCGCGGGCGTAGGGGCCGTAGGACGTGCGGCACAGCGGCACCTGGTTGAGAATGGCCGCCCCATCGACGAGCCAACCCACGCAGCCCATGTCGGCCCAGCTCAGGGTGGGGTAGTTGAAAATGCTGCTGTACTTGGCCTTGCCCGAGTGCAGGTCGGCCAGCATCTGATCGCGGGAAGTGCCCAGCGTCTCGGCGGCGCTGTAGAGGTACAGGCCGTGGCCGGCCTCGTCCTGCACCTTGGCCAGCAAGATGGCCTTGCGTTTGAGCGAGGGCGCCCGGGTTATCCAGTTGCCTTCGGGCAGCATGCCCACCAGCTCGGAGTGCGCGTGCTGCGAAATCTGCCGGATGAGCGTTTTGCGGTACGCCTCGGGCATCCAGTCTTTGGGCTCGATGCGGATGTCGGCGTCGATGCGGGCCTGAAACTGTGCTTCGGGCGAGAGGTCGGGGGCGAGCGTTTCCATAAGCGAACAACAAATACTAACAAACGTTAGTTTTTCCAAAGGTAAGGAAAATTCAGCTAATGAGCCCGACTGCGGTCCGCACCGGCGCTAGACATGCGCCTCGCGGTCGCCCAGCACGTCGTGCACGTACAACATCTTCACCAGCACCGTAATAATGGCAATAATGGGCGTGGCCAGCATGAGGCCCAGCAGCCCCGTAAACGAGCCGATGATGAGCTGCCCCACCAGCACCAGCGCGGGTGGCAGCGAGATGAGCCGCTGCTGCAACACCGGCGACACGGCCGCGCTCTCCAGCGTCTGGGCCCCCAGGTACAGCAGCAATACGTAGAGCGCCATGTGCGGCCCGCCGTTGAAGAAGGCCAGCAGTAGCGCCGGCACCATCGACACCACCGGCCCGATGTTGGGAATAAACGTCACCAGGCCCGCAAACAGCCCCAGCACGCCCGCCAGCGGCATTCCCAAAAAGCTCAGCCCCAGTACCGTGAGCACGCCCACGAAGAGCATGGAAGCCAGCCGGCCCAGCACCCAGCTCACGAGCGTGCTGCTGATTTTATCGAGCACCTCGTGGGCGCGGGCGCGGCTGGCCTTGGGCACCAGCATCACCAGGCCGGCGCGGTAAGTTTTGGGCTGAAGCACTAAAAACACCGCCAGGAAAGCAATGACGTAGCCATCGGCCAGGATGCTGAAGGTGGTGGAGAAGATGCCCGTGGCCCGGCCCAGCCACTCCGAGGTGCCGCCCATGATTTTGCGGTAGTCGAAATTTTCACCGGCCAGCCACTGGCCCCATTCGGTGCCGCTCACCCGGGCCTGCACGTTGCGAATGGCCTGCGGGAGCTGCTGCTGTAAGGTGCTCACCTGCTCGCTAAGCTTGGCCGAAAACAGCCAGCCCATGCCGCCCAGCAGGGCCAGTACCAGCAAGCACAGCACGGCCACGCCCAGCCCCTCGGGTAGCCCGGTGCGGCGGTGCAGCCAGGCCGCGCTGGCCCGCAGCGGTAGGGCAATGAGCAGCGCCGCCAGCAAGCGCAGAAATACGCCGAAGGCCAGCCCCAGTAAGCCGAGGATGCCCAGCACCAAAACGGTAAGGCTCACCGCGATAAGTACGCGCTGCACGTAGGGCGTTAGCGAAGAAGGGGCAGGATTTTCCATAGAGTAGAAGCCCGGGTGGGAATGCGTGCTGCGCGGGCTGGCAACTAGCGCATACGGTGGCACCAGCTTTCCCGCCGAGAAAGCGGCGCGGGGCGGCTATTGGTCGAAATCTACCGTTACCGCGGGTGCGGTGGGGCGGGCCTGGCAGGTGAGCACGTAGCCCTTGGCTACTTCGTCGGCTGAGAGCGAGTAGTTTACGTCCATCGCCACGGTACCGGCCGTCACGCGGCCCAGGCAGGTGCTGCACATGCCGTTTTTGCAGGAATAGGGCGCGTCGATGCCGGCGGATAGGGCGGCATCGAGCACAGTATCACCGTAGTACGACATGTCGAGGCGGTAGGCGCGGCCGTCGAGGCGCACGGTTACCTGGCTCTTCTGATCGTCGGTGCCCACTGGGCGGGTTAGGGCGGCCGCTCTGCCGGCCCCGCTGGTGGCGGCGAATAGCTCGAAGTGGATTTTTTCGGGAGCTACGCCGGCCTCGGCCAGGGCCTGGCGCACGCCGTGAATCATCTCCTCGGGGCCGCAGATGAATGCCTCGTCGAGGCCCGCCGCCGGGATGAGCTGGCGCAGCAGCTGCGCCGTCTTGGCCTGATCTACCCGCCCGAAAAACAAATCACTTTCGCCCTGCTCGCGGCTCAACACGTGGTACACGCTCAGCCGGCCCAGGAATTTATTTTTCAGGCCCTCAATCTGCTCCTTGAAAATAATCGAGTTGCGCCCCCGGTTGCCGTACACCAGGTACACGTGGCTGCCCGGCTCGGTGAGCAGCACCGTTTTAGCAATGCTGAGGATGGGCGTGATGCCGCTGCCCGCCGCAAATAGCGCGTAGCGCCGGGCCTGGCCCGGGTGCAGGGTGGGCGAGAAGCGGCCCTGCGGCGGTAGCACGTCCAGCCAATCGCCGGGGCGCAGGCCGTCGGCCACGGCCAGGGTTGAGAAGCGCCCACCGGGCACTTGCTTGATGGCCACGCGCCACTCGTCGTCGAGCGGGCTGCTGCACAGCGAGTAGCTGCGGCGCAGCTCCTCGCCCTCGTGCTCGCGGCGCAGCGTCAGGTACTGGCCGGGCTGGTAGCGGAAGGTGTCGCGCAGCTCGGCCGGCACCTCGAAGGCCAGCGATACGCAATCGGGTGTTTCGCGGGTGATGCTCTTGATTTTTAGGGAGTGGAAGCGGCTCATGTACTTAGGATAACGGTTGTCGTGCTGACGAAGGAAGCATCTTGTCAGGTTCGTGCGAATGCTCAACTTATGTTCTGCCTGCCCTGACAAGATGCTTCCTTCGTCAGCATGACAACCGTTTTAGAACGGCCTTTCTCTCTGCTATTTCACCCCGCGCAAATCCTGCACGCGGTTCAGCTTGCCGCCCTCGCTGCGCGGTAGCTGCCCATTGCCCAGCAGGCTGACCCGCATGCTGAGGCCGACATTATCCTTGATTTTCTTGGTGAAAATGCCTTGCAGCTGGCGCAGGCAGTCGTGCGCCTGCACGTGCTCGGCCGAGAGAGGTACGCCGGCCAGCCCCAGCTCGCGCAGCAGCGGCTCGGCTACTTCCACATGCACCTCTACCTCGTCGAGGCTGCCGCGCCGGGCCACCACCACCTGGTAGTGCGGGCTGGCGTGGGCCAGCTCACTGATGATAGCCTCGACCTGCGTAGGAAAAAAATTAACCCCGCGAATGATGAGCATATCGTCGGCGCGGCCGCGAATCGGCCCCATCTTCACGTGGGTGCGCTTTACCGAGTGGTCGTAGTACAGATTGGTGATGTCGCCCGTCCAGTAGCGCAGGATGGGCATGGCCTTCTTGGTCAGCGTGCTGAAAACCAAGACGCCCAGCTCGCCGGCGGCTACCGGCTCGCCGGTGTCCTTATCCACTATTTCGGGGTAGAAATGGTCTTCCCACACGTAGCTGCCGGTGCCGCGCTCGTCCACGTCTTCCTGCGAAATGCCGGGGCCGAGGATTTCGCTCAGGCCGTAGATGTTGGTTGCCGCCACGCGCAGCCCGTCCTGCACCTGCGTGCGGACGGCCTCGGTCCAGGGCTCGGCCCCCAGCACGGCCAGCTTCAGGTTGATGGCCTCCGGCGCGATGCCGCGCCGGTGCAGCTCCTCGGCCAGTACCTGGGCGTAGGAGGGCGTGGCGCAGAGAATTTCGGGGCGAAAATCCTGGAGGAGCTGCAATTGCCGGTCGGTGCTGCCACCCGAAACCGGGATGACCGTCAGCCCCAGCCGTTCGGCCCCGTAGTGCAGGCCCAGCCCGCCCGTAAACAGACCGTAGCCGTAGGCGTTCTGCACCTTCATGCCCGGCCGGCAGCCGGCGGCGGCCAGCGAGCGGGCCACTACTTCCGAAAAAATAGCGAGGTCGCCGGCCGAGTAGCCCACCACCGTGGCCTTGCCGGTAGTGCCGCTGGAGCAGTGCAGCCGCGCCACCTCGGCTTCAGGAACTGCGAAGAGCCCGAACGGGTAATTGTCTCGAAAATCGGCCTTCTTAGTAAAGCCCAGCTTGCCAAGGTCTTCCAGCCCGCGAAACGTGGCGGGGTTGATACCCGCCTCGGCAAATTTGCGCTGGTAGAACGGCACGCGCTCGCTCAGGTACGCCACCTGCTCCTTGAGCCGGGCATTTTGCAAGGCGCGGAGCTGCGGCAGCGGTAGGCGCTCGAGGTCGGGATTGAAGAGCATGGCGGGGCTAGGGTGGGAGAATAGCCGGGTTAACGCCGTAAAACTAACAAACGTTTGTAATTCGCTCCATACCCCTTGCCATTGGCTACCGTACCTGGCCCGCTATATCCTTGATCGTGCGGTGGAAATGCTTGCGCCGCAGCTGCCGCCGTACCTCGGCGGGCAGGGGAGTACCATTGGCGTAGGCGGTCAAAATCTCCTGTTCGTGCTGGGCGCTGTAGAGGGTCGCTTTCCGCAGGCCCAGCACGGCTGGACCGGCCCCGATAACAAGGCCGCAGAGAGCACTATTTAGCGTGCTAGCATCCGTGACCATACTGATGCCGCCGGTGGCGATATTTTCACCGTGCTGCCGCTTTTGCAGGAAGAGCTTGTGAATGGCAAAGGCGGTATCGCGACCTTGGGCCGCACTTTTCTGCATCACGCTACATAGCGCGGCTAAAATAATAAGCTGCTTATAGGGCATGGGACAAAGGTAGTTCTTACCTCGACCATTATACTTACTAATACGCCGCTGTAGAATGCTGTAATACCAGGCTCCGGCTTGGTGCGGTGGCAGGGCTCGCCAGGCGCTATGATAACGTACTCGGTGAGTTCCCCACGGCGCTGCACCAAGCCGGAGCTTGGTGTTACAGTATTACACCTTCAACAGCTCGGCCTCGCGGTGTCCCGCTAATTGCTGCCACAGCAGGATCAGCACCGCCTGGGTAGTGTACTCGATGTTGGTCTGCCGGCCGCGATCGATGTTGAACTGCCGGCTCACCGTGCCGGCGGGGGTGGCGCAGGCAATGCAGATGGTGCCGACCGGCTTGAGCGGCGTGCCACCGCCGGGGCCGGCAATGCCGCTGGTAGCCAGCGCTACGTCGCAGCCCAGGCGGGCGCGGGCACCTTCGGCCATCTCGCGTACGGTAGGCTCGCTCACCGCCCCGTGCTGACCCAGGGTTTCGGCGTTGACGCCCAATAGGCTTTCCTTGAGGTCGTTGTCATAAGCTACCACGCTGCCGCGGAAGTAGGCCGAGCTGCCCGGTACGCTGGTGATGCGCTGCGCCACCGCGCCGCCGGTGCAGCTTTCGGCGGTGCCGAGCTGCCAGTTTTTGGCTTTCAGAATTTGACCTACAACCACTTCTAGCGGCGAGTCTTCCTCGGCGAAAATGTACTCGCCGATGCGCCGGCGCAGCTCGGGCAGGAGCTTCAGCATCCGGTCGCGCAGGTCGGGCTCGCCATCGGGCGTGCCGGTGAGGCGCAGGCGCACGCTGCCCAGGCTGGGTAGGTAGGCCAGCTTGACATTGGGCGGCAGGGCGTTTTCCCAGTCCTTGATTTTCTCGGCCAAAAACGACTCGCCCAGGCCGGCGGTCATCACGACCACGTGCTCGATGGGAGCCAGGTCAAACTTGGCTTGCAGCCGGGGCAGCACCTCGTCCTGCATCAGGCGCTTCATCTCGAAGGGCACGCCGGGCATGCTGATGAAGACCGTGCCGCCGTCCTCGATCCACATGCCGGGGGCGGTACCCACGGCGTTGTGCAGCACCTCGGTGCCCGCCGGTACCATCGCCTGCTGGCGGTTGACGTCGAGCATGGGGCGGTTGAAGCGCCGGAAAATCTCTTCCACGTGGCGTAGCGTGGGCGCGTGTTCCACCAATTCACGGCCGAAGTAGCGGGCCAGCACGTGCTTGGTGAGGTCGTCTTTGGTAGGGCCGAGGCCGCCGGTGGTGAGAATGACCTTAGCCCGCTGGCGGGCCTGGTCGAGGGCGGCCACTATCTCGTCGGCGCGGTCGCTCACGCTCGTGATCTGGCGCACGCGCAGGCCCAGCCGGCCCAGCTGCTGGCCCATGAAGGCCGAATTGGTATCTACGACCTGCCCGTAGAGCAGTTCGTCGCCAATTGTCATGATTTCAACGTCCATCGAATCGAAATAGAATAGGTTGGCAAGGTTTTGTAGAGAACTTTGCGGTGGGGTGCCAGCAGGACAGCTATACGCGCCATCCGGTTTGGATGCCCCACCTTTTTTCTTTTTCTGCCCGATGAAAAATCTACTCCTGGCCCTGGCTTTGTGCAGCGCCGCCCCGGCCCTGGCCCAAACTACCAAAAAGGCTACCACCAAGAAGACCACCGCTAAGAAGGCGCCGGTAAAAACCACGACTAAAACCACCACCACGACCACCAAAACCACGACCGTGGCAACGCCCGCCCCCCTCACCGAGGCCGAGGCGGCCAGTGGCCTGCGCGAGGCGCTCAGCACCGGTATTACCAAGGCCGTGGCCTTTGCCTCCGAGCCCGACGGCTTCAACCTCAACGACGACATCCGCATTCCCTTCCCGCCCGACGCGCAGTTGGTGGCGACCACGCTCAACGCCCTGCCCGGCCCCATCGGTAAGCAGGCCGTGGAGCAGGCTACCAACCTCATGAACCGCGCCGCCGAAACGGCCGCGCCGGCCGCCAAGGATATCTTCCTCAACGCCTTGCAGAATCTCTCGCTCACCGATGCGCTCTCGCTCGTGACCAGCGGCAGCAAGGACGCCGCCACCCAATTGCTGCGCAAAAACTCGGAGGCGGCCCTCAACGCCGCCCTGCGCCCCAGCATCGTGCAGAGCCTCGACCAGGTAGGGGCCAATGCCGCTTACGCCAAGCTCATCGAGCGCTACAACAAGATTCCGCTCATGACGCCAGCCAAGAACAACCTCACCGACTACGTGACGGCCCAGACCGTAGACGGCCTCTTCGTGCTGCTGGCCCAGCAGGAGGCCAAAATCCGCCAGAACCCGGCCGCCCAATCCACGGCCCTGCTCAAGCGCGTATTCGGAGCAAAATAATTTTTGGCCGCAAGCCTGCCCCCAACTGGGTTGGGATGAGCGTGCTAAGCCAACTGAGCAGGACAGCCCTAGTCGCCCCGCGGCTAGGGCTTTTTCGTGCCGGTTAAACCCGTCGCCAGCCGACCACTCAAAAGGAGCAAATACTCATAAAATGTTGATTTCATGAAAATTGCATACGCTTTGGCGCTGGGGGTAGCGCTGCTGGCTGGCTGTCGCCGAGAGGACGGGCAAGCGCCGGTACCCGCGACCACCTTACAATTGTCGTTTGGCGCAGGGGCGCTGGTGCTCAACCCTTCGGGCTACGCGCCGCTGACGGCGCGGCTGACTTTTACTTCGCGTCAGAGCGGACAACTGCGGCTGGTCGTGCACGGCCGGCACGGGACCGCGTCGGACCTGACCCAGCAGTTTACCGATGAGGGAACGGCGCACGACGTGCCCATCCTGGGGCTATACCCCGACTACGCCAATGCAGTATCGGTGCAGCTCGTGAATCTGGATGGCCAGCTGCTGGCCGATACGACCCTCACCATTCAGACGCCGCCCCTGCCGCCGAACATGCCCACCAGCCTCGTTACCACGGCCCCGGCGGGCAGTGCGCTGGGGGGCGATTTTACGTTGGTGAGCAACTTCAGCGCCACGGACCCGCAGATGCCGCTCATCGTGGACAACTACGGCGACATTCGCTGGCTGCTCGACTACCGCACCTTGCCCGAGCTGGCGCAGCTCTCGTACGATTGCGGCATCAGCCGGCTGCGCAATGGCAATTATTGCTTTGGCAATAAATCTACTAGCCAACTGTACGAGGTCGATGTGTACGGTGCCATCGTCAACCGCTGGACCATGACGGGCTACACGTTTCACCACGAGCTCTACGAGAAGCCCGATGGGAATTTCCTGGCGACGGTCAATAAAATCGGTAGTACTCATCCCGATGGCACGGCCACCAATCAGGACTACGTGGTAGAGGTTGACCGCCACGCCAACCGCGTAGTGCAGGAGTGGGACCTCAAGCAAAGCCTCGACGAAAACCGCCACGCGCTGGAAGCCGACCCGGCCGACTGGTTTCACGGCAACGCGGTGCTCTACGACCCTTCCGACAATACCATTATCGTATCGGGCCGCCACCAGGGCGTGGTCAAGCTCACTTACGACAACCGGGTGAAGTGGCTGCTGGCCCCGCATCGCGGCTGGGGTACGAACCACCAAGGCCAGAGCCTAAGCCAGTTAGCCCTGACGCCGCTCAGCGCCGCCGGCCAAGTAATCGCCGATACGGCCGTAGTCAACGGCTCGGCCAACGCCCCGGATTTTGAGTGGAACTGGTACCAGCATTCCGTGCAGCTCATGCCCAACGGCGACCTGCTGCTGTTCGACAACGGTACCAACCGCAACTTTATTCGCAATGCGTCAGCTCATTACAGCCGGGCGGTGGTGTACCGCATCGACCCGGCCGCCCGCACGGTGCAGCAAGTCTGGACCTACGGCAAGGAGCGCGGCGCCCAGACCTTTTCCTCCATCGTGTCGCGGGTGCAGTATCTGCCCGCCGTCAATCACCTCCTGTTCTGCCCGGGTTACCAGGTGCCCAACGCGACCGGTACGGGCGGCAAAATCATCGAGCTGGAGTATGCCAGCAAGCAGGTGCTCTTCGAAATGCAGCTGACCCCGACCAATGGCTTTGCCTTTCACCGGGCGCAACGTGAAAGTATCTATCCGTAGCCAGTTCTGACGCGGCCAGTGCGTCACTAGAAGAAATACAAGAGGGCCAGCCGCTACGCATTGCGTACCGACTGGCCCTCTTTAGCGCTCATCTGGTGCTTAGTAATCGCTGTCGTAGTCGTCGCTACGGCCCCGGCCGCGCGAGCTGCCGCCGCCGAAATCGTCATCCTCGTCGTCGCTGTCGAGGTCGTCGTCCTCATCATCGAGGCGGCCCATGCTGCCGCCATCGGGGTCTTCGGCCGCCTCGGCAGTCGTAAACTCGTCTTCGGTCATGGAAGCCAGGTCGAGCGCCTCGTCGTGCGAGGAGCCGGTGTCGCGCCACATCAGGTAGTCGGCGTATTTGGCCGAGAGTTGGTCCTCGCCTGAGCCGCGGGTCTTAGCACCGCCGGTGCGGGCGAAGGTGTCAAGGTTATCGTCGTCGCCGAGGTCGTCGTCGTCCAGGTTATCGTACTGTCGCATAACAAAAAAGGGCAGTAGAGGGTAATTGAATGGGGTTTTGGAACGTAGAGCGAAGATACGGCGGGCGGCCAAATGGGTTGGGGTCGGGCGCCCTAAGGACTTAAATAACCTCGCAAAGGCTACGCCCGCAGCCGCACGCCCCGGTATATCTCGGCCAGTGGCAGGGCCAAGTCCAGGTCGGCCACGGTGAGCACGGCCTCCATTCCGGTAAAGCCCAGCACGTCAAGGTTACCCTCGGCATTGCGCGAGCCCAGCGATACCCGGGCCGCAAATTCGGTGATCAATATCACGTGCTGCACCGTCGGGATGGCGTAGTACGCCTCGAACAGCTCCTGAAAATGCGCCGGCATGGGGTGGGGGAGCACCTTCACCAGCAGCGTGGGATTGAGCAGGGTATCGCGGTACTCGTCGGCCAGTCGCAGCACCTTGCCAGCCACGAGCGCCACGTCGGGGTAGGTAAACAGGCCAGCCCCGAGCGCGTGCACGCGGGTGGCGCTGCCCAGCACGGTCCAGCCCCGCTCCCCGGCCTGCTCGGCCAGCAGCAGGGCCGTATTCTCCGCCAGGAGCAAGTGCTCGGGGGTGGGTGCGGGCAGCGGGAACACCTGCCCATCCAGGTAGTCGCTGCGGCCAGGGTCCCGCCGCTCGGCCGCCAGGTAGTCTTGCTCTGCGTTGCTAAGCATCAGAGAAACGGTTTTTATTGAAAATCAGTGATGCGCACCTGGGCGTCGCAAAAGTCGTACTCGGCCGGCACGTTGGACGACACAATGACGAGCCGGCCGGTGTCGCGTACGCGGGCCACATGCTCCAGGTACCAAGCCGCGCCCTGGGCGTCGAGGTTGGTGGTGGGCTCGTCGAGCAGCAGCAGCGGGGCGGCCGCGTACAGGGCCAGCCCCAGCTTGAGGCGTTGCTTCATGCCCGACGAAAACGTGCGCACCGCTTGGTGCCGCGCCTTGTGCAGGTACATAATTTCCACTAGGTCGGCAATCGACACCCCCGGCCGTAGCGGCTTGAGCCTGGTGTGGAAGGCCAGCAGCTCCAGCAGGGTAAAGTCTTCGGGCAGCTCCAGGTAGGGTGCGCAGTAAGCCAGCTGGCGCGGCACCTCGGCCACGGGCAGCGGCTTTCCGCTGGGTTCCCACTCGTAGCTCACTACACCTTCTGAAGGCAACAGCTGGCCCGCTAAGATACTGAGCAGCGTGCTCTTGCCTGCGCCATTAGGGCCCAGAATGGCCGTGGCTGAGCCGAACTCGAAAGCATAGCTCAACCGCCGAAAAATCCACTGGCGGCCGTAGCGGCGGCCCAGGTCTTGCGCGTCAATTCGTAAAGCCATTAGCTTGTAGCGGCTAGCCCTTAGCTTGGTTCACCGAAAAAGCTAACGGCTAGCCGCTAAAAGCTAACAGCTCAAAAAAATTAATCCGCGTTTTCATCGACCGAGCCCCCGCGGCTCGGGCCTTTGATGATGCCGCGGGCGGCCGAGCGCACAAACTGCGTGATCTCGTCGCGCTCGGGCGAGGGCGGCAGCTCGACCTCGATGCGGTTGAGCGACTCCGTCATGGGCAAGCCGCTAAGGTACAGCGTGCGGTACATCTCGTGGATGGCCGTTACCTGGTCTTCGCTAAAGCCCCGGCGGCGCAGCCCCACCGAGTTGACCCCGGCGTAGGTGAGGGGCTCGCGGGCGGCCTTCACGAAGGGCGGTACGTCCTTGCGCACCAGCGAGCCCCCCGCGATAAAGGCGTGCGCCCCGATGTTGGTAAACTGATGGATGGCCGTGGTGCCGCCGATGATGGCCCAGTCGCCCACCTGCACGTGGCCCGCCATCTGGGTGGCGTTGGAAATCACGCAGTGGTTGCCCACCAGGCAGTCGTGGGCGATGTGCACGTAGGCTTGCAGCAGGCAGTGGCTGCCCACCACCGTGCGGCCCCGGTCCACGGTGCCGCGGTTCACGGTTACGCACTCGCGCAGCACGGTATAGTCGCCGATGTGGGCCGTAGTTACCTCGCCGGCGAACTTCAAATCCTGCGGAACACCCGATATCACCGCACCCGGAAAAATCTGGCAGTTGGCCCCGATGCGTGCCCCGTCCATGATGGTCACGTTGGGCCCAATCCAGGTATTTTCACCAATCTCCACGTCGCCGTATATGGTAGTAAACGGCTCAACGGTAACTCCCGGCGCAAGCCGGGCGGCAGGGTGGATATGGGCGAGGGGAGAAAGCATTTCTTTTAATTATGAATTATGAATTATGAGTTATGAATTATGAGAGGAATGAGTAAGCTGGTCGAGAGACGCCAGAAAACTCATAATTCATAATTCATAATTCATAATTAAACTACACGTTGTCTTTGCGTACGATGGCGGCGCTCATTTCGGCGTCGCACACTACTTTGCCGTTGACGAAGGCCTGGCCCTTCATTTTGGCGATGCCGCGCTTGATGGGGGCCGTGAGCTGGCAGTGGAAAATGACGGTGTCGCCGGGCAATACCTTCTTGCGGAAGCGGGCATTCTCAATACCCAGGAAATACTGCCAATAGTTCTCGGGGTCGGGCACGGTGTTCATCACCAGGATGCCGCCGGTCTGGGCCATAGCCTCGATCTGCAACACGCCGGGCATCACAGGGTTGCCGGGGAAGTGGCCCTGGAAGAAGGGCTCGTTCATGGTTACGTTCTTCACGGCCGTTACCATCTGCGCATCGAGGTGAATCACCTTGTCGAGCAGCAGGAAGGGGTAGCGGTGGGGCAGCACCTGCATGATGCGGTTGATGTCCATCACCGGCTCGCGGCTGGGGTCGTACACCGGCACCGGGCTGGTTTTGTCTTCCAGCATCTTCTTTTTGATGCGCTTGGCAAACGCCACGTTGGCCGCGTGGCCGGGGCGGGCGGCCAGAATCTGCCCCTTGAGCGGGCGGCCCACCAGGGCGAGGTCGCCCACGATGTCGAGCAGCTTGTGGCGGGCGGGCTCGTTTTTGTGGCGCAGGTCCACGTTGTTAAGAATGCCCTCTTTCTTCACCGACACCTTGGGCTTGCCCAGCATGGCGGCCAGCTCGTCGAGCTCGTGCTCGCCCACGGCGCGGTCTACCACCACGATGGCGTTGGAGAGGTCGCCGCCCTTGATGAGGTTCGACTTGTACAAGTACTCCAACTCGTGCAAGAAGCAGAACGTGCGCGAGCTGGCAATCTCGCTCTCAAACTGATTGATGTCGGTGAGCGTGGCGTGCTGCGAGCCGAGCACCGGCGAGTTGTAGTCCACCATCACCGTGAGGCGGTAGTCGCTCAGGGGCAGGGCGGCAAGCTCCACGCCCCGGGCGTTGTCCACGTAGCGGATGGTGTCGGGAATGACGTAGTAGTTGCGCAGCGCGTTCTGCTCCTCGAAGCCCACCGAGTGCAGCGCCTTGATAAACTCGGCCGAGGAGCCATCCATAATGGGCGGCTCGGGACCGCTGAGCTTGATCAGCACGTTGTCGAGCTGCAAGCCTACCAGCGCGGCCAGGGTGTGCTCCACGGTGTTGACGCGGGCGCCGTTTTGCTCGATGGTGGTGCCGCGCGAGAGGTCAACTACGTTGTCGACGTCGGCATCCACAATGGGCTCGCCGGGCAAATCGACGCGCTGAAACTTGTAGCCGTGGCCGACCGGGGCGGGGCAAAAGGTCATGGTGGCCTCCGCGCCGGTGTGCAGCCCAATACCCCGCACCGTGACGGGGGCCTTGATGGTATGTTGTTTATCGTTCATTATCTAGCTGTTAGCTGATAGCTAGTAGCTGTTAGCTGTAGGGGAGAGCGGGCAATCCGATGCTAGTAAAAGCAGCTAACAGCTAACAGCTAGTAGCTAACGGCCCAAATTCAGGTGCAAAGCTACGCCTTATCCGGCGCTGGCTGGCTTTTTTCGAGGGCGATGAGGCGACGTTCCAGCTCGGGCAGGCGGCGGTAGACGGCCGTAGCCCGCTGATTTTCCCTGAGGCCGAAGGCCGGGTAGCCCTGCAATACCTGGCCTTCCTCCTTCGTGGATTTCTGCACGCCGCTCTGGGCCGTGACGGTGGTGCGGTTGGCCAGCGCGATGTGGCCCACTATGCCCACCTGCCCGGCCAGCACGCAGTAGTCGCCCACTTTGCTGGACCCCGAAATGCCGGTCTGGGCCGCGATAACCGTGTGCTTGCCAATTTCCACGTTGTGGGCTAGCTGCACGAGGTTATCGATTTTGGTCCCCTGGCGCACCACCGTGCTGCCCATCGTGGCGCAGTCTACCGTGGCGTTGGCCCCGATGCTCACGTCGTCTTCGAGCACCACGTTCCCAATCTGCGGAATGGCCCGGTACGAGCCGTCGGGCTGGGGTGCGAAGCCGAAGCCGTCGGTGCCCACCACCGCCCCGGCCTTCACCACGCAGCGCTGGCCGATGACGGTATCGGCGTAAATCTTAGCCCCGGCGTGGATGATGGAATTATCGCCGATGCGCACCCGGTCGCCGATGTAGGCGTGCGGAAAAATGAGCACGTTCTCCCCAATCACGCAGTTCTCGCCCACGTAGGAAAAAGCCCCCCGGTAGTGGCCCGCCCCAATGGTCGAGCTCTCGCCGAGGTAGCTGGGCTGCTCCACGCCGCGCTTGCCCATGCGCGTGGCCTGGGCATAGAATTCGAGTAGCTTGGTAAACGCCGAGTAGGGGTCGGCTACCCGGATGAGGCTGGCGGCGACAGCCTGGCGCAGGGGTAGCTCGGGGCTGACAATGACGGCCGTAGCGCGGGTAGTGTACAAAAAAGGCTCGTACTTGGCATTCGCCAGGAAGGCGAGGGAGCCGGGACCGGCCTCCTCAATCTTTGCCAGGCTCGATACGGCGGCTTCGGCGTCACCCTCTACGGTGCCGCCCACCACCTGGGCAATCTGACCAACGGTAAATTTCATAGGGGGGCAAAAGTACGGGCGGGCACGCTATCGAATAGCAGCCAGCGGCTGGCCGAAGTAGGCGTGCAGCTCTTCGTGCAGCCGCGCCACCAGGGCCGGGTCGTCGAGCCGGTAATTGTCGGGAATCCGCAGCGTAACGAGCGGCTTACCGCGCAGCTCCGGCCCAAACTTGGCCCGCAGGCGCTCGGCATGCCGCTTTTCCATCACAAAAATGACCTCGGCCCAGCCCAGGTGGCCAGCGGTCACGCGTACCCGGGCCCCCGGCTCGGTGCCCGCCGAGCGGGCCAGCAGGTAAGGATGGTCGGCCAGCAAACGCTCGGCCGTGAGGCTGCGCCAGCGGTTCTGGCTGCAAATGAACAGGAGCTGCCGGGGGTAGGGCGCGGGGGTTTCGGACAAGGGGTAAGAGCTTGGTTAGTTACTGTTTGAGCGGCTGGGCGGGTACGCCCTGGGTGGTGATTTTGACGGGCAGAATGCGGCCGCTCTTGTCGAAGTGCAGTTCGTCGAGGCACACCACGCGGTGGTTGCCGTCGGGGTCGCCCAGGGGGTGGCGGTGGTAGGCGATGTACCAGCGATCGGTACCCGGCACTTGGATAACCGCGTGGTGCCCCGCGCCGGTGCCCACCTGCAAGTCCTGCTGCAAGACCTTGCCCACCCGCTCAAACGGCCCGAAGGGGGAGTTTCCCACGGCGTAGGCCACCGAGTAGTCGGGGCCGGTCCAGCCGCCCTCGCTCCACATGAAATAATACTTGCCTTGGCGGCGGAACATCACCGGCCCCTCGACATAATTTTTAGGGGTAATGGACTTGAACACCGAGCCGTCGGCGTAGGGTACGAAGCCCGTAAAATCGTCCTTGAGCTGGGCGATGTTGCAGTGTTGCCAGCCGCCGTAAATGAGGTAGTACTTGCCATCGACATCCTTGAACACGAACTGGTCAATGGGCTGGGCCCCGTGCTCAATGGTACCCACGAGCGGGCGCTTGAGGTAGTCGCGAAATGGCCCGGCCGGGTTGTCGGCCACGGCCACGCCGATGCCCCCCGGCGGCTCGTTGGGCTTTTCGGGGTGGTAGTCATTGGCCCCAAAAAAGAGGTAGTACTTGCCCCCCTTGGCCACGATGGCGGGTGCCCACATTGCCCGGTGCGCCCACTTCACGCTGGCCGTGTCAAGTACGCGCGGATGCTTGGTCCAGTGCACGAGGTCGGGCGAGGAAAAGGCATCTAGAAACACCTGCTGCTCATACGGGGCGGAGTAGGTGGGGTAAATCCAGTACTGCGAGCCGAAAATGGCCGCCTCCGGGTCGGCGTACCAACCGGGGAAAATCGGGTTGCCCGACCGGGGGGCAGCTTGGGCAGGCTGTTGCGCGACGGCGGCGCGGCAGGCCAGCGCCCCGGCTAGGGCGAGAAGCGAGCTTCTGAACATGCAAAATTGGGAAAAGGACGGCCGCACGCGGCCCGGTGGGAATGGCAATGAGTGCCCGAAGATATTGGCTATCGCCCGGGTGCCCAGCCCAGCCGAGAGGTAATTGCGGCGCGAGGGATTAATATTCGCAGAAAAACTGCCGGCCGCCCCGGCCAATCGCTTCATTCTACTCCTTTTCCATTGCCTTTATGCTTCGTTATTCCCTGACCTGCGCCGCTGGCTTGCTGCTGGCCGCGCCATTTGCCCACGCTACCGTGCGCCTGCCGGCCTTAGTGGGCAGCCATATGGTGCTTCAGCGCGAGCGGCCGGTGCCGGTGTGGGGCTGGGCCGCGCCGGGCGAGCAGGTGCGCGTTACGTTTCGGGGGAAAACCTACGCGGCTTCGACTCCCGATGCCAGCGGCCGCTGGCAGGCCACGCTGCCCGCCACGCCCGCCGGCGGCCCGTACGAGCTCACGGTGCAGGGCCAGAATACCATCGCGCTGACCGACGTGCTGGTGGGTGACGTGTGGCTGGCCTCGGGCCAGTCGAACATGCAGATGCCCGTGAAAGACCGCCCCGGCGGCTACCAGCCCGTGCAGCAGGCCGACCAAGAAATTGCGGCGGCCAACTGGCCCCGCATCCGCTTCTTTACCGTGACTCAAACCGTAGCCTACCGGCCGCAGGCCGAGGTAGCTGGCACCGGCTGGCAGGTGTGCAGTCCGGCCACGGTGGCCCAGCTCTCGGCGGTGGCGTATTTTTTTGGCCGCAATGTGCATCAGCAGTACAAAGTGCCCGTGGGGCTGCTCGTGAGTAGCTGGGGCGGCACGCCCGCCGAGGCCTGGACCAGCGCCGATGGCCTGCAAGCCCTGCCGGTATTCGCCCCGCAGGTGGCTGACTTCGCCCGCCGCACTACCAACCTCAACGACGACCAGCGGGCCTACGAGGCCCAGCAGCGCGAGCTGCTGCGCAACGCCCGTACCTACGACCGGGGCTACCTGCCCGGCGGCCAAACCTGGGCCAGCCCTGCCGTAGATGCCCGCGCCTGGCCCACCCTGCCCCTGCCCGGCATCTGGGAAAGCACGCCGGGGCTGGCCAACTACGACGGGGTGATGTGGCTCCGCAAGGAAATTGACCTGCCCGCCGACCTGGCCAGCCAGCCGCTTACCCTCACGCTGGGCAAGATTGACGACGCCGACAGTACGTTCATCAACGGCGTGCGGGTGGGCTACGGCAACGGCTACGATCAGCTGCGCCGCTATCCGATACCGGCCGGGGTACTGCGCCCCGGCCGCAACGTCATCGCCGTGCGCGTGGTGGATACGGGCGGCGGGGGCGGTATTACCGGCGAGCCCAAAGACTTGCTGCTGGCTCCCGCCAATGGTACATCCGGGCTGTCGCTGGCCGGCTCATGGCAGTATCAGCCCGGCTTCGACCCGCAGGTGCTGCCCGTGCCCCCGGTGCCCGGTAGCGGCCAGAACGCGCCTACTACCCTCTATAACGGGATGATTGCCCCGCTCCAGCCCTTCGCGCTCAAGGGCGTTATCTGGTACCAGGGGGAAAGCAACGCCGACCGGGCGGAGCAATACCGCACGCTGTTTCCGGCGCTCATCGCCGACTGGCGCCAAAAATGGCAGGCCGAGCTGCCCTTCCTATTTGTGCAATTAGCCAGCTTCATGCCCGCCCAGCCCACGCCCACCGAGTCGGCCTGGGCCGAGCTGCGCGAGGCGCAGGCGCTGACGCTGCAAGTGCCCGGTACCGGCATGGCCACCGCCATCGACATCGGCGAGGCGGCCGATATTCACCCGCACAACAAGCAGGAGGTGGGCCGTCGCCTGGCCCTGGCTGCCCGCCGCGTTGCCTACGGCGATAAAAAAGTGGTAGCCAACGGCCCAACCTACGCTAGTATGGCCGTGGCGGGCAATGCCATTCGTTTGAAATTCAACCAGCCCGGCGCGGAGCTCGCCGTCAAAAACGGGCCGGCGCTGCAAGGTTTCGCCGTGG
Source organism: uncultured Hymenobacter sp. (assembly GCA_913778455.1). Taxonomy (GTDB): domain Bacteria; phylum Bacteroidota; class Bacteroidia; order Cytophagales; family Hymenobacteraceae; genus Hymenobacter. The sequence goes on along the minus strand of CAJYVK010000231.1, from coordinate 3,638 downwards.
CGGGGGCCGACCACAAATTCTATTGGGCCACGGCCCGGCTCGACGGCAAAGAGGTGGTCGTACAGAGTCCCGACGTACCCCAGCCCGTGGCCGTGCGCTACGACTGGGCCGATAACCCGAATGGGAACCTCGTCAATAAAGAAGGCTTGCCAGCCGTGCCCTTCCGCACTGATAATTGGCCCCTGACTACGGCTGGACACCAGTAGCAATGTAGCTGGCTATCTAATAGCGGCGCAGTGATCCTTTGCGTCTGTCATGCGGAGCTTGCGAAGCATCTTGTCAGGTCAGAGCAGTTTGCTCGGACGCGATAAGATGCTTCGCAAGCTCCGCATGACAGACGCAAAGGATCACTGCGACAAGCGCTTCTAAATGCTGCTTGAAGCCCGGCCAGCACCCGTTAAGCTGCGTCGTTACGCCACCTCCGTCACGCGCACTTTCACGCCCTTGACTTTAGCGCCGTTGAGCTTTTCGAGCAGCGCGGCGGCCTGCTTGCGGGGCACGGCCACGTACGAGTAGAAGTCGAAAACCTCGATGCGGCCCACGGTGTGGCGTTCGAGCCCACCCACGTTAACGAAGGCCCCCACTAAGTCGTGGGCACTGACCTTGTGCTTCTTACCGGCTGTAACGTGCAGCGTGATGGTTTCGGGGCGAGGGAGCTTGTTGGCGGCGTTGGCCGGGGGGAGCGGGGCCGGCTTGAGGCGCGTCCACTGCGCGGCCTGGGCGGCGGGCCAGGCTTGCACGCGGGTTTGCTCGGGTGGGGTGGCCAGCAGGTGAGCGGTGCCCGCCACGCCGGCCCGCGCCGTGCGGCCGGCCCGGTGCTGGAAGGTTTCGGCATCGTGCGGCAGGTCGTACTGAATGACCGTATCAAGGGCCGGCACGTCGATGCCGCGGGCGGCTACGTCGGTGGCCACCAGCGCCTGGGCCGAGTTGTTGCGCAGCTTCATCAGGGCTTTGTCGCGCTCGGGCTGGGGTAATTTGCCGTGGAGCACCTCGGCCGCCACGCCCCGGCCGCGCAGGAACTGGGCCAGTTCTTCCACCTTGTCGCGGGTGTTGGCGAAGATGAGCGTCTGGCCCGTTTCGGGCTGCTGGAGCAGGTGGTAGAGGGCGGCGGGCTTTTCTTCCACGGCATTCAGCACGTGGCCGCGCAGGGTGAGCGAGGCGGGCAGGGCTTCGCCGGTAATCTCGCCGTTGAGGCCGCCGGCGGCGGTGAGCAGGCGGGGGCGGGTGAGGTATTCGCGCACCAAGGCCAGCACCTTATCGGGCATGGTGGCCGAGAATAGGAGCGTCTGGCGGCGGCGCGGCAGGCGGCTGACGATGGTCGCCATTTCCTCCTGAAATTTCAGGTCGAGCAGCTTGTCAGCCTCGTCCAACACCAATACTTTCAGCTTGTTGGGGACGATGTTGCGTTTCTCTAAATGGTCGAGCAGGCGGCCAGGAGTGGCTACCACCACGTGGGGCGTCTGTTGCAGGGTCGAGACCTCGTCGCGCATGGCGTGGCCGCCGTAGAGGGCCGCCACCCGCAGGCCGGGGGCGGGCAGGTACTTGCCCAGGCTTTTGAGGGCGTCGCGCACTTGCAGAGCCAGCTCGCGGGCAGGCACCAGCACGATGGCCTGCACCGCCTTGGCGGTAGTATCGACCTGGGCCAGGATGGCCAGCCCGTAGGCCGCCGTTTTGCCCGAGCCGGTAGGCGCCTGCCCAGCCACGTCCTGGAGGTCGAGGGCGGGCTGGAGCACCAGCGCCTGCACGGGCGTGGGCCGGGTAAAATTCAGCTCAGCCAAACCTTTCAAAAGTTCGGGCGAGAGGTTGAAATCGGAAAACGAGGCCGGAGCGGCAGAATCAGCTTGCATCCGGCAAAGGTACGACTAGGGGGTAGGGTAAGCTTTAGCTTGCCTGGCGCAAGGCGAGCTGCGCCTAGACTCCAGGTCGCTGTACCCAGGCGCCGGGCAAGCTAAAGCTTACCATACAGTTATTCCGCCACGTTCACCAGGCGGTAGCGCACGGCGGTTTTTTTGGGGCGAATGTCCAGCCCCACGTGGTGGGCGTAGGCCCAGGTGAAGGCCGCGCCGAAGTAAAAAATCATGGCCGAGTAAAACACGAACAGCAAGACCAGCACCGAGCTGGCCGCCGGCCCGTAGATGGGGCCGAGGTCGCGCCCCACCAGTAATTGCCCCAGTACGCGCTCCCCCAGCTCAATGAGCACGGCCGTGAGCAGCGCTCCGCGTCGCACCGCCGGCCAGGGCACCTTGGCCGCGCTGAGGGTGCGAAATACGAAGCCGCACCACACGGCCATGATGAGCAGACTCACCATAAAATTGAGCACCCACACCACGTAGAAGGCGAACGTGGGGTCGAAGTCAGACACAAAATCGGCAAACAGCGACAGCGCCGCATCGGCCGAAAAAGCCAGTACCGACAGCACCGCCGTCGCCAGCAGCACCCCCGCCGAGCGCACTCGCTCGCGGGCCGCCACCGATACCTGGCTGAGCTGCCGCCGCGGCCGCACGTGCCACAACTGATTGAGTGAGTGCTGAATGACGGTAAACAGCGTAGTGGCGATAAACACCAGAAACGCAAACCCCAGCCACGTTATGAGACGGTTGCGCCCGGCGTGGGCCACGTTGTGCACGGTTTGGGCCACCAGGCCAGTGGCGGTGCTGCCAATGACCTCGCCGAGCTTGGTGAGCAGCAGGGCCCGTGCGCCGCGTGCCGAGTACACCGAACCCAACAGCTGCACCAGGATGATGAGAATGGGCGGCAGTGCAAATGAGGTGAAAAACGCCGTGGCCGCCCCCAGCCGCAGGGGGTCGTTGGCCCCGAGCTCGCGGGCGGCGCGGCGCAGTAAAAGCCAGAACTCCACCCACCACGGAAAGCGGTGCGGAGCCGGCGCGGAAGTAGGGGGCGTAACCTTAGCCATGAATTACTTAACACCGGACCGACAACATTTTGCGCCCGGTGGGGTACAAAGAGGCGGCCGCCGGTAGCCCGGCCTGCTGTTAGCTCAGCAGTGGTTGCGCTACTTACCTGTATTTTCCGCGGCTAGTTACGCATGACAATCACATCCATCTCCGCTACCGGGGTACGGGCCGTACCTGAGCCCCCGCCCCGCACCTGGATTCAGCGTCGGCTGGTCGACCCCTTTCTGAGCTTGCTCAAGGCCGGGCTGGCCCCCGGCAGCCTGGCACTCACCGCCGGCTTGGGCGTGGCCTTCGGGCTGGCTCCCACTTTTGGGATTACGACGCTCGTGAGCACGGCCGTAGCGTTGCGGCTCAAGCTCAACGTGGCGGCCATGCAGGTGGTGTGCCACCTGCTGAGCCCGGTGCAGCTTCTGCTTTTATTGCCGTTTTTGCGCTGGGGGGCTACGCTATTGGGCCACGGCCACGAGGTAGCGAACCTCAGTCTCAAGCAGATAAAAGCGATGATAAAAACCGACGGCTGGAGCCACGCGTTGCATTTACTCTGGCGGGCCGAGCTCGGGGCCATGATGATTTGGGCCGTGGCTGCCGTGCCGGTGGTACTGGGGCTATACGTGGGCCTGCGGCCGTTATTCAAGAAATTTATCGCTCGCCAGGAGGAAGCGGAGGAAGTTGCCGTGGCGGCGTGAGGTCGGCTTGCTTATAAAAATTTCCCGCAGTGTTTCG
>CAJYVK010000230.1 GCA_913778455.1 uncultured Hymenobacter sp. | reverse complement strand
GGCCGGCCAGCGGCTCATGAGCTTCGCAGTGCCCCCCAGCTGGATTATCCCTCGCACACGCTGGCCGGGCAGGGCCGCCTACTCGTGCTGCTGCCCGATACTGTTGAGTCGATCCGCTACGTACTGCTCACCCGACCCGACCAACCCCGGTTTCGACGCTTACAGCCAAGTACCGACGTAGTGCATGGCTTGTCGCCCGGCCGCTACCGCGTGGCCGTATTACTGGCCGACAGCAGCTGCTTGGCCCCAAAGGAGCTGTTAACCGTAGAGGCCAACGGCCAAACCTACGTGCGCCTGTTGCCGACTGACCGCCAGCCGGCCGGCCCGCTAAGCCACCGCATCAACCAGTGGCTGTGGCGGCTGAGTCCGGTTATCCCTGTGCCGGTAGTGGCCGCCGAGCGCCGCAACGGCCAACTGAAGCAACCTACTTTGTCGGCGCGGCACCAACGCCTGCTGCGGGGCCGCGTGGTGAGCCGAGTCACCGAGGAAGGCTTGCCCGACGTGACGGTGCTCGTGAAGGATACCGACCTCGGCACTTCCACGGCGGCCGATGGCAGTTTCTCCCTACGCGTCCCCGAGCAGGCACGGACGCTGGTCTTTGCTGCTGCCGGCTTCGATGCCCAGGAAGTGCCCATCACCAACCTTTCAACGCTGCAAGTAAGCTTGAGCGGGTCTACCGAGCTAGAAGGATTGAGTGAAAACTCTCCCGACGCACCAATGCGAGCGCCTGCGCTGAATGGCACAACATCATCGTTTACGGAAGACGAAATAAGCTTGCAAGGCCACGCAGCCGGCGTGAATGTCAGCCGGACACCGGCGAATATGCTCATTCGCGGAGCGGCGACTACTAACGTCGGCCAAGAGCCGTTGTACATCGTGAATGGATTACCCTTTAACGGCCGCCCGAGTGACATCCGCCCGGCCGATATTCAAGAAATGAAGCTGGTGAAAGGCCCCGAAGCCACGCGCATCTACGGGGCGCGGGCCAGCGGCGGCGTTATTCTCATCACCTTGAAAGCTAACGCGAGCGTAGCCCGCCAGCTCGCCGACGGGCTAAACTCGCCGGGTGCCGACCACTTACCCGGCGCCGACCGGCGCCTGGCACTGCGCCGCCACTTTGCCGACCACGCCTGGTGGCGGCCCACCCTCGTAACCGACGCCCAGGGCCGCGCCCATACCGCCGTAGTACTGCCCGACGACGTAACGAGCTGGGATACCTTCGTTATCGGCTCGGGGCCGCGGGGGCGGCAGGGCAGCCGCACCGGCCGCATCCGGGCCTTCAAGGCGCTGCTGGCTACGCTGGCCGGCCCGCGCTTTTTACTGGCCGGCGACCGTGTGCAGGTGCTGGGCAAGGCGCTGAATTACTTGCCCGACACGGCGCAGGTCACGACTACCTTTCGGGTGAATGGGCAGACGGTGCGCAGCCAGGCCCACCGCGTGGCTACCGCTGTGGTCGATACGCTCACGGTAACGGCCGCGGCCGACTCGCTCCAGCTCACCTTCGGCCTGGCGCAGGCCAGCGGCTACGCCGACGGCGAGCAGCGCAGCATCCCGGTGCTACCGGTGGGCACCCGCGAGCGGCTCGGCACCTTCGCTACACTTACCGCCGCCGACACCACCCTACAACTTCCCCTCGACCCCAGCCTGGGTGAGGTGCAGCTACGCGTGGAAAGCGACGCCCTGCCCACGCTGCTGGCTGAGATTCATCACCTGCAAGAATACGCCTACCTCTGCAACGAGCAGGTGGCCTCGCGGCTGCTGGCCCTGTTGCTGGAACAACGCATCAGGACCTTGCAGGGGGTGCCGTTCAAGGACCAGAAAATCGTGGAGTTTCTCATTCAGAAATTGCTCAAAGGCCGCCACCAGCCCGAGGGCCTGTGGGGTACGTGGCCGGCTTCGGAAGTGAGCCCCTGGGCTACCGCGCACGTGGTCGAAGCCCTGCTGGCCGCCGAAAAGCTGGGCTACGCCACCCACTTCAACCACCAGCCGCTGCTGGCCTACCTGCTGCACGAGCTGGATGCAAGCCTGGGGCAGCCCAACCAGACCCACCCCTACTCGGGCTACTTCCGCAGTGACGACGACCAAATCCGGCTCCTGAAGCTACTGCATGAACTCGGCGCACCCGCCGATTACGGCACCTATCTACGCCGCATTGAGGGTACGGTCTCGCGGCGCCCGGCGCTCGACCGCTACCTGGCGCTTACCGAGTTGCGCCAGCAGCTCGGCTTTTCGTACCAGCTCGACACGTTGCGGCGCTACCGCCTGCGCACCGAGTTGGGCGGCGTCTGCTACGGCGATACGCTGCGAGGCCGGCCGTACTCCTACTACCGCTATCTGCTGGCTGACCAGGTGGGCACTACCCTGCTGGCCTACCGCGTCCTGCGCCAGCAGGGTGGCCACGCGGCCGAGCTGGCCCGCATCCGCACGTACTTACTGGGGCTGCGGGGCGGCGACTACTGGCGCAGCACCTACGAGGCCGCCCAGATTCTGACCACCATCGGTCCCGACCTGCTGGTACCCGGCGCGGGCGGCAACATGGCGCAGGTGCGCCTCAGCGGCAGCCCGGCACTGCCTGCCGCGCCCGTCACCAAATTTCCGCTGAGCCTCACGCTGCCCGCTGGCACCAGCTCACTCACGCTGCGCAAGCAGGGCGGCCTGCCGGTGTACGCTACTGCCTACCAAACGCGCTGGAACCCCGCGCCCGCCGCCACCGCGGCACCCTTCACCGTCACGACCACGCTGGCCGGCCAGGCGGACGACCGCGTGACCTTACCCGCCGGCCAGCCCGCCGAGCTACTCGTGACCGTCGACGTCAAGGCCGAGGCGCGCTACGTGCTGCTCGAAGTACCCATCCCGGCTGGCTGCTCCTACGGCCTCCCGGCGCAGCCCACTGATGTTGAGGTGCATCGCGAGTATCTCAAGCACCAGGCTGGCATTTTTATCGATAAGCTGGCGGTAGGGCGTCACACCTTCCGGGTGGCTTTGCAGCCGCGCTACGCGGGCAGCTATACCCTCAATCCGGCCCGGGTGGAGCTGCTGTATTTTCCTACCAAATTTGGGCGGGCAGCTAGCAAGCGGGTGGTTGTGCGGTAGAGGTATTTCGCGCAGTGTTTCGGGGTGTTAGAGCGCAGGGTCTCGCAGTGTTCCATTCAACTAAAAACACTGCGAGACCCTGCGCTCTAACACCCCGAAACACTGCGCGAAATAATTCCACCTACTGCACATTAAACAACGCCTTCACCGCCGTCACAAAAAAATTAACCCCAATCGCCAGCGTCAAAAAGCCCATGATGCGGGCCAGCGCGGCCATGCCCGGCCGCCCCATCAGCCGCGTGAGCCGCAGCGATGACACCAGGATGATGAACGCTGCCGCCGCCACTAGGGCGAAGCCCAGCACCGTTAAGGCCTTATCGGCGTAGCTGGGGCGGATGAGCCCGATGCACAGCGCCATCGAGCCCGGCCCCGAGAGCATGGGCATGGCCAGCGGCGTAAAGCTGATGTCGTCTTTGTGCTTGCTTTCCTCCAGCGCGTCGGGGCCGACGCGGTCGCGGTTGGCACCGGGCGTGAGCAGGTCGAAGGCCGAGCGCATGAGCAGAATGCCCCCCGCCACGCGCAGGTGCTGGATGTTGATGCCAAAAAAATTGAGGATGTACTGCCCGCCGAAAAAGGCCACTGACAAAATCGCCACCATGTAAATGCACGAGCGCAGGGCCGTGGCGGTGCGCTCGGCGTTGGTATCGTCGCTGGTGAGCGTGAGAAACATCGGCATGGCCCCGAAAGGATTCACAACCGAAAAAAGCGTGGTGAAGGTGGCGAGCAAGACTTCCATGCGCCAAAGGTATTGGCAGATACCTGGCCGCCGACAAGGCTTCTGCGTAAGCACGGCGCAGCTTCCGCGCCAGCTAGCCATCTTTACGGCTTCATTCTCCCCTCACCCGCCCTCTTTTCGCGTGCCGACTTTCTACTTTCTGCTTCACTGCCTGGGTTTGTTACTGGCGGGCGCAGGCCTGCTGGCCACGCTGCTGCCGCTGCTGCGCCAAACCGCCTGGTGGATACGCATCTGCGACTTTCCGCGTCTCCAGATAGTGGCGGGCCTGACGCTGGGCCTGGGCCTGCTGGCCCTGCCGGGCGCTGCCCCGGCGCTGGCCCATCAAGTGCCCATGCTACTGGCCGTGGGCGTGGCCATTGTGTACCAGGCTTCGCGCATCTGGCCCTACACTCCCTGGCACGGCAAGCAGGTGCAGGACAGCCAGCGCCCCGCCGACGACCCCAACCACGTCAGTCTGCTCGTTACCAACGTGCTGATGTACAACCGCGATGCATCGCGCTGCCTGGGCGTCATCCGCGAGCAGCGGCCCGATATCGTGCTGGCCGTCGAAACCGACGAGTGGTGGCTAAGCCAGCTCGGGCACCTGGCCCAGGAGTACCCGCACACCTGCCACGCTCCGCTGCCCAATACCTACGGCATGCTGGTGTTTTCGCGCCTGCCGCTGCTCAACAAGGAAATTCAGTTTATCCTTGATCCCGGCATTCCGTCGTTTCACGGGCGGGTGCGACTGCCCAGCGGCGTCGAAGCCAACCTGCACTTCGTGCACCCCAAGCCACCCGCGCCCAAGGAGTCGAAAACGAGCACCCGGCGCGATGCCGAGCTGCTGCTGGTGGGTCGCACCATTCAGGCGCACGACGGGCCGACCATCGTGGCCGGCGACCTCAACGACGTGGCCTGGTCGCACACCTCTGAGCTGTTTCGGCGGCTGGCCCGGCTGCTCGACCCGCGGGTGGGCCGGGGCCTGCTACCTACTTTTCACGCCGATTACAAGCTGCTTCGCTGGCCCCTCGACCACGTTTTTCACTCGGCGCATTTCCGCTTGCAATCGCTGAAGCGCCTGCCGCACATCGGCTCCGACCACTTTCCTATCTACATCCGCCTCAGCTACGAGCCTCAGGGCTGGCAGGAGCAGGAAGCCGAACTGGAAGCCCCCGACGCCGAAGACCGCCTCGAAGCCCGCGAGAAAATTCAGGAAGCCGCCGAGGAGGAGTTGGAGGACTGAGGGCTGCTCAGTAGTAAGGCGTCACCAGTGTAACGGCTGGCGTAACACGGCTATCGCAGGACCCCACCCCCAGCCCCTCCCCTTCGGGAGAGGGGAGCCTAGCGCAAGCTTACGTTGGCAGTTGACTGGCTCCTCTCTTCCGAAGGGCTGGGGGCGGGGTCACACGGCCTTCATCTCCTTCTCAGCCAGCCATAAAAGCGAATCGGCCCGCCCGTTTATCCCGAAGGATAAGCCGGCGGGCCGATTCATAGTTATAAGGTAATTTCTACTACATGCGACACGAGAAATAAATAGCGGTCAATTTTGCTCTACAGAGCCTGCCGGGTGGGCTTGGCGGCCTTCACCCGCGAGTCGGCCTCGGCGGTGACGGGCGTGGGGCGGGCGGGCTTGCTGCTGGCCATCGGCACCGGCAGGCGGTGAATGAGGGTGCTAAGGCGGCCCCGGCCGTTACGCACGATGGGGCGCAGGTTCAGCGTCAGGCGCTTGCGATGCATGTCGCCAAAGCCCAGGGCGAAGTTGCGCAGCGCGGGCAGGGCGTCGTTGCCGAGCAGCTTATAGGTGTTCATCTCAAAATCCAGCGGTACGCGCACCGAGTCGCGGGGCGGCAGCGCCAGGCTCATGGGCATGCGGCCCGAGCCCAGTTCCTTACCATCGACCAGCACGGTGTAGTCGAGGCCGGTGAGGGAGGTTTCTTCGAGGTTGGGATTGTAGGCGTTGAGCTGCACGCGCATTTTCAGCGGCAGGTTCTTGTTTACGTAGCCCTCGATGAGCTGATTGCGGCGGGGCAGGTCTACGTCGCTGGGGGTGCGCAGCTTGAGTACGTCGAGGGTACCGAGGCTAGCCTGCTCCACGCCGCGCAGCTTCACTTCGGGCAGCACGCTGGGGGAGCCTTCCTGACGGGTTTCGCGCAGGGTGCAGCTCGTGGCCAGCAGTAGACCGAGCGCGGGCAGCAACACGGCGAGGCGACGAACGAATGACTTAGCGGTAACGATACTCATGGCCTGACCTACGAAGTGTTTTAGCGAACCGGTTGGCAAAGCAATAAAATAAAAACCGTGCCGGGTACCCTTTCTCGCTCAACAACTACTCTAGCCAGTTACACTCACGGTATTAGCCTCTAAAAGAAATGGGCGTCGTACCGGTCTGCTGCCGACCTTCGGCTTACCAGCAACCTTTCCAACGCGCCACGCGCAGGTAGAGTTACCAACCAGCCGAAGAGATAAGTAAAGTAGTCGTTAAGCCAAATGTTTAGTAATTGATAATTACTGTGCAAGTTACAGACCGACAAAGGCTGCCGCAAGTTCCTTACCTCAAATTATGCAAACGCATTTTACGAATTGTTGCAGAACAAGTTTTTATCAACCAGCATTTTACACACTTATCTCATTTACATTAAACCAGTAAGTTTATATTTATTCTTGATAACAGACTGATTTTTAAAGCACGGGGTACGCTTACTCAGTTGCCGCATATTGCAGGATGGTCAACCCCGTATACAGCGTAAGCATAACGATGCTCAGCACGAAAATGCGGACGCCGTGGGTGCGGTCCCGGTCGCTGTAGGCGTACACGCGACGGCCGTCGGGCAACTGCTTGCGGTGCGTGTACAGGTGGTAGCCGATGAAGAGGCCAATCACGCCCCCAAACATCGCCGAAACGTACCCGCCGCCAATCCAGAAGTCCTGGGCGGGCTCGGGCTGGGTGAGCTCGGTCAACCGGTGCTGGCGCAGCAGCCGCAGGGTATCGGGCGTGATGTCGCGGCCGCGCCGGCGGAGCAGCTGGCTGGCCAGCGCCACGTCGAAGCTGCTCCACTCGTCGGGCTTTACGAGCAGTTCGAACAGCTCCTCGTCGCTGGCCTTAAACAGGTAGTGATTGGGGTTGGCCTGATTAACCGCGTCCTCGTTGAGGTCGGCCAGCACTTGGCTGCCGCGCTCAAAGTCGGCCAGCGGCAGCTTCACGGTGAATTTACTGGTGAGCTGGTTGTTGGCAAACGACGGATCGAACGCCACCTGGCCGGTGTCGGAAGACCCGAGTGGCACCATGCCCTGCCGGGCCAGCGCCGCCAGCAGCGGCTTGGCCGCTTCGGCCGAGGCGAAGGTTTGAAAAACGCGGTATTCTCGGTCGGCCCAGGTGGGGCCCGTTGGCATGCCAGCGGGCGCGGCGTTGTCCTCGTCAAAATACTCGCCGTCGGCACCCTGCACGCGGGCTCGCAAGGCGTGCGCCACGAGCAGCATCTTCCCTAAAATTTCCTCGTCGGGGTCTGGCACCGTCACTCGGTCGTACTGATGATAAAAGCGAGCGTAGCGGCCGTGTCGCCCATTTTTAGAGTAGGGAACCCACACGCTCGCCCCGATCAGCTCCCAAGCAGTGGGCTTTCCCGCCCGAAAAGTCGGGTTTAAAAAGTCGTCCGCCTGCATCTCCGGGTCGCCAGCCACGTAGTCGCGCCATTCAGCCAGTGAGATAGCTCCTTGTCCCTCACGGATAATATGTACCTCGTACCCCATTATTTAACAATTGGTTAATAAGCTACCTTGGCTCTCACCTGCCGCAGCATCTACTGCGTTGCACTCTGGCAAAGCGAGCAAGATGCTTCGCAAGCTCAGCATGACAAACGGTGGCTACAAAATACTGATGTACCTATGCAGCTCCTATTCTAAAAGCCCGACCACGAATAAACGCAAAAAGGCCGGAAGCAAAGCTTCCGGCCTTCTACAGCGGAGAAGTCGGCCCGCCGCCACGGGCAGGCGGGCGTATCCCCGAAATCAGTTAAATCTGCGGTCTATTTACCGTCTACTTCTTCATAATCAACGTCCGTCACGTGGTCGCCGGCCGGCTGGCCCTGCTGGCCGTTGCCGCCCTGGCCGCCATCGGCACCGGGGAAGCCCTGGCCGCCGGGCTGACCGCCCTGGGCCCCAGCCGCCGCGTACATCTCCTGCGAAGCAGCTTCCCAAGCCTTATTGAGCGCAGCCACGCCAGCGTCGATAGCCGCGAGGTCTTTGCTCTCGTGAGCTTTCTTAAGGTCGGCCAGCGCGCCTTCCACGGCGGTTTTGTTGCCACCGCTGAGCTTGTCGCCAAACTCCTTCAACTGCTTCTCGGTCTGGAAAATGAGCGAGTCAGCGTCGTTCACTTTCTTGATGCGCTCGGCTTCGGCCTTGTCGGCGTCGGCGTTGGCGGCAGCCTCGGTGCGCATGCGCTCGATGTCGGCGTCGGTGAGGCCCGAGCTGGCTTCGATGCGGATTTTCTGCTCCTTGCCGGTGCCTTTGTCCTTGGCCGTTACGTTCAGAATACCATTGGCATCGATGTCGAACGTAACCTCGATCTGCGGTACGCCGCGGGGCGCGGGCGGAATGCTGTCGAGGTGGAACTTCCCGATGGTGCGGTTTTGCGAAGCCAGCGGGCGCTCGCCTTGCAGCACGTGGATTTCTACCGAGGGCTGCGAGTCCGAAGCCGTCGAGAAGGTTTCCGATTTCTTGGTCGGGATGGTGGTGTTCGACTCGATGAGCTTGGTCATCACGCCGCCCATCGTTTCGATACCCAGCGAGAGCGGGGTTACGTCGAGCAGCAGCACGTCTTTCACCTCACCGGTGAGCACGCCACCCTGGATGGCCGCGCCAATGGCTACCACTTCGTCGGGGTTCACACCTTTCGAAGGCTTCTTACCGAAGAACTTCTCTACTTCTTCCTGGATGCGCGGAATGCGGGTCGAGCCACCTACGAGGATCACCTCGTCGATTTGCGAAGCCGACAGGCCGGCATCTTGCAGCGCCTTTTTGCAGGGCTCCATCGAGCGGCGCACGAGGTCGTCGCTCAGCTGCTCAAACTTCGAGCGGCTCAGCTTCACTACCAGGTGCTTGGGGCCGCTGGCGGTCGCCGTGATGTAGGGCAGGTTGATTTCGGTTTCGTTTGAAGACGACAGCTCGATCTTGGCTTTTTCAGCGGCTTCCTTGAGGCGCTGGAGGGCCATCGGGTCGTTGCGCAGGTCGAGGCCTTCGTTTTCGCTCTTGAACTGCTCGGCCAGGAAGTTGATGATCACCTGGTCGAAGTCGTCGCCGCCGAGGTGGGTGTCACCGTTGGTGCTCAGTACTTCGAATACGCCGTCGCCCAGCTCCAGAATCGAGATGTCGAACGTACCACCGCCGAGGTCGTACACGGCGATTTTTTGGTCTTTGTGCTTCTTATCGAGGCCGTAGGCCAGGGCAGCGGCCGTGGGCTCGTTGATGATGCGCTTCACGTCGAGGCCCGCGATAGCGCCGGCTTCTTTGGTAGCCTGGCGCTGCGCGTCGTTGAAGTAAGCCGGCACCGTGATAACGGCTTCGGTTACGGGCTGGCCCAGGTAGTCTTCGGCCGTCTGCTTCATCTTTTGCAGAATCATGGCCGAGATTTCCTGGGGCGTGTAGTTGCGGTCGCCGATTTTAACGGCTACCGTATTGTTGGAGCCGGGCGTCAGGTCGTAGGCCACGTACTTGCTCTCGGCCGAAACCTCCGAGAAATTACGGCCCATGAAGCGTTTGATGCTGGCGATGGTGTTTTTGGGATTGGTAACGGCCTGGCGCTTAGCCGGGTCGCCTACCTTGCGCTCGCCCTTGCCATTGTCGAGAAAAGCGACAATCGACGGCGTGGTGCGGCGGCCTTCGGAGTTAGGGATTACAACCGGCTCGTTGCCTTCCATTACGGCGACGCACGAGTTGGTGGTGCCCAAGTCAATACCGATGATTTTGCCCATGATAAGGTGGGTGCTGAAGTTTAAAGTGAATTGGTTTCTGGGTCGGGAGTAGCAGCTACGAAGCCGCTGCGGCCCTTGTTACAAGCCCCGTACCAGCCGCATTTTTCTGCCACATTGGCGGGCCAAGCAGGAAAATAAGCTGGAGGGCTGCCAGCCCGGCGGGGCGCCCGGCCCCCTACCCCGTCCGAACCTGCCGAAGTTGCCGGGTGCTCTTTCCGGCTCTAGGTGGCCACGCGGTGGGGCACCGATTCACTGTAGTACACGCGCGCACTGACGCTATGCGGGCCGGCTGCCCCTCCGGCGCTACGGCATCTGGCCCCGGCCTAGCTCCACGGCGGCTTGGCTGTTGTCTTCCAGTCGGCGGTCTACAAGCAGCAAATCGGGATCGACGACGGCTTTTTGCGGAGCGGCGGGCAGGGTGAGGCGCAGCACTTTGCGGGGGGTGGTCACGAGCACGCGCTGGCGGTAGAGCACCTGGTCGCCGGCCCCATACACGGCTACGTCGAGGTAATCGTGCAGCGGAGCTTCGGATTCCTTGCCGAATTGGTCGGCGTAGCGCTTATGCGTTTCCACTTGCACGGTGGCCTGGTAGCGGCCATCGGGCAGGCGGCGATAAGCGACGTCCCGCACCTGGTTGTCGTAGAGGGTAATGCGCCGAAGCTGGTCCTGCACGAGGTAGTGGAGTGAATCGGGCGCGGCCTGTAAAATGTAGCGGTACAAGTCGTCCGACGTGGGGTACGGCGCGGGGCGGCCTTTGTAATCGCGCATGAACCGGGCCAGCGCATTGTGCAGACGGGCCTCGCCCAGGTAGCTACGCAGGGCGTAGAAAGCCACCGTGCCTTTGGCATAGTGAATGTGCGGCTGGTCTTCGTTGTAAAGCAGGGGCAACTCCCGCTCCTTTTCGCTGGCCCGGCCGCGTAGGTAGGAGTCGAGGGCGTAACGCCGGAGTTCTTGCACCCGCGCTGGCCCGTATTGCCGCTCCAGCACCACGGTCGAGAGGTATTCGGAAACGGACTCGGACAGGAACGTGGCACCCTGCACCGCCGCGCCCACTACCTGGTGCCCCCACCACTGGTGGGCCATTTCGTGGGCCACCACCCGGTAGGTGCGGTCCACGTCGTGGTCGTCGGGGCTGGCTTGGGCGATGAAGCCCAACCCTTCGGAATACGGCATGGTGCCCGGAAAGGCCTGGGCAAACCGCTGGTAGCGCGGAAACTCGATGATGCGGGCCTGCCGCTGGGGGTAGGCCCCAAACTGCTGGCCGTAGTAAGCCAGCGAGGCCCGCAGCGAGCGCATCATGCGGTCGATATTATAGGGATGACCGGGGTGGTAGTAGATTTCCAGGTCGAGGCCATTTTGCCGCTCGCGCCGCACCTGGTACCGGGCCGAGGTGATGGCGTAGAAGTTGAGCACGGGCGCGGCCAGGCGGTAGTGAAAGTAGCGGCGGCCTCGCTGCTGCCACTCTTGCAGGAGGGTGCCGGGAGCCACCGCCAGCTGGTCGGGGCTGGTGCTCACCGTGGCCTCGAAGCGCAGCCGGTCGGCATCGGTCGAGATGTAGTTGCTGGCGTAGGCTGCCGAGTCGCCCCGCGGGGCCATGCGGGGCCGCCCGGGCAGGCCGAGGCGGGCGCGGTCGGGGGCGCTTTCTAGCTCCCTGTTCCTGGTGTAGCCAATGGTGGGGGCTAGGTCGAAGTTGTTGAGGAAGGTACCGTTACCGTTGATCAGGGGGCGGGAAACCTTATTTTCGAAGCCCCGCGCCCGGTACTGGGCCGAGTAGGCCAGCACCAACGAATCGCCGGGAGCCAGAGCCGGCCGCAGGGCAAAGCTACGGAAGTGCAGGCGCTCGTCGGTGAGCACGGGCCGGGCGGTGGGAATAGCAAACTGGTAGTTTTCCAGGTAGTCGCCGTAGGACAGGCGCAGGGTGTCGAGCGGGCGGCCGGTGCGGTTGGCGAGCGTGAGCTGCCCCCGCACGCGCACGGCGCGGGCTTCGGGCGTAAGGTCCACGAGCAGGCTTACGGCCGTAACGCGGGGTTGGGGCGCGTGCTCGTAGCGCTTGTAATGCTTCTCGTAATCAGCTTGCCGGGCCTGGTCGTTAGCGGTCGTGGCGTAGTCGTTGCGCACGTGGGTATTGTAGTAGATCCAGGTGCCGAGACCCAGCCAGGCCAGCAAGCTCAGAGCCGCCACCGCCCGCAGCGCCGGGGTAAACGACTGCCGCAGCTGGCTGGCAGTAAACCAATCATTCCCGGCCCTCCCCCGCCCCCACAGGCCTGCCGTGAGCGCCGCCAGCAGTACGGTGAAAGCCGCCCAGTACAGTTTAAACCAGATGATGCCCGCCGCAAACGGCCCGAAGCCGTTCATATCGGAGTACGTGAAGGCCGGCGTATCGGCGAAGCGCCAAAGGTTATTGTTCCAATCGAGGGCCGCGCCGCTGATACTCTGAAACAGGATGAGGGCTACCGTCAGGCCGTAGGCCAGGAACTTGCTGCGCAGCAGCACGTGCAGAAACACCGTACCCACGGCCACCATCACATAGCGGGTAAACTCGATGCCGAACACGGCCTGCCCGTACAGCCCCCACTCGAAGCGGGTGTAGCCCTGCAGGGCCTGGGCCGCCACGCACACCAGCACGCCCATACTCGTGAGGAAGGCGGCAATAACCACCAGCGTCAGCATTTTAGCCACGTAGGGCACCCACGACGGGCGCGGCGACGCATCGAGGATGCCGTCGAGCCGGGCATCCTGCTCTTTCCACACCAGCGCCCCGCCGTAGTACACCAGCACGGCGATCACGAAGAGGCCGTAGGTGCCGTTAATGAGGTCGAGCATGGTGTAGGTGACCGGGTAAAAATGGCCGCCTTCCCGTGCCGAGGCCGTGGCCGCCGTGCTGAGCAGGTTGAGCATCCCCAGGCCGAGCAGTAACCAAAAGGGCACGCTTCGCAGCATCCCCACCAAATCCAACCGGATTTGCTGCGCCAATTGCACCAGGGCGGCACGGCGGTCGTGGCGCGGCTGCACCGAGGGGCGGGGCGTGGGGGCACTGCGGCGGCCCGGGGCCGGCGCGTCGGCCAGCCGGCGCTTGGGCGCTTTGCCAGTCGAGGTAGTGAAGGAGAAAACCCCGTGGGTGAGGCCCATCAGCGCCCCGGCGATACCCAGCCACACCAGGCGATTGGTGAGCAGCGGGCCGGCCAAGGCCAGCACCTCGGTATTCTTATCGGCCACCGTCCAGTACTTGGTGAGGGCGTTGAGGGTGCGCAGCCCGAAGGGGTCGAGCAGTAAGACGCTGGCCGGCGTGTCGAGGCTGGGCGTAAACAGGCCCACCAGCAGAAAGCCCACCAGGAGCCCCAGCGTAGCGATAAAGGCGTACACCGTACTACGCGTGAGCACCGTGAGGCAGTAGATAATGGCCCCGGCCAACACCACGTTGGGCACAATAAACAGGCCCACCGCCTGCGCGTAGGGTGCCAGCCGCAACGCGCCCACCCGGGCCGGCTCGTTCAGCAGCGCGCCCAGCGCGATGGCCGGCAGCATCGCCGCCAGGGCCAGCACCGCCACCAGCACCCCGCCCGCGAAGCGGCCCCAGAGGTAGCCGCCCTTCTCCAGCGGCGCGGCGTACAGCACCTGGGCGTAGCCCGAGCCGGAGTCGCGGGTCGCAATGCTTGCCATGATGGCCGTGAGGAACAGCAGGCACAGCATGGTCATGGCGCTGGCCCGGCTCAGGATGGCAAAGGGCGCGTTGACGTGCAGGTTGCGCAGGTCGTTACCCATCTGCAAATTGGGCCAGAGCATGGCCAAAAACGTCAGCCCGAAGGTGACGGTCAGGAAGATGTACAGGAGCGGCTGCCTGCGCCAGGTAGCCAGCTCGAAGCGGAGAAAGGCGGTGAACATCGGCGGGCGGGCTTAGGCGTGGAGGGGGCTGGCCGGTGCGGCTTTCCCCTGAATAGTAGCGAAAAACACGTCTTCCAAACTGGGCTCCACGGCCTGAAAGCCGGCCGCAGCCAGTCCCTCGCCGCACACGTGCAGCAGCGGCTGGCCCGCCAGTAGCTTAGTCGAAATCACCGGGTACTGCCGCTGGTAGTCGGCTAGCTCGGCCTTGTCGATGGTGCGCTCCCAGATGCGACCCTTGAGCGCGTGCAGGGCGGCCTGGGGCTGCCCGGCGTACAGCACCCGGCCTTCGTTGATGATGGCCATGTGGCGGCACAGCTCGCGCACGTCGTCCACGATGTGGGTGCTCAGAATCACGATGATGTTCTCGCCAATCTCCGAGAGCAGGTTGTAGAAGCGGTTGCGCTCGCCGGGGTCGAGGCCCGCCGTGGGCTCGTCCACGATAATGAGCAGCGGCTGGCCGATAAGCGCCTGGGCAATGCCAAAGCGCTGCTTCATGCCGCCCGAAAACTGGCTGATGCTGCGCTTGCGCACCTCGTAGAGGTTGGTTTGCTCCAGCAGGGCCTTCACCGTTTCGCGGCGCTCGCTGCGGTTCACGATGCCTTTCACCACGGCCATGTGGTCGAGCAATTCCTCGGCGCTCACCTTGGGGTATACTCCAAACTCCTGGGGCAGGTAGCCCAGCACCCGACGCAGGGCCAGCTTGTCGTGCAGCGCGTCGATGGCGTCGAGGTGAATGCTCCCGCTGTCGGGCGCTTGCAGGGTGGCGATGGTGCGCATCAGCGAGCTCTTGCCCGCCCCGTTGGGGCCGAGCAGGCCAAACATGCCCTGCGGAATCGTCAGGCTTACGTTGTCGAGGGCCTTCACCCCGTTGGGGTAGGTTTTCGACAGATTTTTAATGGTCAGTTCCATGCGGTGCGAAGGTCTGGTGGCGGGCGCGGGCTGCGCCGTTTCAGTCCCAAACATTCGCGGTGGCCCGCGCTCCGGCAAGGAGCAATGAGTAAGTGGTCGGCCCCGGCGAGAATTCGGCGGGGCCGAATTAGGAGGCGTAGCGCGGACTTTGCAAGTCCGCGTGTATTTCAACCGACTCATTCGCGCCGTTTACACGCGGACTTGCCAAGTCCGCGCTACTCATCCCTGAAACCGCTTCAGCAGCTCGTCTTTCTTCCGCCGCGACACTTCGATGATAGAATCATCCGTCAGCTGCACGTAGCCCCCGCTACCTTTTATGTAACGCTTCACGTGGGCCGCATTAATGAGGTGCGACTGGTGAATGCGCAGAAAATCAAACTCGTTGAACAGCTCCTCATACTCCCGCAACGTGCGGCTAACCAAGATTTTTTCCTTACCCTCCAGCACGAATAGCGTGTAGTTGTCGTCGGCCTGGCAGCGCACGATGCGGGCCACGTCTACCACTTCGAAGCCCTGCATGGTGGGCAGCACCACTTTACCTGCCAGCCCGTGGCGGGCCCGCAGGTTGTCGTGCAAGGCGTGCAGCTGGGCGGCTACCGGCGCGGGCTGGCGCTGGGCCTTGGCCACGGCGGCGCGCAGCTCGGCCACGCCCACGGGCTTGAGCAGGTAGTCGAGCGCGCAGCACTTGATGGCCCGTAGCGCGTAGCGGTCGTGGGCGGTGGTGAAGATGATGTCGAACGAAGCACTACCCAGCGCATCCAGCAGGTCGAAGCCGGAGCCCAGGGGCATTTCTACGTCCAAAAACAGCAAGTCGGGCGAGTGCGTGCGCAACAGTTGCAGGCCGTCTTCGGCCGAGGCTGCCTCGCCGATTATCGTCACGTCGGGGCAATAATGCTGAAGCAGCGCCCGCAATGCCTCGCGGGTGTTGGTTTCGTCGTCGATGAGAATGGCTCTGGTCATGGGAAAAGGCTGGCCGACTACTCAGGCGTGCTGGCGCGGGATGCGCACCGCCACGCGGGTACCCTCGGCCGGCTGGCCCGGGCCGCCCAAGTCGGTAATGGTGAGGGCAATGGGGCGGCGGGCCTGGCGGTTGAGCAGGGCGATGCGCTCTTCCAGGATGGCCGACCCGCGCGACG
>CAJYVK010000229.1 GCA_913778455.1 uncultured Hymenobacter sp. | reverse complement strand
CCCTCGCGGGTGAGGCGCAGGCGGCCACCCAGGAAGGAATAGCTCAGGCGCACCTGCAACGCCTGGAGCTGGTCGGCGGTGAGGCCGTTGATGTTGAAGTCAATTTCCAGGTTCTGGTCGATCTGCGAGGTGAGCAGGCCGAGCTGCGAGGAAATAATCTGACCCAGGCTATTCTGCACTGCGTTGCCCTGCCCGGTGAGCGAGATGCCGCTAAAGCTGTTGCTGTTTTGCGGCGAGAGCGTTCGGAACACAAGTAGGCTGAATACCTGGCGGTTCAGTTCCTGCTCGTCGTTGCGCAGTAGCGCGATAAACGCCGCCAGGTCGTTTTGCAGCGAGCTGGGCGCGTCGTCAAACTCCAGCGCCAGCTTGATGACGGGTAGCAGCAGCGGGCCGGTCAGGTTCATTACGGCCGTGACGGGTACCACCGCCGCGCTCGTGCCCGAGCCGCTGGTCGAGAGAATCGGGGCCAGCGAGGTGCGCTGGGTATAAGTGGCCGTTACGTTCATCTGGCCGTCGAGCGGGTCGCCGTTCCAGGTGATAATGCCGCCGGGCTGCACGACAAACTCTTTATTGACCAGCCCTTGCAGCGTGAAGTTGTAGGCCCCGCGCACAATCTCCACCTGGCCGTACATGTTGAAGTCGCCCCGCGTGTCGATGGCCAGCCGCAACTGCCCGGTGGCCGTGCCCCGAATTACGTCGCCCGTACTTTCATCCAGCAAGATTTCCAGGTAGGCATCGGGCGTTACCGTCAGGTTCATGTTGAGCTGAATGCCCGAGAGGTCCACCTTGTCCTGCGCGGCGATAATGGCCGCCTGCCTGGCCTGCCGGCGGCGGACCGAGTCGGGCAGGTTCCGATTGACGAACCGGATGTAGCTGGCCTGTTCGGCCTTGGCGGCGTTGTCGAGGGGCAGGGCCAGCCGGGTGCCGGCCTCCGAGGTGGCGGTTACGTTTACCACGAGGTCGTCTACCGGGCCGCGTACGGTGGCCGTGCCAGTGGCATAGGCGGTGCCGAAGTACAGGTCATTGTCGCGCCGCGTAGTGCGCAGCACCTGGAACTTGCGAAAATTGGCGCTCATATCCAGCGTCATATTCTGAAAGCCCTGGTGCTTGATGAGGCCGGTCACGGTGCCCAGGTTGCCCTGCGCGTCGCGTAGCTGCACGTTGCTGAACGAAATGGACGTCGTGGTAAAGCTGATGCGGTCGGCAAACTTGTAGGTAGTGCCCAGGTAGCCAAAGGTGAAGCGGCCATCCGTCACGTCGACCGTGCCAGCTAGGGTCGGGGCATTGAACATGCCGCCGAGCTGCAACTGTCCGCGCCCCGTACCGCCCAGTCGTTGCAGAATGCTTTCGAGAAAAGGTTGGGCCAGCACGATTGGCGCATCGTTGAGCTCCCCTACCAAATTGAGCTGCTGGGTGGTCGAGCGGGGGGCGAGGTAGCCCGTCACGGTGAGCACGCGCTGCTGCTGGCGGGCCACGTCGAGGTGCAGGCGTAGCTGGCTGGTCGGGTTGTCCCAGTCGCCGCGCCCGGCTACCTGCCCAATGGGCGTCCCCTCGTACACGAGCGAATCGACGGCCAGAGTACTATTGATAGCCAATTGGTTATATACGCCGCTCACGGCCGCCTGCATGTTCAGGCGCCCGCCCAGCCGCTGGCCAATCACCGAGTTGAGGGTGCTCAAATCAAAATTGGCGATGTCGAGCTTGAGCGGCGGCTTGCGCGGGTCGGGCGAGATGATGCCCTGGGCGCTCAGCCGCTCGCTGTCGTGGCTGAGGACGAAGTTCTGAATATCAAACTCCTTGCCCCCGCCGCTGATTTTAACGGAGTTATCGGCCGCAATCACGTAGTCCTGGTTCAGCAGGTGCAGGCCGCTACGCCGGAACACTATCTGCACGGCCCCCGGTAGAAAGCCCAGCGCCCCGTTGATATTGGCCCGGTTGGTAGTGCCGCTCTGGGCCAGCGAGGTCGAGAAATTGATGCGCTGCTGGTCCCACACTGCTTCGAGTACAAACTTCTCGGTGCGGCCCAGGGTGGGCACAATCTGGTGCTCCGACGTGATGCTGGTCTGGGCCAGCACCTCGGGCTGGTAGGGGAGCTTGGAAGTAGTGAAATCAAACTCCGTGGCGGAGGTGTGCACCGGCCCGTACCAAATGCTGTCGAACCGCCCGCCGAGCTGCAAAATCGACGTTTCGCCCTGCCGGAACGAGCCGTCGAGGTGGCTGCGGTCGGCAATCTGCAAATCGGGCATGAACAGATTGAGCAGCGGGTTGACGTGCTTGAGATTGACGTTCAAGTCGATACCGTAGCTGGGAAGTGCCCGCTGGCGCTTGCGCCGGTAGTAGGCGGCCGTGGCGGCGGCGTCACTCTCAAAATTGAGCCGGTATTCGTGCCAGAGCGTTTGCAGGTCGCGCGACACGGCGGCCGTTTCAAACGCCCCGGTGGCCGTGAGGTCCAGCAGCTCCGAACGGAGCATCACCTGGCGCTGGCCGCGGCTGTTGCGGGTGCTGCGCACGTCGAGCGTGTCGAGGTCAAGGCTTTGGCCGCGCAGGGTAAAGTGCGAGCCGCGCAGCTGCGCCGTACCCAGCAGCGAATCGAGCTGGGTGCCGCGTAGGTTGACGCGGGCCGCGGTGCTTACCGTGAGCGGTACGCTCAGTAGCCCGAGGGTGCCGAGGTTGGCGTGGGCCACGTTGGCCTGCACATTAATGCGCTGATGCCTAGGGTCGAGGTTGAACTCACCGTCGGCGGTAAGGCGCACGGCCGGGTCGTTGGCCGTGATCTTCCCCTTGAACCCCTGGCCGGCAAAGTCGCCGTCGAGGCTCAAGTTGCGATAGCGGTAGCCGCTGAGCCAGATGGCGGGCACGCTCAGCACGGCGTGTCCCTTGGCGATGGGTGGCACGAAGCCGGTGCCACTCACCCGCCCGTTTACCGTCACATCGCGGATAATCGACTCATCCCCAATAAATTTGCCGAGGTTGAAAGCCGAGCTACGGATGGTGCCTTCGTACACTGCGTGATCGAAGTCGCTTTTGGTTTTCAGGTTGACGTCGGTCGCCACCGACCCCAGCGCCGTGTTGAAGCTGGCCTTGCCCACGAAGTCGTTGTAGAAGCCGATGAACTGCCCGTCGAGCTTCACTAAACCCAGCCGCTGCACCAGCTTATTAGCCGAGGCGGGCAAGAACTTGCGCAGGTCGGCCGCGTCGATTTGTGAGGGTTGCAGGCGCAGGTCAATCAGGCTTTCGCGCCAGCGGGGCAGGTTGTCGGCGTTGGCGCGGGCCGCGATGAGGTGGGTGCGGCGGCCGTAGCGCACGTCCAGGTTTTTAACTTGAAAATTGCGCACGTAGCCCTTGGCATCGCCCGAGAGCACGACCGAGTCCTTGAGCGAGGCCAGCTGCGGGGCAAATTTGGCAATGTCGTCGGTGTACAGCCGGGTACCGCGCAGCTGCGTCACCACCCGCATCGAGTCGTTGAAATCCGCGAAGTTGCCGAAGCGCTTGTACTCGAAGCGCACGTACTTGCGCAGCTCGCTGCGGCCCAGCCGCAGGGTAAGGTCTTTAAATTCCCAGAAGTGCTGGTTGTACTGAATATCCGCCGTCAGCTCGTGCAGGCGCGTTTTGGTGGGCGTCTCCACGGTCCGCAGGCCCGCGACGCGGGCCCGCAGGGTATCAGTTTTCCAGTTGAGGTTGGAAATGTCGGCGTAGATGCTGTCGGCCACTAAGTGGTTGTAGTCGATGCTGCTGCCGTAGTAAGGCTCGCGGGGCCGGTCGGGCCGCTCCAGCGCAAAATGCCCGTTGCGAATGGCAATGTCGTGGAGCTGAAAGTCGAAGGGCTTGCTCGTCGTGGTCGTATCCGGCGGCCCGCTCAGGCGCTTGATGGCAGCCAGAAACTGGTCGAGCGTGGTAGAGTCGGGCTGGCCAGCCACGTCGCGCAGCACGAAGCGCGGCTCGGTGAGCGTGAGCGTACCCACGTGTAGGTGACGCGGGTCGAACACCGAAAACAGCCGGATATCGGCATCAACTTTACCCACCCCAAACAGCTCGCTACCGCGCCGGTCCAGCACTTGCACGCCTTCGAGCAGCACGTGCGAAAACGGCCGGATATCGACGCTGCCGATGGTCACCGACTGCCCGAGCTTGCCTGATAGCACGCTGGCGATCTGCTGGGCTACCCGCGTTTGCACGCTCGGCACGCGCAGCGCCAGCAGTACGCCACCCACTACCAGCACCAGCAC
The DNA here is from genome assembly GCA_913778455.1 of uncultured Hymenobacter sp. Classification (GTDB taxonomy): domain Bacteria; phylum Bacteroidota; class Bacteroidia; order Cytophagales; family Hymenobacteraceae; genus Hymenobacter. Next base: position 12,796 of record CAJYVK010000229.1, on the reverse strand, counting down.
GATGGCTAGCCCAAGCAAAATTCGGAGCAGAATACGAAAAAAGCGACGCACAAAAAACAGCGGATGCAGGTTTAAGGAAAGCCTATTCGAGCCAATACCAACGCAAAGGTGCGGCTTTTCGCGTGCACTCACGCCGCCAACGAAGAAGCCGTAGCGCAGGTTCGCCCGAACTTTGTTGGAGTTATGAGTTAAAAGTTATGAGGTAGGAGTTGCCCGGCGGTAGAATACAACGGCGCGGCAGCATCCAGTACACTCAAAAATCTCAACGGCGGGTCCACTCCCCGGAAATAACTCATAACCTCTAACTCATAACTCATAATTACCTCAAAATGAATTTACTTGCCATCGAGTCGAGCTGCGACGACACCGGCGCGGCGGTTTTTCAAAACGGCCAGCTGCTCAGCAATGTAGTAGCCAGCCAGGCCGTGCACGAGCAGTACGGCGGGGTGGTCCCCGAGCTGGCTTCGCGGGCGCACCAGCAGCACCTGCTGCCCGTGGTTACGGCCGCGCTGCGCCGGGCGGGCCTCACCAAAGACGACCTCGACGCCGTGGCCGTGACGCAGGGGCCGGGCCTGCTGGGCTCGCTGCTCGTCGGTAATCTGTTTGCCAAGAGCCTGGCGCTGGCGCTGGGCAAGCCGCTGCTGGCCGTCAACCACATGCGGGCGCACATCCTGGCGCACTTCATCCGCGAGCCCAAGCCGGGCTTCCCGTTTTTATGCCTCACCGTGAGCGGCGGGCACACGCAGCTGGTAGTAGTGCGCTCGGCGCTGGATATGGAGATTCTGGGCCAGACCATCGACGACGCGGCCGGCGAGGCCTTCGACAAAACGGCCAAGCTGCTGGGCCTGCCGTACCCCGGCGGCCCGCGCCTCGACAAGCTGGCCCAGACCGGCAACCCGCGCCGCTTCGAGTTCCCAATGGGGGCGCTCGAAGGCTACAGCTTCTCTTTCAGCGGCCTGAAAACCTCGGTGCTTTATTTCCTCAGGAAGGAAACTGCTGCCAACCCCAATTTCATTCAGGAAAACCTGGCCGACCTCTGCGCCAGCATTCAGCACACCATTGTGCAGACGCTGCTGCGCCAGCTCAAAAAAGCCGTGCAAGCCACTGGCCTGCGCCAAGTGGCCCTGGCCGGGGGCGTTGCCGCCAACTCGGGCCTACGTCAAGGGCTGCTGGCCCTGGCCGAAGCCGAGGGCTGGGAAGTATTCATCCCGGATTTCGAATTTTGCACCGACAACGCGGCGATGGTGGGCCAGGCCGCCATCTTCCAGTACGAGGCTGGCGACTTTGCCAGCCAGCTCACCAGCCCCGACCCACGCCTGAAACTAACGTAAGCAGGTACTTAAGACCTTCAGAATTACGCCCACATAGTCAGCCCGCCGATGGCGGGCGTATCCGCGTAATCCGTTAAATCTGCGGTATGAAAGATAAAACTCCCGCTCCCATCAACATCAGAAACCGCCGCGCCAGCCACGAATACACTTTTCTGGCCAAGTACGACGCGGGTTTGATGCTGCAAGGCACCGAAATAAAAAGCATTCGCGCCGGCGACGCCAACCTCCAGGATGGCTATTGCACCTTCGACCACAAAGGTGACTTGTGGGTGCACAGCATGCGCATAGCACCTTACTCGCTAGGTACTTACAACAACCACGACGCCATGCGCACTCGTAAGCTGCTGCTCACCAAGCGCGAGCTCAAGCAGCTAGCCGGCAAAATGGATAATGGCCTCACCATCATTCCGCTGCGCCTATTCGTCACCGACCGGGGTTTCGCCAAGCTCGAAATCGCCTTGGCCCAGGGCAAAAAGCTCTTCGACAAGCGCGAAGACCTCAAAGCCAAAGACCAGAAGCGCGAGATGGAGCGCTTTCGCTAGAGAGGGTACCAGGGTAAGAGGGTAGGAGGGTGTGAGTTATAAGTAGATTACTCATACCCATTACCTTGCTACCCGGCTCTCCCTCCTACCCTCATACCCCCACACCCTCATACCCTACCTTTTGAACCACGGTATTTGTGCGCTGAGCGCCGTGCCCGTCCGCGCTGAGCCGACCGACCGCGCCGAGCTGGTTACCGAATTATTGTTTGGCGAATGCTACTCGGTGCTGAGCACGCAGGGCAACTGGCTGCGGATTGAGGCCGCCGCCGATGACTACCTGGGCTGGATAGATTTCAAGCAGCACCGCCCGGTGAGCGAAAAATACTTTGCCGCCTGGCGGGCCCAGGACCATCCCCGCGTACTCGACCTGGTGCAGGTAGTATCCAGCGCGACCATGCGGCAGCCCGTTACGCTGGGGTGCCGCCTGCCCTTTTTCGACGGTATGACGCTGAAAGTGGGAGATGATAACCCGTTGTTTTACAACGGGACGGCCACTAATCTGGCCCAGCATTGCCAGCCCGAGCGCCAACTAGCCGTCCTGCGCAAAATGGGACAGCACTTTCTGCGGGCACCCTACGTGTGGGGCGGTAAGCAAGTGTTTGGGCTCGACTGCTCGGGGCTGATGCAGACGTTGTTTGGCCTCATTGGCATTCAGCTGCCGCGCGATGCCCGCCAGCAGATTGCGCTGGGCGAGCCCGTCGACTTTGTGGCCCAGGCCCGGCCCGGCGACCTGGCTTTTTTCGATAATGCCGATGGTGCCATCGTGCACGTGGGTCTCATACTCGACGACGGCCTCATCCTGCACGCCCACGGTGAAGTGCGCCTCGATCCCCTCGACCACCACGGCATCTTCAACCGCGACCGCCAGAAATACAGCCACAAGCTACGCCTGATAAAACGGGTTTTGGTATTCTGATGTAGCGTAAGCTTTAGCTTGCGAGTGAGCGGAGCGAGCAATCACGCATGGGGACGTTTACTTACGTGATTGCTCGCTCCGCTCGCCCGCAAGCTAAAGCTTACGCTACAGGCTCTACCACACTATCGGCTTTTCGCCGTGCTGCTCGAGCCAGGCATTGGTTTGGCTGAAGGGCTTGGAGCCGAAGAAGCCCCGGTCGGCCGAGTAGGGCGAGGGGTGGGCGGCCTTTAAAATCAAGTGCTTGCTGGCATCAATCAGGACTTCCTTTTTCTGCGCGTAGGCTCCCCACAAGATGAATACCACGTGCGGCCGGCCGGCTGATACCTGGCGGATAACCTCGTCGGTAAACTCCTCCCAGCCTTTGCGCTGGTGCGAGCCGGGGGTGGCTGCTCGCACGGTGAGCGTGGCGTTGAGGAGCAGCACGCCCTGGCTGGCCCAGCGGTCGAGGTTGCCATTGGCCGGGGCCGGCGTACCAGGGATATCGTCTTGTAACTCCTTGAAAATATTGTGCAGCGACGGCGGCGTGCGCACGCCCTCATTCACTGAGAAGGCTAGGCCGTGCGCCTGGCCCTTGCCGTGGTAGGGGTCCTGGCCCAGGATGACGACTTTCACCTCGTCGAACGGGCAGGCGTCGAAAGCGTGGAAAATCTGTGAGCCCAGCGGATAAACGGTAGTTGTGGCGTATTCGCCTCGTACCCAGGCCGTGAGCTTTTGAAAATAAGGCTTCTCAAATTCGGCGGCGAGTACGGGCCGCCAGCTTTCGGCAATTTTAACCATGAGTGGGGAGGGGTAAGCAAAAAAACGAGCCAAAACTAAACGGTCCGGCCTGGCGTTAGGCCACAAAAAACAAGCGTCCGGGGCTACTGTTATCCCGGCAGCGTAATTTTGCCGGCCGCCGCCATGCCTACTACCACTACGCAGGGCGTAACCGTTACGGTTACGACCAATTATCTGCCCGACTACTCCAGCCCCGCCCAGGAGCATTACGTATTCGCCTATCGCATTGACATTCGCAACGACAGCGAATTCACGGTGAAGCTTTTGCGTCGCCACTGGTACATCTCCGACGTGGGCCTGAGCCCACGCGAAGTAGAGGGCGAGGGCGTAGTGGGGCGCACCCCCGTGCTGGAGCCCGGTGAAGCGCATCAGTACGTGAGCGGCTGCAATCTGAAATCGGGTATGGGCAAAATGCGCGGCACCTACCTGATGGAGCGCGTGGCCACCGGGGAGCACTTCGAGGTGAATATCCCGGAGTTTACCCTGATGGTGCCATTCCGGATGAATTGATTTTTCTTGGCTGTTAGCTGCTGGCTACTAGCGGTTAGCTGCGGAGCTGGCTGGCGAGAGGTAGGTAGCTAACTGCTTCACGCTACCTGCTACCACTTGCATCAAGTTTTCGCCTTCCTCCGCTATTGGCTGCTGCGCTCGGGTAATTCCCACGGCCTGCATTCGCCGTTTGTTTTCGGCCTCTACACTACCGTTATCCGCCATACCGGCCAGTACGCGGCGTATGCCAAGGTAGAAAAGCGGCGGCAGGAGCTTTTGTCCAGCCAGCAAGTGCTGGAGGTGACGGATTTTGGCGCGGGCTCGCAGGTGGCTGGCGCGGGTGGCCGCCGGCGAGCAGTGCGCGACATTGCCCGCCACGCCGCAAAGTCGCCGCGCCTGGCGCAGTTGCTATTTCGGCTGGTCAACCATTTCCGGCCCGCTACCATCCTGGAGCTGGGCACCTCGCTGGGTCTTACCACTGCCTACCTCGCCCTGGCCGACTCGCGTAAGCAGGTCATCACGTTCGAAGGCTGCCCCACTACCGCCGCCGTAGCTCGCCACACCTTCACGCAGCTAAACATCCGAAATGTGCGCCTCATCGAAGGCAACCTGGACGCTACGCTCCCCGCTACGCTGGCTAACCTAGCCCAGCCGCTCGACTTTGTTTTTTTCGACGGTAACCACCGCTACGAGCCCACGCTCCGCTATTTTGAGCAGTGTCTCAGCCGGGCGCACGAAGACAGCGTATTCGTAGTCGATGATATTCACTGGTCGGCCGAGATGGAGCGGGCCTGGGCAGCCATCAAAGCCCATCCGTCGGTGACGGTCACCATTGATTTATTTTACGTTGGCCTCGTATTTTTCCGTAAGAAGCAGCGCCGCGAAGATTTTTGGCTGCGGTATTGAGCTTGTTACCAGCTGGTTGTAACTTTGTTTTAGAATCCCGCTTTCTTCTATATGCCTACTGCCGACCAGCGCCTCGACCAATTAGAACCTATCATCAGCGAAATGCTGGCCCGCCTAGACGAGACTGCGGCCAAAGTAGAGCGGGTGTCGGCACAAGTGCGTCAGCTTACGCTCACCGTCACAACTTCTATCAACGCGCAGAGCGACAATATTATATTCCTACTTGAGAAGACTGGGCTACTGGAACAAGGCCAAGCCAAGCTGGAGCAAGGTCAAGCCAAGCTGGAGCAAGGTCAAGTCGACCTGCGTCAGGAGATGAACGGACAATTCCAGCAGATAGACCAACGCTTCGGTCAAGTGGACCAACGGTTTGACCAACTCTTCGATTTTCTAAAAGAAAAATTGAAATAGCGGCTTTTTACCTTAAATGAAAACAGTAGCACAAACAAGAGCTTGCGCTACTGTTTTCGTTTAAGGTGACGCTGAAATTATCCGCAGTTAGGCCCGGAGGCCCTGCGGATCGATGTCGCCGCTGGGGCGGATGGCCTCGCGCACGCGGGTGAGGCGCTGCAACAAGCCTTCGAGCTGGTCGAGGGGCAGCATGTTGGCCCCGTCGGAGAGGGCGGTGGCGGGCGTGGGGTGCGTTTCGATGAAGAGGCCGTCGGCCCCCACGGCGATGGCGGCCTTGGCGATGGTTTCGATAAGGGCGGGCTGGCCCCCCGTGACGCCGCTGGCCTGGTTGGGCTGCTGCAAGGAATGGGTCACGTCCATCACCACGGGCACGCCGAAGCTGCGCATGGTGGGTAGGTTGCGGAAGTCTACCACCAAGTCGCTGTAACCAAAGGAGTTGCCCCGGTCGGTAAGGATGACGTGCGGGTTGCCGGCCCCTTGTACCTTATCCATTGCCCAGCGCATGGCCTCGCCGTTCAGGAATTGGCCTTTCTTGATATTGACCACCTTGCCGGTCTTAGCGGCGGCTACCAGTAGTTCGGTTTGCCGGCAGAGGAAGGCGGGGATTTGCAGCACGTCTACGTATTCGGCTGCCAGGGCCGCTTCGTCCGATTCGTGAATGTCGGTCACGGTGGGTACGCCGATTTCGCGCCCTACTTTTTGCAGGATGCGCAGCGCCGTTTCGTCGCCGATGCCCGTGAAGGAATCAAGCCGCGAGCGGTTGGCTTTGCGGTAAGAGCCCTTGAAGATGTAGGGAATCTGGAGCTTATCGGTAATATGCTTGATGCGCTCGGCGATGCGTAACGCCATGTCCTCGCCTTCAATGACGCAGGGGCCAGCCATGAGAAAAAACTGACCAGAATTAGTATTCCGAAAATGAGGGAGCGCTTGGGCGAGGGAGGAAAGCATATGCGGTGAACTAGTGAAATAGTGAAATGGTGAGTGGTGAACTGGTGAGTAGTGAAACAGTGAGACGGTGAGTGGTGAATTCAACTTCTCACCATCTCGCTACCCACGATTTCGCCACTCACCATTTCACCATCTCACCGCTGTAGGCAGATGAATAGCTCGCGGCCGGCGCGGGCTGGTAGCGAGTTGTGCGCCGTTTCGAAGTGAATAAAGTTGAAATAAGGTTGAAAGTACGCGGCGTATTCGGCGCGGCTGCCGCCGAACGGTGGCTCGCTGGCATTGGGAAAATCCGTATCGAAGAGCAGCCCCACCAGCTTGCCGCCGGGCCGTAGCAGCGCGGCGCACTGCCGGGCGTAAGCCGGCCGCAGGGTGGGGGAGATGGCGCAGAAAAACGTTTGCTCGATAAGCAGGTCAAACGTTTCCGCGGCCGGGTCGAGGGCGAAGAAATCGGCCAGCCACAGATTTTCTTTTGGAAAATCGGGCACGCGGTTGGCTAGCTCGGCCAGCGGCTCGGGAGCTAGGTCGGCCACCACCACGTGGCGAAATCCCAGCCGGTGCAGGTACTCGGCTTCGTGGGCGCGGCCCGCGCCCGGGATGAGGATGCGCGGCTGCTGGGCCACAAGTAGTTGGTCGAAATAAGCGCGGAGCGGGGGCGTGACCCGGCCGGCATCCCAGCCGGTGCGGCCGGGGGTGGCGTAGCGCGTCCGCCAGTAGGTGGCGTCGAAGTCCTCGGAAACCGTTTGCATGAGAGCCAAGTATAACGCAGGCCGGAGCCGACTGGAAATTTCTCCTATTTTTACCCGCCACAAAGGTAGGTAACGGCCCGGCCGGCCCTGGTTGCCTACCTTTTTTCTGCCACTTCTTTTCCCCAGCCCTTTTTCATGGAGCCTCAACAGGACTACCCCGAACCCCGTCAGAACAATAGCCGCGTCCTGCTCTGGGTGGCGCTCGTCCTCGTGCTGCTAGGTATCAACGGGGTGCTGTTTTACCTGAACTCGCAGAAGAAAACTGAAAACGAGCAGCTCACTACCCAGGTGCAGGCCAAGGATACCAAGCTGCAAGAGCAGATAAAAGAATACGAGGACCTGAAAGCCAGCTATGAGCGCCAAAGCCAGGACCTGCAAAAGCTGGGACTCAGCAACGACTCGCTCGAAGCCCGCATCGCCGGCATCAACGCCGACCTGCTGAAGCTACGCTCCTTCAAGGCCGGCTCCTTCTCGCTGGCCGAGCAGCAGCGCTTCAAGCAGCGGGCCCTCAACCTGGAAAGCCAGCTGCGTAAGAAAGACGACCAGATTTCTGACCTGCGGAAGTCGAACGAGACGCTCTACACCGAAACGACGACCCTCAAGGAAAAGCAAAACAAGCTGACCGATACCATCAGCACCATCGCCAAAACCAACCGCGACCTGAGCGAGAAAGTAAGCCTGGCGTCACGCCTGCAAGCCGACAACATCCACGTGACGGTGCTCAATAAGAAGGATAAGGAGCTGGAAGACGATAAGGAAGAATTCAAGGCCAAGCGCGTGGACCGCGTGAAGGTGAGCTTCAACCTGGCTCGCAACGACGTGTCGCCAAAAGATACCAAAACCATCTACCTGCGCATTCTGGAGCCCGATGGCGCGGCGCTCTACAACCTGAGCACCGGCGGCGGCACGTTTACCGTGGATGGCCAGGAGGCGTTTTACACCATGAAGCAGGACGTGGTATTCGACAACACCAAGCAGGGGCTCAATTTTGTGTACGCAAAGGGTGGTGATTACAAAATTGGTCAGCACACGGTGGAGCTTTACGAGAGCGGGGCGTTGATGGGCAAGGCGACTTTTACGCTCAAATAGACCGCAGATTTAACGGATTAAACGGATTTCGGGGATACGCCCGCCAGCCTGCGGCGGCGGGCTGACTATTCGGAGGATGAGATTACGGCCTGTCGCTTTTTGGCGATGGGCCGTTTTTTTTTGGTGGATGTTGGGTGTGGTGAGCGGGCTTACTGAAGTGGCTTGGGGCAGGCAGTAGCGGGGGGCTCATGCTGGCACGTCTACGCTCGGGGCTGTTGTCTTCTTTGGGGTAAGCGCACTTGCGAAATCTTACCGACTTTTGCAGCTTTCCCATTTGCTACTTAGTCGCTTGGCTGCTAAAAAATACCTCCTCCTGCTGCTCTGGCTGGCCTTGCCGCTGCTGGCCCCGGCGCAGCGCCGCCCCGCCGCCCGCCCCGCCCCTAAAAAGGCGGTAGCGTCGGTTAAGAAGAAAACGGTCTCCGGCCAGCCGCCGGCTTTCCTGCGCTATTTGCACTCGCCCTGGGTCGATAGCCTCATGCGCACGCTCACGCCCCGGCAGCGGGTAGCGCAGCTATTTATGGTGGCAGCGTATTCTAATAAGCCGGCTATTTATCAAGATTCTATCTCAACGCTCATTCGCGACTACGGCATTGGTGGGCTAATATTCTTCCAGGGCGGGCCAGTGCGGCAGGCGCGGCTGCTCAACCGCTTCCAGGCCCAGAGCCGGGTGCCGCTGCTCGTGGCGATGGATGGCGAGTGGGGAGCGGGGATGCGCCTCGACAGCGTGCTGCGCTTCCCGTACCAGATGAGCCTGGGTGCGGTGCCCGCCGCTGATTCGGCTCTCATCTACGACATGGGCCGTGAGGTGGCGCGGCAGTTTCAGCGGCTGGGCATGCAAGTCAACTTCGCGCCCGTGGTCGATGTCAATAACAACCCGGCCAACCCCGTTATTGGCTTTCGCGCCTGGGGCGAAAACCCGAATGCCGTGGCCCGCCTCAGCCGGCAGTACATGCGCGGGATGCAGGATGCGGGCGTGCTGGCCGTGGCTAAGCACTTCCCCGGCCACGGCGACGTGGATGCCGACTCGCACCTGGCGCTGCCCGTGGTGCGCGTAGACCGTCGCCGCCTCGATACGCTGGAGCTGCCGCCCTTTCGGAATATGATTGCCAACGGGATTGGCGGCATGATGGTGGCCCACCTCAACGTGCCCGCCCTTGACACAACCGGCGCCCCCAGTACCTTATCCAAGCCCATCGTAACCGGCGTGCTGCGCCAGCAATTAGGATTCAAAGGAGTGGTATTTACCGATGCCATGAACATGCAGGGCGTGATCAAGAAAACGCCGACCGGCGAGGCCGAGGTGCGGGCGCTGCTGGCGGGCAACGACGTGCTGGAATTCAGCAAAAACGTGCCGCTGGCCCTCTCCACCGTGCTGGCGGCCGTAGACAGCGGCCGCATCTCGCAGGCCCGCATCGACGAAAGCTGCCGCCGCGTGCTGGCCCTCAAGCAGTGGGCTGGCCTGCGTAAGCTGCGCCCGGTGAGCGAGCAGAGCCTCTTTGCCGACCTCAACCCGCCCCACGCCCGCTACCTCGCCCATCGGCTGGCCGAACACAGCATTACGCTGTTGCGCAACCAAGGCAACTTCCTGCCCTTGCAGCGGCTCGATACCCTGCGCATGGCCACGCTCGTGCTCGGCGGCAGCCCCGCCGATACCACCGATTTTCAGAAGGCCGTGGCCAGCTACGCGCCGCTCGCCCACTTCCACCTGCCCGCCGCCCCCACGATGGATGAGCTAATGGACATTCGGGCCAAGCTCTTCAGCTACGACGTGGTGCTGGTGGCCTTGCAGAGCCTGGGCCGGCTGCCCGCCACCAACTTCGGCATCGCGCCCGAGGCCAACTTATTGTTGCGCGAGCTCACCAAGCCCGGTCAGCGGGTGGTGCTCAGCATCTTCGGCTCGGCCTACGCGGCGGCCCGGGTGCGCGACTTCGACCGGGCCAGCGCCGTGGTGCTGGCTTACCAGGAAAGCCCCGATGCCCAGGCGCTGGCCGCCCAGCTCATCTTCGGCGGCATCGGGGCGCGGGGTAAATTGCCCGTGTCAGTAACTAACAGTCTGCCCGCTGGCTTCGGCCTCAGCACCAAGCCCGGGCTACGCCTGGCCTACGGCCACCCGGAAGACGCTGGCATGAGCCCCCGGCTGGAGGCGCGGGTCGATAGCATCATGGCCCAGGCGCTGGCGGCAGGGGCCACGCCCGGCGGACAGGTGGTCATTGCCCGGCGCGGGATAGTGGTGCTGCGCAAAAGCTACGGCCACCTCGCCGCTATTGGTGAAGCGCCACTGCCAACAACTACCGCGCCGACCGCTGGGTTAGCCTCGGCAACGGGGAATTTTAGGAGTGAGCCAGGTAGCGAGCCAGCCGCGGCCAGCCAGCCCGGGGTACCTGCGCCAGTCGCCCCGCCGACCGACCGGCTCGTGCAGAACACCGACGTGTACGACCTCGCCTCGCTAACCAAGGTGCTGGCCGCTACCCCCGCTCTACTCAAGCTGCAAGAGCAGGGTAAATTCAGCCCCGATAGTACGCTGGGTCAGTTCTTTCCTTTCCTACGCAAGACTGATAAGGCCAGCCTCAACATGCGCGCCGTGCTCGCGCACCAAGCGGGCCTGCCGGCCTGGATTCCTTTCTGGAAAGCCCTGGCCAAGCCCAGTGGCGAGCTGCAAAAGCGCTGGTTCCGGCCCGACTCGTCGGCGGGATTCCCGCTGCCGGTAGCGCGGGGGCTGTGGGGCCGCAAGGATCTACCCGCCTACATCCAGCAGCAGATTGCCGCCGCGCCGCTCACGCCCCAGCCCGGCTACGTGTATTCCGACCTGTCGTTTTACCTCTACCCCGACCTGGTGCGCCGCCGCACGGGGCAGGCGTTCGAGCAGTTTTTGCAGAAGGAAGTGTACGCGCCGCTGGGCTCGGGCCTGCGCTTTCAGCCGCTGCATCACTACGCGGAGAGTCGCATTGCGCCCACCGAATACGATTCGCTGTTTCGCCGTGAGCTGCTGCGGGGCTACGTCGATGACGAGGGCGCGGCCCTGCTGGGGGGCGTCTCCGGCCACGCCGGCTTGTTTGGCTCGGCCAATGACGTGACGCAGCTGGCCCAGACCTACGCCTGGGGTGGGCGCTACGGGGGGCAACAGGTATTCAGCAAGGATATTCTGGCTGATTGGACGCGCCAGCAATTCCCCGGCACGGCTAATCGCCGCGCCTTGGCCTTCGACCGGCCGGCCAGCCCGGCGGTGGGCAACACCGCGCCCGGTGCCTCGGCTGGCAGCTTTGGGCATTCGGGTTTTACGGGAACGTATTTCTGGGTGGACCCGGCGCGGGAACTGGTAGTAGTGGTGCTTACTAACCGGCTCAATCCTTCGCGGCGGAATAATAAGCTGGGGCAGCTCAACGTGCGTACGCAGGTGCAGCAGGTGGCGATTGAGGCGGTGCGGTAGGGGAGGGCTGGTAAGCAGAAGCCAGTTGGCTGCTATCTTCCGGCTGGCTTCTTACTTCCCACCCTGCCTCAACTATGTTCGGACTCATGATGCAAGCGCCCCTGCGCATCGCGGGGCTGCTCGAACACGCCGCCAAGTGGCACGCCGATACCGAGATCGTGTCGCGTCTGCCCGAGGGCGGCCCCCTGCACCGCTACACCTACGCCGCCGCCCACGCCCGCGCCAAGCAATTGGCCAACGCCCTGCTAAAGCTCGGCATCCGGGAAGGCGACCGGGTAGGTACCCTAGCCTGGAATACCCACCGCCACTTTGAGCTGTACTACGGCGTGTCGGGCATCGGGGCGGTGTGCCACACCATCAACCCGCGCCTGTTTTTCGAGCAGCTGGTGTACATCATCAACCACGCCCAGGATCGGCTGCTGTTTTTCGACCTCACGTTTTTGCCCCTCGTCACTAAGCTGGCCCCGCACTGCCCCACGGTGGAAAAATGGCTGCTGCTGGCCGGCGACGAGCACCTGCCCGCTGGCTCCGAGCTGCCCGGCTTGGCTAGCTACGAAAGTCTACTAGCCGCCGAAACTGCTGTTTTCGAGTGGCCGACCTTCGACGAAAACACGGCCTCCTCGCTCTGCTACACCTCCGGTACCACCGACGAGCCCAAGGGCGTGCTCTACTCGCACCGCTCCACGCTGCTGCACAGCTACGCCGCTTCGCTGCCCGACTGTTTCAACTGCGGTGCCCGCGACGTGGTGCTGCCCGTAGTGCCCATGTTTCACGTCAATGCCTGGGGTATTCCGTACGTAGCCCCGCTCAACGGCTGCAAGCTGGTGCTGCCCGGCCCCGCCCTCGACGCGGCCAGCCTCTACGAGCTGTTTGAAAGTGAGCGGGTGACGTTCTCGGCGGGGGTGCCCACCATCTGGTTTGGGCTGCTTGCGTTCATGCGCGAGGGCCGGCGCCACTTCTCGACCTTGCGCAAGATGATAGTGGGCGGGGCCTCATGCCCGCCGGCCCTGCTGCGGGCCTTCGACGAAGAACTGGGCGTGGAAATCCGCCACGCCTGGGGCATGAGCGAAACCTCGCCGCTGGGCACCGTGAGTACCCTCAAGGCCAGCCAGCTCGACCTACCCGAGGAGGCGCAGTTCTTCTACAAAATCAAGCATGGCCGCGCCATCTTCGGCATCGATATGGAAATCGTGGACGGGGAGGGCCAGCCGCTG
>CAJYVK010000228.1 GCA_913778455.1 uncultured Hymenobacter sp. | reverse complement strand
TCGTGGATCTCGTCGTCCTCGTACTGGTCGGCCAGGATGATGCTCTCGGCCCCGTGCGCCACGGTGGCGCACACGCCCGCCCGGGGCGGGCGGTGCTGCCCGCGCAGCGATAAGTCGAGGCGTGAGGCGAATAAGTCGCCCGGCTGGGCCGTACCCACGTGGCCGAAAACAGGCTGGGGCATGGACTCAGGGAAGCAGGCTGGCCTGCGGCTCGTAAAAATGGGCGCGGTGATAAGCCAGAAACTCCGGTGCTACTACGTGCTGGCGGTGCTGCCGCAGCCGCCCAGCCAGTCCCAGCAGCCCGCCATCGTCGGCCACACCGAAGCTGCCGAGGTCGAATAGCACATGGTGATTGGGACACAGGCACAGCACGTTGCTCAGCACGTCGGGGCCGTGGTGCGGCGCCCCCAGCGGCCGAATGTGCGCCGCCTCGGCGTACGGCCCGGCGGGGCTGGCCAGCCGCTCGCCGCACGCCTGGCAGTGGTAGTCGTGCAGCAGCTTCACCTGGCGCGTAATGGCCGTATCGCGCACCAGGCGCAGCGTAGTCGCCAGCCGGCGCGGGGCCGGGCCGTAGGAGGGCGCGGGCTCCTGGGCGGTGGGGAGGCTGGGGGCAGGTACCGGCGACGCCGCTTCGATCTCGGCCAACTCTTCCAGGCGGAAGCGCCACACGCGGTGGCCCGAGCGGCCCGGTTCGGCCCAGTAGCTGGCGATGCGGTAGAGGCCAGCGTAGCGGTAGAAGCTGCGGCCGGCCTCGGTCACCTTACGCGTCACGCGCACGGGCAAGCCGGTGAGCACGTTGCGGGCCAACTCGCGGTTGGCACCAGTCAGGGTTTGGTCGGCTACCTGCTGCTGGCTTTCGGCGCTGCGCCCACCCCGGCCGGTGTAAATAATAACCGCGCCCAGGTCCTCGTCGTCTTCGTAGCCGCCCGAGAGCACGATGCTTTCGGCTCCTTCGCCCTGGCGGGCGCTGATGCCGGCCTGGGTTTGGCGGTGCACGCCGGCGCTCCACAGCTCCAAGCGGTTGGCAAACTCGTGGCCGGGCGCGATGCCCGGCACGGGGCCAAACGTAGCGGGTGACTTAGCCATTGGGTTGGGGCGATGAGTCCTCGCCGTTCACGTCAAGCAGGCCGGTGTTACGAGCCAGCAGTGGTGCGACGCAGAAGGTGACGGGAATATGGTGGGGCTTGCCTAGCAGGTTGGTACCACTCAGAAACTCATTGTTCGTAATGACCACACCACCTTCATACTGGCAATCAAAAAAATTAACGAAGGCGGAAAACTGGTTGTTGGTAATGCGTATCAGCGCGTCCGCTTGGTTGTGTCCACCGGCCTGAAAATCGAGATAGCTTTCGAAATAACAGGTGTCAATAAGTAATCCGCGCAGAAAATAGCTGAACGTGAATTGACAGTTATTAAACCGGCAGTTGCGCAGCTCAACTGCTTGGCTGAAGTTGACGGAAAGGCAAATCAGATCTTCGATGACGCAATTTTCAAGCTTCACCTCCTGGGGCCAGGTTTCGCCGGGCGTTAGCTCTAGCTTGCCGCTGACGTAGTAGTCTCTCAGGGTTTGGCCCTGTTGCAGCAGCGCCAGCGCTTTCTCGGCAGGTACGTGGTGGCTGGGCGAGCACGTCATGGGGGTGTAAGGGCGTTACTTCTCCGGCACGTATTGCAAAATACTCAGATTGGTCTCGGCCAGCACGTCGTTGGCCAGCTCGCGGAGCTGGCTGGCCGTCACGTTTTCGATGCGGGTAAAAATCTCGCTCAGCGGCTCGACGCGGCCCAGGTCGAGGGTACTCTTGCCGAGTAATTGCATCAGGCCCGAATTGCTTTCCTCGCTCATGGCGAGCTGGCCCATGAGCTGATTCTTTGCCACGTGCAGCTGGCTGGTGGTCAGTTCTTTCTCGCGCAGTAGCTTCAGTTCCTTCTGCACTAGGCCCAGCGTGCGGTTGAGCTGCTTGGCCTCGGTGCCGAAGTAGATGCCGAACAGGCCGGTATCGGTGTAAGGCGAGTACGAGCTGTCGATGGTGTACACCAGGCCGTATTTCTCGCGCACGGCCAGGTTGAGGCGCGAGTTCATACCCGGCCCGCCCAGAATGTTGTTGAGCATAAAAAACGGCACCCGGCGCTCGTCGGTGATGGGGTAGGCGGGGCCGCCCACCAGGCAGTGCGCCTGGGTGATGGGCCGCTGCTCCACGCGGTCGCGGCGCACGTAGCCGCTGAAAGGCAACCGCGCCCGGGGCCCCAGCCGGGCCGGAATGGGGGCCAGCAGGCGGTCGGCCAGCCGCTTCACTTCCTTGAAGGGTAGGTTACTCACCGAACTGAAAATCAGCCGGTCGGTGCGCACGTTCTCGTCGTAGAAGTCGTGGAAGTCGGCCGTTTGGAAACTGCTTACGCTCTCGCGAGTGCCCAGGATGTTGACGCCCAGCGGATGCTCGCCGTAGATGACGGTGTCGAACTCATCGACGATGGCATCCTCGGGCGCATCCTGGTACATGCTCATTTCTTCCAGGATTACGCCGCGCTCTTTCTCAACCTCGCGCTCAGGGAATACCGAGTTGAAGGTGAGGTCGGTAAGCAGCTCAAAGGCCCGCTCGAAGTGGGTACTGAGCAGCGTGGCGTAAAAGCAGATTTTTTCCTTGGTCGTGTAAGCATTGAGCTCGCCGCCCACGGTTTCGAGGCGGTTGAGAATGTGAAACGACTTGCGCTTGCGCGTCCCCTTGAAAGCCATGTGCTCCCAGAAATGGGCCAGCCCCTGCTGGTGCGCCTGCTCGTCGCGCGAGCCGATGTCGAGCAAAAAGCCGCAGTGCGCGATTTTGGTGTGCGGCACCTCCTTGTGGAGCAGGCGGATGCCGTTGGGGTATTCGAACTGGTGGTAATCAGACATTGTAGCTATAAACCAACGAAAGCAACAAAGTTCGCGCCGGGGCAGCGGCTTTTCGGCGTGCTACCCAATAATCGGCCGTTGAGTGGTCGTGAGTGGCGTTTTGGCAGAAATGGGTTATGCTAAGGAGATGACGTGAGCCGGGTAAGCTGCTGCTGGCATCAGCATGGCAGCTGATCGATTTGTCTCGCACTTATAGAGCGTGTAGGGGATATGCTAATTGCACTAGCGTGAGTTACGGCTGCGCCTAAACTCGCGCCAGTGAGACCATGACGGTAGCTTTTTGTGATGGCCTTCTGCAACCGTTGTCATGCTGACGAAGGAAGCAATTTGTCGGGTCAAAATAATTTGCGCCACCAAATAAGCCACTTCTTACGTCAGCACGACGGGTAGTTTTTATCGCGTCAGCTTTTCGGCTCGAAACAGGTCGTCGGCCGCCTGCAATAGCTTATTGCGCAGCTGCGGGTTGTAGGTTGGGTGCGCCGCCAAAAACTCGCGCACCGTGCGGGCCGCCGTGGCCGATTGGTAGGCACCCAGCGTGGCTTGCAGCCAGCCGGCGGGAAAGAAGATGTCGCCCGTCTGCTGAATCTCTTCCAGCAGGTCGAGGCTGGCGGGCAGGTATTTTTCTGAGGTGGTCTGGCGCAGGGGGTGGTGCAGGTAGCCCAGGGCGCTCTGCACCCAGGCTTCCTTCTCGCGGTTCTTCTCGTCTTTGAGCGAAGCAAAGAACTGGTCACGCACGGCCACGTCGGGCGAGAGCGCGGGCATCAAAAATTGCAGCCGCTGGCGGCGGTCGGGGTTGGTGATGCGAGCTAGCTGCTGGGACAGAATGGGTTGCGGGGCCGCGTAGTCGCGCACGACCAGCGCCAGGGCCAGCGCGGTGTAGTCGTCCTCGGTCAGCTTCACTTGCGCGGGCGCTTTCTGGCTTTGCCAGATGCGGTACAGGCGCTGCTGGGCCTCGGGCGTGAGGGCAATGCTCTGGTAAGCCTTGAAGTACAGCTTCTGCTCACCGGGCTTGGGCTGGGCCAGCAGGGCTTGCCAGAGCGCTTTTTCCAGTGCGGGCGCCAGGGCGACGCGCTCGGCGGGCCGCAGAAATTGCCAGTAGATGGCGCTTACCTGACCGGTGAGGAGCTTGATGTTGAGGTCGTTGGTTTCGTGGGCCAGCTGGGCTACGAGGCGGTCGAGCAGCGGGCGCGGGGCTAGCCCCCGGCCGGCCAGCATATTTTCGTAGAGGGCGATGTAGGTGCTGGCGCGGGCCACCGGGTCGGCCAAGTCGGCCAGGTGGTCGGCGGCCGCCTGCGGCACCGGAAACACCCCGTAGCCCAAGCCCTGCGAGTTGAGCAGCACGTAGCTGGGAGTGCCCTTGCCGGCGGGCAGCGGCACGGCTACTTCGCGCTGGCTCAGGTTGACGGCCAGCCGCACGGGGCCGCTGGGGTACGCGGCCAGTACCTCAAACTGCTGGGGCCAGAGGCGGTCGGAGCCATCCTCGGCCCGCTGCCGGATAACGAGCTGATTCGCGCCCGGTTGGAGCTCATAGTCGAATACCGGCCGGCCGGGCTGATTCACCCACACCTGGTTCCAGGCGGCGAGGTCGGCGGGCGTGTGGGCGTCGAGAATGGTGATGAGGTCGGGCCAGGTGGCGTTGCCGTGGGCGTACTTTTTCAAGTATTCCCGCACGCCCTCCTGAAAAGGCTGCTCGCCCATGAGCAGCTCCAACTGCCGCATCATGATAGGGGCCTTGTGGTAGATGATGCTGCCGTAGAGCGAGCCGGCCTCCTGCAAGTTTTCCAGCGGCTGCCGAATGGGGTTGGCCCCGGCGGTGCGGTCCACGGCGTAGGCGGCGGGGTAGTGATCGGTTACGAACTTGAGTAGCTGCGCCGAGCCGCCCGCCGCCTCGGGATTCAGCTTATCGGCCATGAAGTTGGCGAATACCTCCTTCATCCACACGTCGTTGAACCACTGCATGGTGACGAGGTCGCCAAACCACATGTGGGCCGTTTCGTGGCCGATGAGGTTTTGGCGGGCCAGCAGTTGGTCCTTGGTCGCGCCTTCGTCCAGAAACAGCGTACTGGCCTTGTAGTCAATGTTGCCGACGTGCTCCATGCCTCCGTACTGGAAGTCAGGAATGGCCGTAAAATCGAACTTCTGAAACGGGTAGGCAATGCCCGTGTAGTTTTCCAGAAAGCTCAGCGCCTCGCCGTGCAGCCGGAAAATAGCCGGCATGCTCAGCCGGATTTTGGTCGTGTCCGTTTCGCGGTGCAGAAAATTCATGGCCCGGCCGTTCACCTGCCGCGTCACCCGCTGAAACTTACCCGCCGCGAAGGAAAACAAGTACGTGCTGATGGAGTCGGAGGGAACGAACTGCGCGGTTTTGCTGCTGTCGGTGCCCGCCCAGCGGGAGTTGGCCACGGTTTTCCAGCCCGGCGGCACCGTGAGGGCCAGCGCGAAGGTGGCCTTCAGATTCGGTTGGTCGAATACCGGCACCACCGTGCGCGCCCGGTCGGGCACGAGCAGGGTGTAGAGGTAGTCGGCATTGCGGTTGAGTGATAAGTTGCCGGCATCTAGGCTGATTTTTACCACGTTATCGCCCACCCGCAGCGCGGCGGCCGGTAGCACGAGGTGTTCCTGGCGGTAGTCGATGGGAGCGGGCTGGCCATTGATAGCCAGCGCGTGCAGCTGGCTGGCCTGGCCCTTGAAATCGAGCTGCACCGGGGCGCGGTTGTCGCGCAGGCGGAAGGATACCGTTTCCTCGGCTTGCACCGGGGCGGCTTTGCTGGCGGGCACGGTCAGGCGCAGGTCGTAGGCCACCCGGCTGATAAGCGACTTGCGAAACTCGGCCAGCTCGCGGCTCACGCCGGGCACCACGGCCGGGGCGGATACGGGGGTGGTCGGAGCAGTAGCGGTAGCCTGGGTAGTGGGGTAGGAGGCACGCTGGCAGGCCGCGGCGAGCAACAGGCCACCGAGCGCCCCATATTTATAGTAAGTAGAAATCATGCGAAGGCGTGAGCGAGAAACGAGGCTAAATAGTAAAATTCATCCGTCATGCTGAGCTTGCGAAGCATTTTCTTGCGGGTGCAATACACCGAAGCTGTTTTGACAGCTGTATACATTACAGCAGCTCTTAGATTAGCGTACTGCTTGTAACACCAAGCTCCAGCTTGGTGAGGCGTTAGGGCACGCTCGCCGGACAAATCACCAGGCTAGAGCTTGGTGTTACAAGCAGTACGCTGGCTGGGGAATAGCTTCCGGTGAGCAAATCAGGCGCAAGCGGCTGGAAGAAGATGCTTCCTTCGTCAGCATGACAGGAGATCTGATAAACTTTTCAAAAGTAACTGGCTACCCCCATGACTACCTCCTGCCCCGCGCCGCATTTCTACCCGCTCGGCGACGCGGCCGTGGTGCTGGAATTTGGCCAAACCATCGACCCAGCCACGCACCGCCTCATTCAAGCATTCAGCCAGCTGCTGACCCAGCACCCGCCGCCCGGCCTGCGCGAGGTAGTGCCGGCCTTCGCTACGCTTACCGTTTACTACGACCCCTGGGTATTGCGTCACGGTCGAGGCAAGTTGCCATACGAGCAGATGGTCAGCGCCTTGCAAAATTTGCTGCCGGCTGCCCAGGCCGCCGCCACCGTCGCCGCGCCCGGCCCGCTGGTCGAAATACCGGTGTGCTACGGCGGTGCCCACGGCCCCGACCTGGAACTGGTCGCCCACCACGCGCAGCTCTTCCCCGAAGAAGTAATTGCCCGCCACGCCGCCCCCGATTATCTGGTGTACATGGTCGGCTTCGCCCCCGGCTTTCCTTACCTCGGCGGGCTCGATGCGCGGCTAGCCACCCCGCGCCGGGCGCAGCCCCGGCCCCTGGTGCCGGCTGGTGCGGTGGGCATCGCGGGCGTGCAGACGGGCATCTACTCGCTGCCCACGCCGGGCGGCTGGCAGCTCATCGGGCGCACGCCCCGGCGGCTGTTCGACCCGGCCCGCACCCCGCCCAGCCTGTTGCACGCCGGCGATCGGCTGCGCTTCGTGCCCATCTCCGCAGTTGAATTTGAGCGCCTGCACGCATGAGCCTCACCGTTCTCAAGCCTGGCTTGCTCACCACGGTGCAGGACCTGGGCCGCTTCGGCTACCAGCAGGCGGGCCTCGTGGTCAGCGGTGCCCTCGACCCGGTGGCCCTGCGCACCGCCAATTTACTCGTCGGTAATCCCGAAACCGCCGCCGGCCTCGAAATGACCCTGCGCGGCCCCCGCCTGCGCCTGGCGGCCGATGCCCTGCTGGCCCTCACCGGTGCCGACCTGGGCGCAACCATCGGCGGCCAGTCCGTGCCGCTGGGCCGGCCGGTGGCCGTACGGGCCGGTACCGTGCTGGCTTTCGACAAGCCCACGGCCAGCGGCCGGGCCTGGCTGGCCGTGGCGGGCGGCGTGGCCGTGCCGTCGGTGCTGGGCAGCCGGGCCACCTACCTGCGGGCCGCGCTGGGTGGGCTGGCCGGCCGGGCGCTGCTGGTCGGCGACGAGCTACCGGTGGGTGAATGGCCCGCCGCTGCCCGGCGGCTGTTCGACTTGCTGAAGCCCGCCGGAGTTGGCTGGGTTGCCGCTCGCTGGCACCTTGCCCGAGAGCCGCTGGCGCGGACCGACAGCTCACTGCCGGTCCGCGCCCTGCCCGGCCCCGAATACGAGCAGTTTTCGCCCGCAAGCCAGGAGGCTTTCTGGGCCGAGCCCTTCACCGTAACTACGGCGGCCGACCGCATGGGGGCCCGGCTCAGCGGCCCCCTGTTGGAGCGCCTGGCCACTGGCGAGTTGCTGTCGAGCGCCGTCACGTTTGGCACGGTGCAGGTGCCGGCCGGGGGGCAGCCCATCGTCTTGCTGGCTGATTGCCAAACCACCGGTGGCTACCCGCGCCTGGCTCAGGTCATCACGGCCGACCTGGGCCGACTGGCCCAGGCGCTGCCGGGTACGCGGCTGCGGTTTCAGCCCACGACGCTGGCCGAGGCCCAGGCGCTGTATCTTGCGCAGGAGCAGCATCTGAGTGCCTTAGCGCGGGCTGTTCACTTGAAATCATTGCGACTATGACGCTAGCTGCTACCGTTGATTTAAACTGCGATATGGGCGAAAGCTTCGGCTCTTGGACACTGGGCCAGGATGCCGAAATCATGCCCCTGATTACCTCGGCCAACGTGGCCTGCGGCTTCCACGCCGGCGACCCCGGCGTGATGCGCCAGACCGTGCGCCGTGCGCTGGCCCAAGGCGTGGCCATCGGGGCGCACCCCGGCCTGCCCGATTTGGTCGGTTTCGGGCGGCGTAACCTCGACATCTCGCCCGACGAAGCCTTCGACATGACGGTGTACCAGCTCGGGGCGCTGGCCGCCGTGGTGCGCGTCGAGGGGGGGCAGCTGCACCACCTCAAGCCCCACGGGGCGCTCTACAACATGGCCGCCACCAACGCCGCGCTGGCCGAGGCCATCGCCGAAGCCGTGTACAAGGTGCAGCCCGAGCTGATGCTCTATGGCCTGGCCGGCTCGGAGCTGACCAAGGCGGGCGAGAAAATCGGGCTGCGTACCGCTCACGAGGTATTTGCCGACCGTACCTACCAGGCCAACGGCACGCTCACGCCGCGCCGCCAGCCCGACGCGCTCATCACCAGCTCCGAAGCGGCCATTGCCCAGGTGCTGGGCATGGTGCAGGGCGGCTGGGTACGCACCCAGCAGGGCTCGGAGGTAGCCATTCGGGCCGATACAGTGTGCCTGCACGGCGACGGGGCTCACGCCCTGGAGTTTGCCCGCCAGCTGCGTGCGGCGCTAGCTCAGGCTGGCGTGACAGTGCAAGCCGGTGGCGTCGGAGTGCCCACCACAGCCCCTAGCGACCGATGAAAACCCGCTTTCGCACCTGGGGCGGGGCCAGCCTGGGCGCGGCCTTTTTGATGGCCAATTCGTCTATCGGCCCCGGCTTTCTCACCCAAACGACCGTTTTCACCCAGCAGTTGCTCACCAGCTTCGGCTTCGTCATCCTCGTGTCGGTGGTGCTCGATGTGGGGGCCCAGCTCAATACCTGGCGTATCCTCACGGTGAGCGAGCTGCGTGCCCAGGACTTGGCCAACCGGCTGCTGCCCGGGCTGGGCTACGCCCTGGCGGGCATGGTCATTCTGGGCGGCTTTGCCTTTAACATCGGCAACATCGCGGGCTGCGGGCTGGGGCTGAACGTACTCACCGGCCTCTCCTTCGAGCAGGGGGCGGTGGTGAGCTGCGCGGTGGCGCTGCTGCTGTTCTGGGTGCGGGAAGTAGGCAAAATGCTCGACGGCTTCACCAAAATTCTGGGCACCGTCAAGATCTTGCTCACGCTGGGCATTGCCTTCAGCGCCCATCCGCCGCTGTTGCAAGCCTTGCACCACACCGTGCTGCCCGTCAAGGTAAGCTCGGCGGCCATTGTTACCATCGTGGGCGGCACGGTGGGCGGCTACATCACGTTTTCGGGGGCGCACCGGCTGCTCGACGCGGGGATAAAGGGAGTGGACAGCCAAGAAGTCGTGACGCGCAGCGCCGTGAGCGGCATCGTGATCTCAACCCTGATGCGCTTTATCCTATTCCTGGCCATCGTGGGCGTGCTCAGCCACGGCGCGGTGCTCGATACCGACAATCCGGCGGCGGGGGTATTCCGGGCGGCGGCGGGCGAGGTGGGCTTCCGGTTGTTCGGCGTTATTCTGTGGAGCGCGGCCATCTCGTCGGTGGTAGGCGCGGCCTACACGTCGGTCTCGTTTTTCAAGACCTTCCACCCCGCGCTGGTGCGCTACGAGCGAGCCTGCATCTCGGGGTTCATCATCTTGTCCACCACCATTTTCGTGCTGGTGGGCAAGCCCACGCAGCTACTGATTTTTGCCGGGGCGGTCAATGGGCTGATTCTGCCCATTGCCCTGGCCATTGTGCTGGTAGCGGCCGCCAGTCCGCGCCTCATGGGTGCGTACCGGCACCCCCGCTGGATGCTGCTATCCGGCTGGGTAGTAGTGCTCATTATGGGTGGGCTCAGCCTGCGGGCCCTGTGGGAGCAGTTCGGCTGAAGCCAGCTCAAAACCCGGCTAGGACGCCGGGTGCAGGGTGTTTTTGCGGCGCACGCGCCGGAAAAGTATCAGGAGCAAAATGCCCACCGAGGGGCCCAGAAGTACCGAGCTGAGCAGGTGCAGGTGCCAGTACTGCGCCTGGCTCAGGTGCCAGTGTTCGGCGAGGAGGTGATAGATGCGGTCCATACTAGTAAGATACGCATAATCAGCCATTT
>CAJYVK010000227.1 GCA_913778455.1 uncultured Hymenobacter sp. | reverse complement strand
CTCCTACCCTCACACCCTCCTACCCTCCTACCCTCACACCCTCCTACCCTCCTACCCTCACACCCTCCTACCCTCCTACCCTCACACCCTCCTACCCCCACACCCTCCTACCCTATAAGATGCAGCGACACGCGCCCGGTATCTTCCAGCAGAGCGAATTGCTGACGGTTGATAGTCGGTAGAATGGCTACGATGTTATGCTGGACCTCGATAGTGCGAACCAGGTGCAGCGCCTTGTCCCGCAGGTGGTACAACTGTGCCCGGGTCTGCTCACTCGTAGCCGAGCTAACCACCGTGACCACATGCTCCGGGCCGACAAATTTTAGTTCCGCATACATCCCTTCAGGAGCCTCTACCTGCAAAAGGGTCAGGTTGCCAAAAGTGGGTTGCCAAAGCAGTAGCCCTCCCTCGGTGGCTACTAGTGCTTGCAGCGCGGTACTATAGGCAGAGTAAGTGATTGCATAAGCCAAGCCCGGCGTCGTCTCCTGCCCGCTGCTCTGGCGGCTCTCCGACCAACTAATCAGTTGGTCACCGTAGTAGCTGTGGTACATCCCATCGCGGTAAAGCAAATCGGCCGGCCAGGCATACTCCCAGTTTGTGTCCGGTTCCAGGTGGTCGGGCGACAAGCTGAATGACGAATCGACCTTGCCCTCGGCCGAATACATCGTCGTGTGAATGAAAGAGCCCCGGTGCTCAACGGCGGCCGTAGCCCCATTGGGCAGCACCGTCACGCGAGCCGGCCAGGCGGGCAGCCAGGTGGGGCACTCCACCGAGAGGCTTTGGGGAAAGTACTTATTCCGGGGCAGGGTCTTCGTTTCCAGGGCCAGGGCGTCTGACGGCCGCAGTAGAATGCGATTCCCGTGCTGCTCGTCCGCTACCAAGGCTACCTCGACGCCCGAAGCCCCGGCCAGCCAGGAATAGTACTCGACGTTGCCGTACCAATTGCCCCGGGCCAGGTGCAGCCGCCCATCGCGCGTGCCCAGGGCTACCCACTGGTGGCCGTGCGTTATCGCCCGTTGCCAGGTAATGGTCGCATCGAGCTGCACGGCCGTTACCGGCTGCGCCTTGCTGCTAGCCGCCGGGCGGGGCTGGCGGATGGTGTAGCGGCTGCAATCGGCGGCAATGAGCCGGTCGGCGGGCAGGAAATTGCGCAGCAAGGCCAGCGGGTCCGCGTTGCCCGCGGCGGCTTCGGCGCTCACCACTTCGTAGGCTATTTCGAGGGAGGTGGCCCGTAGTTCCGGGGTAGCGTGCTTTTCGGTGACCGCGCTCAGCACGTGCAGCAGGGGCACGCGCCGCTCGGCCGCCGTGTGCTGGCGGTAGATGTCCTGGACGTGCGGGCGCAGGTCGGCCTCCGGGTCGGTAGCCAGGAGGTCGAAATACTGCCGGAGGCACACTTCGGGCTGTTTCGAGCTGGCCCAGCCTTGCAGCAGCACCGCCTGGGCGCGGTCGGGCGCGGCCAGTTTATCCGCGAGCAGGCGGGCGGCGGCGAGGCGGTCGTCATTGTCGAGAAAGACCTGTACACCGCGCTCGTAGTGGCGGGCGGCCAGCTCGGGCTGCTCCAGACGCTGGAACAGGTCGCCGGCCTTTTCGTGCTCGTTGAGCTCGGCGTAGAGCTCGGCGGCTTCGAGCAGCAGGCCGCCGTGCTCGAGGCACTTGGCGGCGGCGGGCAGGTTGCGGAGGTGATCTTTGAAAAGCGCCGCAGCTTCGCGGTAGAACCCACCCTGCTCCAGGGCGTTGGCCGCCGCCTGGTAGTCGCCCAGCAGGTGCGCGTAGATGTAGGCGGCTTTTTTAAAGCGGCCGGCTGCTATCTCGCGGGTAGCGGCGGCGTGGTACTGCACGCGCAGGTTGTGTTGGTAGGCCCCCACGTCCCAGACGTCGGCCCGGCCTCCCCCACCCAGGCCACCGAGATTGAAGTCGGTGGCGCGGCGACCCAGCCCGGCCGACTGCGGGGCCGTCCCGCGGTTCAGGTAGGGCCCACCCAGCGGAATGGCGTACTTCAGCGCTTCCTCCGTATTCTCGTCAAACAGCCGCAGCAGGCGCTCAATTTCGTTCTGCCGCTTCTGCTCCAGGTTGTGGATGCGGCCGCCCAGCCAGCTTTCCAGGCGCTGCAATACGCCCGGCCGCCGGGCCGCCGGCCGGTACGCCGCGGGCCGGGACGCCCCGCCACCCGTGCCGCTCCCCAAGCCTTGCAGCAGGCGCAACAGCAGAAAAACCAGGGGCACAATTGCGCCGCTACCCGCGCCGCTCCCCAATTGGCTTACCAGCCCCCCTACCAGCACAATGGCCACCAGTGCCAGCAAAACCACGCCCACCGCGCGGCCCACCGCCCGGCCCGCCGGGCCCAGCGAAGGCGTGGGTAGCCCGCGCACCAGGGCCAGCGAGACCCTCAGCAGCGCCCGCCGCAGCCAGTCGAATGCCCGCTGCGGCAGGCTGGGGTGCGCCTCGGCGGCCCCCGGCAGCTCGGTGAGGGGCACGGTCCCAATCTCCTGCTGAAACGACTCCACCACCTCGGCCACCGTCGGCACCTGCACCCGCACGCGCGCCAGGCGGGGCTTGGGGGCGGGGCCCGGCCGGGCGCGGCCCCAATCGGTGGGGCGCGGCGGCGCGTAGTCGAGCAGGGTCAGCAAGTCAAGCTCATCGGCGGTATCGAACCCCACGAGCCCGATGGCCGGGTGCAGCAGCTGGCAGGGCCAGAGCAGGGCACCCGCCAGCTCGGCGGGCGTAGTGGCGGGCCAGAGCGCCGCCTGCACGGGCACGTAGAGGCGCTCGGCCACCACGCCGTAGGGTTCGAGCAGGTCGGCGGGCAGCGGGCTGCCGTCCTTCACCACCACAAACAGGCCCGCCGGCCGCACCGACCGGATGGACTCGGGCACCAGGTAGCAGCGGAGCTGGCTGGCCGCCAGGTTCCAGCGCCCGATTTCGCGCAGCCAGGCCGCCGCCTCGGTGCCGCGCAGAAAGGCCGCGCAAGCCGGCCGCTGGGGCGATTGCTGATAGCGTAGCGTGAGGGGCATGGGTCAGGCTAAGTGCTCGATAAAGCGTTGAATATACTGCCGGTAAAAATCCGGCACGGGCAGCTGCCGGCTGGGGTTGGGGCCGGTAAAGTACGCGGCCCCGCTCACGGTGCCGTCGGCGGCCCAGGCGGCCGTGGGCCGGTTGAGCAGGAGCACCAGCGTGATTTCGGGCACGCTGGCCGCGGCGCTGCGCAGGTGCAGCAGGCCGCGCGGGTCCAGGACGGCCTCGCTGCCGTTGGCCCAGCGAAACAGCCGAAACTCCAGCCGCTCGTTGGCCGTGAGCGGAAACGTCTCGGTACTGCTCTGCGCCAGCGCCAGCGGGCGGCTCGTCGGCCGCTTGCTTTCCAGGTGCAGCTCGGGCGTCAGCGGGTCGCCGACGAGCACTACCCGCAGCTCGTGCCCACCAATCAGCAGCTCGCCCGCGTCGTTCAACCCAAGCCGGTTTACGCGCTGCAACACGTTGTAGCCGTTGTTGATGAACTGCCTGGCGTGCTGGTGATTGAGGTTGGCAATCGGGGCGAGCGGCCAGCGGCTGGCCCCCGGCGTCACTAGCCGCTGCCGCTTGCAATCGAAGACGATAACACCCGGCAGGGGCAGACTTGTCCTGGTCGGCAGCGCCAGGTAAAACTTCTCGGCGTGATACACCACCGTGGCAGGCGCGGTACCACCGGGAATCTCGGCCGATAAGTCGAGGCGGGTCACCGCGCCGGTATCGACGGCCAGGGCGTAGAAAATCAGATGCCTTTCCTTGCTAACCAGCACGTAATACGTTCGCCCCTCGTTGCCAAAGGCGTAGCTCCCCTCTTCGATCACCGGCAGGATTTCCCGCGCCCCGTACTGGGGGTTGGCCCAGTGCAGTACGCGCCGCTTATCCGTGATACCCAACACTCCTAGCCGACCGGGAAAGTGCGTGTTGCTGGCCAATACCTTCATCCCCAGCGTTGGAAAATAAAGCGGGGCCGGCTTTTGCTGCATAAAGGCCGGCAGGTCGATGCCGTTTACGGACAGCGGCGGCAGGGGCGGCGGGGGCGACGCACTGGCCTTGAACAACAGCTCGTCCAGGTCGTAGCGGGTCGCGCTGAGCGGCACGCGGTGGCCGTGCTGGTACTCGTACAGCTGGAGCTCGCCGCTGCGGTCTACCGTGAGCAGGAAGCGCAGGGCGGGGCGGGCCTGGGCCAGCGCCCCGGCAAACTCGGGCTGGTGCAGCAGCTGCGCCTCGGTGATGAGCAGGGTATCGGCGTTCGCCGACTGGGGTGCCAGCCGCGCAAAGGCCTGCAACGCCACGCCGCCGTGCGGGGCCGCGTCGAGCAGCTCCAGCGCCGCCACCACGCCCTCGAACGACTCCAGGTCGAGGGCGGCAAACTCCTTGCCCCCCAGGGCCACGGCCACCACCGCCAGCGGGGGGCGGGCCTGGCGGGCGTTACGGGCCCAGGCCAGCGCGGCGGCCAGCGCAAACACGCGGGGCACCCCCCACATGCGCAGGGTGGTATCAAGCAAGATGAAGCGCGGGCGGGCATCCTGCCGCGGCGGCTCCTCGCGGCGCAGGTACAGGGCTTCGTTGTTCACCAGCCGCGCCACCAGGGAGAAGTCGTCGTGGGCCAGCTCGCTGAGCAGCAGCCGGTCGAAGCTTCCCCGGTTGGTCACGTCCGCTACGCCGCCCAGGGGCTGGTCGCTGGCCCCCCGCGTGTGCGGGGGAATGCGCAGCGCGGCGGCCAGGTGCTGCGCCAGCCGCGCCAGCCCGGCCGTGCGCGGGTCGTGGCTTAGCTGGTCGAACAAGTCGAGGGGCGGCGGCCCCGATTCCGGCGCGGGGGGCGTGGGCAACGGCGGTGGCTCAGGCAGCTGGTCGAGGCCGGTGCGGAGTAGTAGCTCCAGGCTGCCGGACTCTGCAAATCGTCGGCTTGCATCCGCAAGCAGGCGCAGATCGTTGGTAAAGTCACTCCAGTGTGAGGCTGGTCCGGTCGTTCGTAGCGCAGTATCAAGCCGTCCGCTGGTCCACTCGTCTATAACGGCCGCGGCCCGCGCTGGCTCGATGCTGCGCGCAGTACGTTCGCCAAACACTTCCCGGAACAGGTGCTGCTTGGGCAGGCCCGTGCGAAGCGCTGGCGGCAAAGCAGCCACCTGCTGCATCAACTTGATGGTGGCTTCGATCCTGGTCACGGGGAGACTAGCCTCCAGAAACTCGCCGTATTGCCGGAACTGCTGCCACAGCATCTCTCCGTTGGCATCCTCCCACCCGTTACAACCCGCCAGTAGCAGCAGCACCGAACCCAGCGGCGGCAGACCCGCTTCGCCATCGGTCAACCATTTGAGGATATTCCACAACTCCTCCCGGTAGCCAATGGTGGTGCCGTCCTGCCATTCTAGTACTCCCAGCTCTTCCGCCCAGCGCCAGAAATAGTTGCCGGGGGTTTGAAAATAGCCGAGTGCCTCGGCGTGCAGGTCTTCACTCATCGCCAAACCCTTCCGCCGTGAGCCGCACCGCGCTGCGCGTCACGGGCACTAGGCTTTCGTTCGCAATCCGCTCCCAGCTGCCATCCGCCGCGAAGAGCAGCGTGGCATCATTGGCGGGGTTGAGCTGCCGCGCCAGCAGCGGGGCCAGCAAGGGAGCCTCAAAATCGCAGCCGGCCGGCAACAGCAAGCCGTGCTGCACCCAGTGCTCCTGGCCCGCGATGGGCGGCAGGGGGGTGCCCAGCAGCAGCACCCGCTGGTCGGCCGCCACGGCGAAGCGCAGGCCGGTCAGCCGGATTTCGGGGGCCACCTCGGCGTAGGCCCGCCAGGCCGCGAGGGTGGTCAGCAGCGCCGCCCCGGCCTCGGCCCGCGCCGAGGGTACCAGCCGCACCCGGTAGCGCGGGGCACCCTGGGCCGGGAGGGCCGCCGTGGGCAATTCCAGCGGCACGAATGCCTGCATGGCCTGCCAGGCCAGCACCGGGAGCTGCGCCGTGGGTGTGCGGCTGCCCGGCGGAAATAGCCGACCCTGCGCATCCAGGGCGTAAGCGGCCACGGCGGGCAGGACCCGCACGGCCAGCGGCAGCTCGCCGGTAGCCGGCAGGCCGCGCAGCCACAGCGCGTCGGCGGCGGCGGCCGCTTGCAGGCCGGGCACGCCGCGCACCCCGCCGAGGAGCTCGCGGTCGGCGGCGGCCAGCACGAGTACGCGCTCCGTCATCATACCTGCAACGCTTTCTGCCACAGGGCGTCGAGGGCTTCCTGCACGTAGGTGCGCTGCACCTCGTTGGTGAGCCACTGGGTCCGGCCGTGCAGGTAGCGTAGCTGGTCCTTGATGGTGGTCCGGTCGGCGGGCGAAGTGTCGGGCAGCTCCCACTGCGCGGCCAGCGTGCTGATTTCGCCCAGCAGGGCATCGGCCGTGGGGGCATCGTGCCCGGCGGCGCGGGGGTGCTGGGCGGGCAGCGCATCGGCGTGCACCACGGCATCAACGATGCCGGCCACCACCTCGCGCTGCTCGTCGGTGTCCCAGATGTAGCGCAGCACCCACATGTCCGACGGAATAGCCGTGGTGCGCTGGCACAGCAGGGCGCTGGCGGCCAGCAGGCGTTGCAGCTTCACGGCCCGGCGGTCCGACACGGGCACGCCGGCCAGGCGCAGCTTGCGCACGAGGTCGGTGTAGGCCGGGCGCACGGCAGTCAGGTCAACCAGCGGCAGGGCGGCTTGCAGGCGCAGAATGTCTTCGGCCGCGATGGTCGGCGCGGCTGCGTCGGCCCGGCGCTCCAGTTGCCAGCCCGCCGCCAGCACCTCGGCCAGCGAGTCGGGGGCCACGTAGTCGCAGTGCACGCGCACCAGGAAGCGGTCGAACAGGGCTTGCAGCGCCTCGTCTTCGGGCAGGTGGTTGCTGGCCCCCACAATAAGCAGCGTGGGCAGGGGCCGGGTTTCGCGCCCGCGCCGAAACACCCGCTCGTTGAGCACCAGCAGCAGGCTGTTGAGAATGGCGCTGTTGGCGTTGAGCAGCTCATCCAGAAAGATGAGGTGCGCCTCGGGCAGCATACCCTCGGTGTTGGTCACGAGGTTGCCCTCGCGCAGCTGGCGAATGTCGAACGGCCCAAACAGCTCGTTGGGCTCGGTGAAGCGGGTGAGCAGGTACTCGAACGTGCGACCCTGCACGCACTGGGCCAGGGCCCGCACCAGGGCGCTTTTGGCGGTGCCGGGCGGCCCCAGCAAAAACAGGTTTTCGCGCCCGACCAGGCAGATGCTCATCAGGTCGATGATGTCGTCTTTGCCGACGAAGGTGGCTTTGAGGTGGCGGGCCACCCGGTTGAGCTGGTCAACCAATTTCCATTCCGGGGTCGAGGGGGTTTCCATTACGCAGGGGGGTTAAAGGCCGCGAAATCGGGCCAGAGGGTGGCCGCGTGGGCACCCAGCGCGGTTTGAATCAGGGGCCGAAGGTGGGGCTGCTCGGCCCGGCGGCGGTGCTGCCCCCGGATGAGGCGGTCGAGGTAGGCTTGCCGCAGCGCCGGATGCGCCAGCACCGCGGCTTCGGCCTCGGCGGCCGGCGCTTCGCCGCCCGCGAAGGAAAGCGGCCAGCGCTGGGCGGTGGCCTGCAAGCGGGCCACCAGCGCATCGCCCGGGGCCAGGCCCTTGGCCAGCCGCAGTAGGTCGGGCAGGTAGCGGAACGACAAATCGACGGAATACACGACCGCGGGCGTCGGCTCCCCGGCGTAGTCGGCCAACTGCCGGGCGATGGCGGCCTCGTCCAGCTCCCGCACCAGCGCCAGCTGAATGGTGCGGTACAGGAACTGCGCGGCCCACTGCGCGGCCGCCGCCTCAAACGCGGGGGCCGCGTGCGGCAGGTCCAGGCGGTCTTCCAGGTAGTACGCGTGCAGCAGCGCCTCGGCCGCCCGCGCATCGGCCGTCTCGAACTCGGTCAACTGCCCGGCCAGCGTCACGGCCCCGGTAGTCAGCAGGTCTTGGAGAAAGGTAGTAAGCCGCATGGGGCAGGCGAAGAACCCGGCGGCGAGCCAGTGAGCTCGTCCGTACCGGGTAGGCAGGGTCAAATATCCTGCAAGTTGCTTCGCAGCTAGCAGATTACCGCTAGGGCGGAGGCACTGGGGCGAGACGGTAGGGTAACTGTTGGTTGCGTACTACCGGCGGTACGCCGCTTCTGGCCGTTTGCAGGGCGGCTTGCATACCGGTTCGGCGCCCACGCTAGGGCGCCGAACCGGTATGCAAGTCAACCTGCAAACTACCATAGAGTACGGAGCTGCCCCTATTACTGTATGTTTGCCCACTGGGCAGCCCTGAACAAAGTAGTCTCCGCCCCCCGGTAAGGGTCGGCGCGGCATTTCAACGAGCGCCACAACTCACCCCAAACGCACTGACTCCTTGCCAGCTAGCAGAAAGACAGCGGGGCACCGCCGCCCCGGCCTAACTACCCGCATCCAACTTATGCCAACCACGCAGCGCCAGGAATGGACCGCTATTCGCGCCGAGCTAGCCGGGCGGAGGTACGCCGCCCAAATGCACGCGCTGCTAAACCGCTGCGAGGCGTCCCGCACGTTGCGCCGCATCATGCCCTACACCAGCCTCGGGCGGATAGGGTTGGGCCTGCCCGGCTCGACGCATCTATATCCCTTGTTTAAGGATGATTCGCCCTGCTTGTACTTCGATGATGGCTGCTTCGTAGTGTCAACCTACGATAACTTGGTCCAGCGGCGCTTTGCTACCGCTGCCGAGGCAGTTGCCTTTGCCGAGCAACACCCAACGGCTACCCCAGCTTACTAGGCCGGCTGAAAAACTGCTCACGTTAGCGTCGCTGGCGCGGGGCGGTACCCCGTACCGATTGGGCGCCGGCCTCTGGCTGGCCCGTCTGAGTAGTACTCCCTACCGTCACTGGCCGGAAGCCCGCTGCTACGTAGCCCGGGCGTATGGATTTTCTTCTGCTCGCGCATCTAGTCCGCAACGGTAGTGGCTAGCCTCAGCGGCTAGCTAGTCAGGAACTCTCCCCAAGCCATGAAACACCTCCTACTATGGTTGCTGCTGCTAGCCGGGGCGCTAGCCAACGCGCAAACGCCGGCAAGCCGGCAGGCTCCCGACTGGGAAGGCATTGAACCGCTGCCCGGCTACAACGTGGCCGCCGCCACCGCCACGACCACCGGCGATGTGTATTTTGTAGGAAATCGCCCGCGCTACTCTAAAAGCGACGGTGACCCCGAGCGGGCACTCCTCCCCCCGGGCAGCGACGCTTATGTGGCGAAGTGGAGCGCCGCTACCCACCAGCTGGCCTGGTGGGTACCTATCCAGCACTCCCAGGATGACTACGTTACCGGGCTGGCCGTGCAAGGGGATACCCTATACGTGGCCGGCTCCCAGGGTCTTCGCCACTCGCTGGAGACCACTGGCACCCGCAGTGTGTTCATTACCCGTCTGCTCGACCACGGTACCAGCGCCTCCGTGTGCTGGACGCAGCAGCTGCGTGTTGCTAATGCTGCTACGGAAGTTCGCTTTCTGGCGCTCGCTGGCTCCTCGCTCTACCTGGCCGGCACCAGTCAGACCGCTCTCAATAGCCGCAGCACCCAGACGGGTAAGAGGGTACCACCCGATTCCTCCTTCCTGGCCAAGGTGACTGTCCACGCCTCTACGGGGACCATCAACTGGCGGCACACCTGGCCCGCTGATCTCCACTATTCCGATCTCGCGGGGTTGGTCGCGCAGGGCGGCAAGGTCTACCTGGCGACTAACACTTGGCAGGAACAAACAAGCTACATAGAAACCAAGGCCACCCGCCAGCTGGGCACCTTACCGCACGGGGCAAACCACCGCCTGCACCTCACCCAATTTAGTGACCAGGGCGCGGCCTGGCACCTGGACTGGACGCGCACCGAGGCCGGGGTCGCCACGGCTTTTACCGTGGCTGATTCCGTGCTCTACCTGCTGGGTCGCGAAGATGCGGACCGGGCTTTCGAAGCGCCGCACTCGCCAACCACCGCGCCCGCCGCGTCGGGCGATATGTTTCTGGCTAAGCTCCCGCTGACCCGCCCCACGGCCCCGCCGCGGTGGGCGCTACGCCTGCCCGGTACTGGCCACAGCCCAGTCAACAGGCTGAAGGCCGTGGCCGTGCGGGGCCGGCAGGTGTACGTGGCCGGTACTTTTGATAGAGATCAGCTATCGCTGGGAGACCTGGTGGTAGGTAGCGCCAACCCTAACTTCCTCCTCGCGGGCAAACTGTTCGTGGCGCAATTGACGGATGCCGGGGCCACTGCCCACTTCGATTGGACGCAACGCCAAAACCAAGATACGTCTACCCCCGATCTGTGTGCGTTTGACCTGGTGGGGACGCGGCTATTCGTACTCGGCCATTTCTCGGGCTTCAGCGACCGGCCGGTGCTACTTGGCACCCAGCAGTTTACGCTGCCTCCTTACGCAGATACGCTACTGGAAAGCTGGCTACCGGTGGGCAACTAAGCCCGGGCTCCCCGCCGTCCGGCTAGCCGGAGGTCCGCCCCCTGGGGCTTGCTGGGCGCGCTCCTCAGTAAATAGGAGGCCGGAGCCGTCCCTGGCGCGGCTGCACCTAGCAATCGCCAAGAAGCGGCATTGCCCGGGCGGCACCCGCATCACACGCGGCGGGTACTGCTACCTACTAAAAAAGCGGTTTACGTTAGTAGCCGCCGGTTGCGCCTGCCTGTCAGGGCGAGCGCAACCGGCGGCTACTAACGTAAACCGCTCCTACTGAATGTCTAACTTGCCTGAACGCCGGTGGTGCCGGGCATCACCAGCGGTCAGGCAACTAAATACTACGCGGGCAGCGTGGCGCGGTGGGCCGTCACCTGGGCAATCAGGTCCTGCCCCAGCGGTAGCTGGGCATCGACCAGGGCAGCGTCGAGCTCACTCCCGATCAGCGCCTCGGGGCCTTGCTGGCTCTGGCGGGCCAGCAGGG
>CAJYVK010000226.1 GCA_913778455.1 uncultured Hymenobacter sp. | reverse complement strand
GCGAGCGAGATGCTTCGGCAAGCTCAGCATGACGGACGCTGTGAGTAAATAGTGTCTCCTGCTGGTAAGAGGTGCGGCCCCGCGCCAGCAGGAACTGCATCAGCTTTCAAATCGCCGATAAACAAAGCGACGGTCGCATCTTTACGCCTCGCTTTGTTCTTTTTCGCGCATGTTTGATGTTTCTTTTCGCCCGGCTATCGGCCGGTGCCTGCCGGTGGCCTTCCTGGCCGTGGCTGGACTAGCTGGCTGCACCCGTTCGGTGCCCACAGCCAGCACCCGCGATTATTTGGTGTACATCGGGACTAATGTTTCCTCGCCCCAGGAAAATACCATTTACCTCTACCGACTCAGCCCGGCCACCGGCGAGCTGCTGCCGCTGGGGGCTATGAAGGGGGGGGGCAATCCCACCTACCTCACGATGGATGCTGCCCACCGCCGCCTCTACGCGGTGAGTGAAACCCAGACCTACCTCGGGGCACCGGGCGGGGGCGTGAGTGCGCTGGCCATCGACCCACGCACCGCGCTGCTGACCATGCTCGACCAGCAGCCCTCGACCGGGGCCTCGCCCTGCTACATCAGCCTCGACCGGACGGGGAAAAATGCCTTAGTGGCCAACTACTCCAGCGGCAACGTAGCCGTGTTGCCCGTGCGGCCCGATGGTCAGCTGGCCCCGCCTATCGCCACCGATCAGCACCAGCCGCCTACCGGCCCGCACCAAAACCAGGATACGCCGCACGCCCACAGCTTCCTGCCCGCGCCCGACAACCGCTACGTGTTCTCGGCCGACCTTGGGACCGATAAGGTGTATGGCTATCAGCTTGATGCCGCTACGGGTAAGCTCACGCCGCAAGCTACGCCCGCCTTCACCGCCAAGCCGGGGGCGGGGCCGCGCCACCTCACGTTTCACCCCAACGGCCGCTGGGCCTACCTCGAAAATGAGCTCAACTCAACCTTGACGGCGCTGACCTACAACGCCAAGGCCGGTACCTTCCAGGAAATTGAAACCGAATCGACGCTGCCCGCGGGCTTTAGCGGCAACAACGCGGGTGCCGACGTGCACGTGAGCCCCGATGGTCGCTTCGTCTACACTTCCAACCGGGGTGATAACAGCCTGGCCGTGTTCAGCATCGCGCCGGCCGATGGGCGCCTCTCGCTGGTACAGCATGTGAGCACCCAGGGTAATTGGCCCCGTAACTTCGCCCTCGATCCCAGCGGCCGGGTGCTGCTGGTGGCCAATCAAAAGTCGAACGACGTATTTACCTACACGATTGATAAGCAAACGGGTAAGCTCACGCCTACGGGGAAGTCGATGAGCGTGCCTTCGCCCATGTTTGTGGAAGTAGTGCCTGATTTTACGCGGTAAGGTTTGTTTCGCGCAGGGTCGCGGGGTGTTAAAGCGCAGGGTTTCGTTGTGTTTTTATGAATGGAACACTGCGAAACCCTGCGCTTTAACACCCCGCAACCCTGCGCGGAACAACTCTTACTCAGTAGGAAGTAAAGCCAGCAGCTCGCTCTCCGAAATAATCGGCACCTTCAGCGTAGTCGCCTTTTCGAGCTTGGCTGGCCCCATATTGTCACCCGCCACCAGGTAGCTCAGTTTCTTAGAGATAGAGCTCGTAATTTTCCCGCCGTGCTGCTGAATGAGCGTTTGCAGCTGCTCGCGGCTATAATTCTCAAACACCCCCGAGAGTACGAAGGTGAGGCCCGCCAGCCGGTCGCTCACGGCCTTGGGCGGCTCGCCCGTTACTTCCAGCTGCACGCCAGCGGCGGCCAAGCGAGATACCAGGGCCTGACTTTCGGGCTGCTGGCTCCACAGCGCCACCGAGTCGGCGATGACGCCACCGACCTCGGGTACCTCCGCCATTTCGGGAGCCGAGGCGGCCATGATGGACCCGATGGTGCGGTAGTGCTGGGCCAGCTTCTGAGCCACGGTTTCGCCCACGTAGCGGATGCCCAAGCCAAACAGTACCCGCTCGAAAGGCACGGTTTTGCTTTTTTCGATGCCCGCGATGAGGTTGTCAATCGACTTGGCCCCCAGGCGCTCCAGGCCCACCAGCTCGGCGCGGCGCTGGGGTAGGTCGTAGATGTCGGCCGGGGTGTTGACCATGCCCAGGTCGAAGAACCGGCCCACCGTTTCGGCTCCCAAGCCGTCGATGTTCAGCGCCTTGCGGCTCACGTAGTGCTCCAGCCGGGCCTTGAGCTGGGGCGGGCAGCCGCGCTCATTGGGGCAGCGAAAATGCGCCTCGCCCTCGGGCCGCACCAGGGGCGTGCCGCAGGCCGGGCATTCGGTGGGAAAGCGTACGGGGACCGCCTCGGCGGGCCGGGCGGCCAGGTCTACGCCGGTGATTTTGGGAATAATCTCGCCGCCTTTTTCTACGAAGACCATGTCGCCGAGGCGCAGGTCGAGTAAGGCTATCTGGTTGGCATTATGCACGCTGGCTCGCTTCACGGTAGTGCCGGCCAGCGGCACGGGGTCGAGCAGGGCCACGGGCGTCACGGCCCCGGTGCGGCCCACGTTGTAAATAATCTCGTTGAGCCGCGTGCGGGCCGCGGCCGTGGGATACTTGTAGGCAATGGCCCAACGCGGGCTTTTAGCCGTGAGGCCCAGCTGGTCCTGCTGGCGCAGGTTATCGACCTTGATGACAATGCCATCGGTGTTCACCGGCAGCGTAAAGCGCTTTTGCTGCCACTCGTGGATGTAGGCCAGGACCTCTTCCAGGTTGGCGCAGCGCTGCCAGGTGGGCGATACCGGCAGGCCCCAGGCGGTGGCGGCTTCCAGGCTCTCGCTGTGGCTGGTAAAGTGCCGGCCTGGCGTAAGCACCGAGTAGGCGTAGAAGCGCAGCCGTCGCGCCGCTACCTGGGCCGAGTCTTGCAGCTTGAGCGTGCCGCTGGCCGCGTTGCGGGGGTTGGCCAGCAGGGCCTCGCCGTTTTGTTCGCGCTCCTGATTGAGGTCGTCGAACACCTGGTTGGACATGAAGACCTCGCCGCGTACTTCTACTTCGGCCGGAAAAGTACCGTGCAGGTGCAGCGGCAGGGTGCGGATGGTGCGGATGTTGGCCGTTACCACGTCGCCGCGGGTGCCGTCGCCGCGCGTTACGCCCTGGTGCAAATCACCGTTTTCGTAGGCCAGGCTCATGGCCACGCCGTCAAATTTCTGCTCGCACACGTACGAGTAGGGTGCGCCTTCGAGGCCGCGCTGCACGCGCTCGTCAAACTCGCGCAGGTCGTCTTCCGAGTACGTATTGCCCAGGCTCAGCATGGGGTAGCGGTGCCGGGCCGTCTCAAACTGCTTAGTGATGGTGCCACCTACGCGCTGGGTGGGCGAGTTGGGCAGGGCTAGCGCGGGATTGTCTTTTTCGAGCTGAGCCAGCTCAGCCAGCAGGGCGTCAAATTCCTGGTCCGACACTTCGGAGATGTCGTGCTGGTAGTACTGCGTATTGAGGTGGTGCAGGCGCTGGGTTAGCTCCTGGATGCGGGCTTGCGGATCCATAGGGCGGGAGAGGGGCTAGCGGATAAATAGACTGGGTGAGCGGCTCAACAAAATACCGTCATGCTGAGCTTGCCGAAGCATCTCGCCCGCATCGTTGGATTTTGTAAC
>CAJYVK010000225.1 GCA_913778455.1 uncultured Hymenobacter sp. | reverse complement strand
GCGTCGAGCAGGCGCTCAAGGGAGAAGTTATGAGTTATGAGTTGAGAGTTATGAGTTGGGTCTTGGGAGGTGCTGGGCTGGGCTTTTGCGCCGTAGCCCATTGCTGCCAGCTTCGCAAAAGCGGCTTGTAGCTCAGGAAGCTTGAGGGGCTTGAGCAGGTAGTCGATGCTGGTGGTGCGGAAGGCTTGCAGCGCGTACTGGTCGTAGGCGGTGGTGAAGATGACCGGGCTGCGCACCACCGTTTGGGCAAAAACGTCGAGGCTGAGGCCGTCGGCCAGCTGGATGTCGCTCAGGATGAGGTCGGGCGCGGGGTGGGTGGCCAGCCAGGCCAGCGTCCCGGCCACGGTGTCGAGCACGGCCAGCACCTGCGCCCCGGGCGCGGCCTGGGTGAGCAGCCGCTGAAGGCGCTCGGCGGCGGGGTATTCGTCTTCCAGAATGAGGATGCGGAGCGGGGGCATGGCGGGCTAGGCGGGTAAAAGCGGCAGGGTCACGGCAAAGATGCCGGCCGCCTGTTCCACCGCTACCGGCTGGCTGGCCCCGAGCAGGGCGTAGCGCTGGCGCACGTTGGCCAGGCCCGTGCCGGTGCCGGGCGCGAGGCCGGCAGCGCGCGGCTGCCAGGCGTTTTCGACGCGCAGTATGGTACCGTCGGCGTCGGCGGTCAGGCGCAGGTGCAGCGGGCGGGCCTGGCTGGCCTCGTTGTGCTTGAGGGCATTTTCGACCAGCAGCTGCACGCTGAGCGGGGCCACGCGCCGGGCCAGGGCAGCGGGTGGCACCTCGTAGCTCACCTGCACATTCTCCCGAAACCGGACTTTTTGCAGCGCCAGGTAGGTTTGCACGAAAGTCATTTCTTCGGCCAGCGGCACGGTGGGGCGCTCGCGGCTCAGCAGTACGTAGCGGTACACGTCGGCCAGGCCCTCTACGTAGCGCTGGGCGGGCTCGTCGGCGGGGTCGATGAGGGCCGCCAGGGTATTGAGCGAGTTGAAGAGAAAGTGCGGATCGAGCTGCTGGGCCAGGGCGTCGAGCTGGGCCTGGGTGCGGGCCTGGGCGAGCTGGTCGGCCCGGCGCAGGTTGAGCTTCCACTGCTGAAAAAAATAGACGCTTTCGTAGAGCGTGTTGACGACCAGCGTGAGCAGTAAGTTGAAGCCGATAGCCAGGGTTTCCTGCGGCCCCGCAAACTTGAAATAGGCGGGTAGTAGCCACCGCAGTGGCAGGCGCAGTAGCAGCGTGGCCACCGCCGTAAATACCACCGCCGCGCCTACCAGCGCCGCCAGTCGCTGGGGCGTTTGGTCGACGTGCGGCAGCCGGCGCAGCAGCCAGGCCCACAGCGCCCGGTTGCCCAGCCACAGAATTGCGGTGAAATACAGCGAGACGCCCAGGCTGACAGCAAAGTGCGGCAGGGCCGGAAAGCCATGCAGCGGCGCCGTAATCACGGTAATGAGTAAGCTCAGGACGGGAATGCCGATGAGCCGGAAGCGACGGTCGTTCATGCAAAAATTACTCGGGCTGGGCGGGGCCTAAGCTAGCACCGCCGCCGGCCTGGGGCGGCGCGGCCCCCGCTGCACGCGCCACATGAACGTCAGGGCCAGCCCCGTGCCCAGCATCGACGGGAGAAACTGGCTGTAAGGCTGATAAGCTGCCAGCACCGTGCCCGAAAATGCCGAGGCCAGCGCGGAGTAGGTGCTGAGCATTTTCCAGATGTGCTCGTAGCGCCACGCCTGGCTGCGCTGCCACCGGCCCGGCCAGGCGTGGCGGCTCAGGTCGTAGCCGGTGATGGCGAGCAGCGCGCCGAGCGTGCTGTACATCACCACCGGCGACCACACCAGCCGGATGCGGGGCAGGCAACCCAGAAAAACCAGGCCGCCCGCCAGAAACAGCGCTGCCGCCAGGCCGTCGTACCAGCGTAGGCCAGTGGTGCGTATGCGCAGCGTGCGGTAGCCCGCAAAAGCCTGATACACGCTCAGCAGCACAATGACGGCCAGAAACGGCCGGAACCGAAACACCACCAGCCCCAGTACGGCCGTGATGAGTACCACCGTCGCCAGCCCCAAAAACCAGCGCCCGAAGCGCCGGTGCGCCGCCCGCGCCCGCGTCGTGAAAAGCGCTCCCAGCCCCACCACCAGGGCCAGCACCCCAAACGCGACGTGCAACACGATGTTGAGGTGGTGCAGGGTGGCCATGAGAGTAATAGCGAGTTGATTTATACTGTACTTAAAGCGTGGCGAGTAGTGCCACGGACTACAAAGTCCGCGCTACTGCTTGTTGAGAGACGAAAGGCCGGCCGGCCAGCGCCTGCGCCAGCAGACCCGCTACGGCCGCCACGTACAGGGCCGTGCCCAACCACGTGAGCGCCACCGCCCGACGCGGCACCCGGCGACTGAGTACCCAGCCCAGCAGCGGTAGCGCCTGCAAGGCGTGCATCCCCAGGAAGTGGGCCAGGCGCAGGTCGCCAGCCACGGTGCTCCAGCCCAGGCCGGGTAGGCCGGGGCCGCCGTCGGGCGCCCCCACCGTGTGCTGGTTGGCGTGAACCATAAGCCCGCCCAGCACCGAGCCCACCAGAAATACCAGCAGTCCCAGCCGCAGGCCCCACACGTAGCCGGCCGGGCCGTGCGGCCGGTGCCGCCAGGCCAGGTACGTAGCCCAACTGGCCATAACGGTATTGACTAAGATAAAAATACCCATCAGGGCGTACAGTAGGCCGTTAAGGGCATTGCTACCGTTGTAGTGCGAGGTAATGCCCCGCCCGGCCTGGATGAAAATCACGGCTATCTCGACCACCATGCTCAGGGCCACGCCGAAGCTGAGCTGGCGCACGGCCCGCTGGGCCGCGGCCGGCAGGTCGGCCAGCAGCCAGGCCAGCGTCCAGGCATAGGCCACGATGGAGAGGGAGAACTTAAGTGGCTTCATCCACACCGGCAGGCCGGTTACGTGGCGGTGGTCGAGGGGCAGCAGCACCAGGGCCACGCCGGCCAGGGCTACGTGGAGCCAGCCGGCGTACGACAGCGTCGGGTTGACGCGGTGAAGTACCCGTAGCGCGGCCGCCGGCCACTGGCCAGAGCCAGCCAGCGGGGCCGAGGAAGAGGCGGGAAGAAGCTGTTCGGAGTCGGTAAGGAGGAGCGTTTTCATGGGAGAAGAAAGAGTAAGACATAAGATTAAGCGGAAAGAGTAACCGGTTGCCCAAAGGCCCGGCGCACGCCGAAGTACACCAGCAGGCCCACCGGCCCGAGCAAGAACGTGAGCAGCAGCGCGGGTACCAGTGCCCAGTGCGGCACGCCGCGCCGCTGGGCATCGCGTGCCTCCCAGGCTCCCGTAAACAGGTCGAAGCACAGGTAGTGCATCCAGCCGGCCAGCAGCGCCCAGGGGTCGCGGAACAGCGTCGCCACCTGCGCTAGCGAATTGAAGCCGCCTTCGCTACCGTGTGCCCCCAGGTAGTGCGTCCCGATGAGTGTGGCGTAGGCTACCGCCAGCCCCAGCGACCACGCGCCGCTGAGTACCAGCCGGCGGGTAACCCGCCAGCGCGGGGCCAGCACCAGTAAAGCCCAGGCAAACAAGGCCAACGGGTTGGCGAGCGAAAACAGGAAGTCGGGCGTGAGCATGGGCGAGCGGTGAAGAGAAGAATTGCGTCAAAACTACCGGCCCGCCGCGCCGCTCGCCAGCGCTTTCGGGGTGAACCGCCTTCCGACGCCGGTCAAGCCACCGGCCGCCGGGGTGAAGTGAGTAGTAAGCGCCGCACTTACGGCCGATTTCTTTAGTTTCTACCGCGCCTGGGCGGGGCGGGGTAAGCAGATGGTAGCGGTAACCGCCAGACTAACAAAGCGCTGCTTGAGCCCGATAGCTTCCCAAACGGAGAAGACCGGGGAGCGGAATAGTCAGGCCTGGATAGACGCTAGCGAGCGCTTCCGCTGGTAATGCCTATCTAAGCAGCGCTTAAGAGTTGGGGTCCTATGTTGAGCAACTGCTATAATGAGAAGACTAACACGCTTTTGTGCCGGGGAGTAGCACGTAGTTGGCGATGCGTACAAACGTGCCGTAAGTTTGACGCTACAGCCTTGCTTCACGGGGCGGCAAGAAGTCTTTTTGCTCCGCGTCGAGAAACCTCCCCGGGCAGCTGCCAGTGGGAGCGGCACCCTTGCCAGCACCAACAGCTACTTCAACTACTTCTGCTTTCTGCCCCATGCCCTTACCCGCGCTAACCCGCCCCGCCTGCCTCGCGGCTCTGGTCTTGACCGTATGCCGCGCCATCCCCAGCCACGGCCAGGGCGGGCAATTGGCCGACTACCAGCGCAGCGCTACCCTGCACAAGCAGCTCTACCGTACGGCCTACCATATTCCGAGCCAGGTGAGCTGGCGGGCCGATGGCCAGGCGGCGTACTACGCCATCTATACTGCTAAGGGGCAAGAGTTCTGGCAGGCCGATGGTACGCAGCCGCCGCGCCCGGCCTTCGACCCCGCACCGCTGGCCGCCAAGCTCAGCGCGGCGCTCCAGCAGCCCGTCACGGCGTACCAGCTGCCGCTGGGTAATCTCAAATTCGATACCGGGGCGGCGGGTCTACTGCTTACGTTCACCGCCAACGGGGCCGAGTGGGAATACGCGCCGACCACTACCGCCCTGCGCCAGGTACGCAAGCAAGCCGAAAGCCGGTACTGGAACCAGCGCGACGACCAGGACGAAAGCGGCCGCCTGATGTATTCGCCCGACAGCGCCTGGGTGGCCTTTACCAAGAATTATAACGTGTACGTGCGGCCCGCCAAGGGCAAGGAAGAAACGCCGCTCAGCTTCGACGGAGCCGCCAACGACTACTACACCAATAACTTGCAGTGGTCGCCCGATTCGAAGAAACTGGTGGGCATCCGCATCCGCCGCAACACGCCGCACACGCTGTACCTGCTGCGCTCGTCGCCGCCCGATCAGCTGCAACCCAAGCTCGAATCGCGGCCCTATCCCAAGCCCGGCGACGTGCTGCCCCAGCAGCAGCCCAGCCTGTTTGTCGTGGCGGAAAAGAAGCAGATTCCGCTCGCAACGAATTTATTCGCGCAGCAATTCAACTTGTCGCGGCCCGTGTGGCGTCAGGATAGCCGCGCCTTTACCTTCGAGTACAACGAGCGCGGCCACCAGGTGTACCGCGTGCTCGAAGCCGATGCCACCACCGGCCGCGTGCGCCCACTCATCGAGGAGCGCAGCCCCACCTTTATTACGTACAGCAGCAAGCTGTTTCGCCACGACGTGGCCGATGGTAAGGAAATCATCTGGCTGTCGGAGCGCGACGGCTGGAACCATCTCTACCGCTACGACGGGCGCACGGGCCAGGTTAAAAATCAAATTACCAAGGGCCCGTGGGTGGTGCGCCAGGTGCTGCACGTGGACGAGGCCGCCCGCACGATTTTGTTCGCGGCTAGCGGGCGCGACGCCGGGCAAGACCCGTACCTGCTGCACTATTACCGCGTGAATTTCGACGGCTCGCACCTCACGACCCTCACGCCGGAAAATGCCAACCACGCCGCCACCTTCTCGCCCGACTACCACCGCTTCGTCGATGTGTATTCGCGCGTCGATCTGCCGCCCGTGGCGGTGCTGCGCGACGCGGCCACCGGCGCAGTGCTGCAAACCCTGGAGCGGGCCGACGTTACGGCCTGGCAGCAAGCCGGCTGGCGAGCCCCCGAGGTGTTCAGCGCCAAGGGCCGCGACGGCCAGACCGACATCTGGGGCATCATCGTGCGGCCGACCAACTTCGACCCCGCCCGCCGGTACCCGGTGATTGAGAACATTTACGCCGGCCCGCACGATTCCTTCGTGCCCAAATCGTTCATGAGCAATAACCTGGCTATGCACGAGCTGGCCGAGCTGGGCTTCGTGGTGGTGCAGATCGATGGCATGGGTACCTCCAACCGCTCCAAGGCTTTCCACGACGTGTGCTGGAAAGACCTGAAAGACGCCGGCTTCCCCGACCGCATCAGGTGGCTCGAAGCCGCCGCCCGCCACGACCCCGCGCTCGACGTGAGCCGGGTGGGTATCTACGGCACCTCGGCGGGCGGGCAGAGCGCGGCCGGAGCCGTGCTGCTGCACCCCGAGTTTTATAAAGCGGCCGTAGCCTCGTGCGGCTGCCACGACAACCGGGTAGATAAAATGTGGTGGAACGAGCAGTGGATGGGCTATCCCATCGGCCCGCACTACGCCGCCTGTGCCAACGTCACCTATGCTAACCAGCTGCGCGGCAATCTCTTGCTGATGGTGGGCGAGATGGACGACAACGTGGACCCCGCCTCCACCTACCAGCTCGCCGACGCGCTCATCAAAGCCAATAAAGACTTCGAGCTCGTGACGCTGCCCAACCAGGGCCACACCACCGGCGGGGAGTTTGGTGAGCACAAGCGCCGCGATTTTTTCGTGCGCCACCTGCTCAAGCAGACTCCGCCCGCCTGGAGTGAGTTGTCGGTCCAATAGAAAGAAGCTTGCACGGAGCGGTTTAGCTGGCTAAGTCGCTCCGTACAAGTATGCACCAACTTACTGTCTGCGCAACCGGGTAGGGGCGGGGTTATCTTTGAATAGCTGGTGCTGTTACTGGCTTCGCTATGGTCGCTCCGTTGGTACACTGCCCCGTGGGGCGTCATTTCTCTGTTTGGCAATGGCTGGCCGGCTGGCTGCTATGCGGGCTGCCGCTGGCCGCCCCGGCCCAGCGCCCCGCCCCGCCGCCCTTCAAAGCGCCGGCGTTTCGCAACGCCGCCCCGGCCCCGGTGGCCGCGGGCGGGGCTACCGTGAGCGGCCACGTGGCCCGGCCCACGGCCCGCGTGATCACCCTCAGCTACGGTCCCGACTGGCGCGGTACCCTAACTCGCACGGTGGAGGCCAAATTGAGCCCAGCCGGCGATTTTCGCCTGACGCTGCCCCGGCTGGCCGCTCCCGCCGAAGTGCGCCTGGGCTACGACAACAGCTTCGCCACGCTCTACCTCTCGCCCGGCGACGACCTGCGCCTGACCTTCGACCCCGCCCGCCTGGAGCAAACCCTGGCTTTCGCCGGGCGCGGGGCCAACGCTAATAATTACTTGATCCAGAGTGCCCTGCTGGCCAGCCAGGACGACGAGGCCCGCCGTACGCCAGATGCTCAGGCCGGTCGCCTCAGCGCCGCTGAGCTGCGCCGCGCCGCCGATACCTACCGCCAGCGCCGGCTGGCGGCGCTCACGGCCTTTGCGGCGGCCCGGCCGCTGCCCGCTGCTTTCGTGCGCCAGCAGCGCCAGGCCCTGGAGGCCGAATGGGCCAGTTCCCTGCTCAGCTACTCGGTGCGACAGTCGGCCGAGCGCGTGCGTGAGGGCTACGCCACGCTGCCGGTGGGCTACTACGATTTTTTGCGCGAGCTGCAACTAAGCCAGCGCGACTCGTCGCTGACGCAGAGCGCATTCCTGAGCTTGCTGATGACCTACGGCTTTACCCAGCTCAACGACGAGGCCGGCAACCTGCCCACCGGCCCCGGGGCGGGCCGGCGGCTCTACCAGCGGGCCACGGAGGCGCTGGGCGCGGGCCGCGTGCGCGACGTGGCCGTGGGCCAGTACCTGCTGGGTAAGGTGGAAAGCGAGCGG
Source organism: uncultured Hymenobacter sp. (assembly GCA_913778455.1). GTDB lineage: Bacteria > Bacteroidota > Bacteroidia > Cytophagales > Hymenobacteraceae > Hymenobacter. The sequence goes on along the minus strand of CAJYVK010000225.1, from coordinate 13,391 downwards.
GCCGACATTCGCCCGCTGCTGCCCGACTTTGCCGCCCACAACCGCGACTCGGCCATTGCCCGCGACCTGCGCCGGGCCGTGCGTGCCCACCTGGCCCTGGCCAGCGGCCAGCCCGCCCCCGATTTTACCTTGCTCGATGCCAGCGGTAAAAAAGTCTCGTTGCGTGACTTGCGCGGCAAAGTAGTGTACCTCGATTTTTGGGCCACCTGGTGCGCCCCCTGCCTAGCCGAGATGCCCGCCAGCCAGGAACTGCGTCGCAAGTTTGCGGGCCGCGACGTGGTATTCCTCTACGTGTCGCTTGACGCGCAGGCGGCCGACTGGCAGAAGTACTTGGCGACCAAAGTAGTGGCCAGCCCCAACGCCGTTTACCTGCACGACGGTGGGGCCTTCGATGGCCCGGCCCCGAGGGCGTTCAACGTGCAGTCCATCCCCAGCTACTGGATTATCGGGCGCGATGGTCGCATCGTGGCCAACCACCCGTCCCGGCCCTCCACCAGCCCGGCCATCGACAACGAGCTCGAAGCGGCTTTGAAACCCTAAGCTAACCTCGCCTGTTAAGTTCCCCTGACTCACTACCGTAACGGCCCCGGTGCGCCCTGCGTACTGGCTCCGGTAAAGGTAAACTACTAGTTGTTACGCTCTACTATTCAAGTGCTTTGGTGCTGGTGCCGGCAATTCGGGCCGGGTGGGCTGCTGCTCGGGCTGTTGCTGGCTGGCCCGGCGTCGGCCGCCGGGGCGCCGCCTACCCCGCGCGATTCTACCCGAACTTCCCCGGTGTTTGCCCGCCGTCGGCTCGTGGTGCAAGTCGATTCGCGCTATTCTATTATCAATCACCACTTCTCCACCATCAGTGGCCTGAAGCTGGGCCTGGAATGGCGCGGCCGGGTGCGCACCGGCGCGGCCTTTTACTTTCTCAGCAGCCGCATTCCCACGCGCCTGGAGCCGCCCGACAACGCCGCCGACGAGGCCGACGCCACCCTGCGGTTCTACAACATTGCCCTCTACGGCGAGTACGTGCTCATTGAAAACCCGCGCTGGGAACTGGGGATGAATTTGCAAGGCGGTATGGGTTCGGTGCGCGTGGAATACGACCTGGCCGATACTTCGCGCAACAACCCCCGCACCCGCACGCCCAGCGATTTTATCGCTCTGATTGAGCCCTCGATGGCGGCCCAGCTACGGATCTTTTCCTGGGCTAGCCTGGGTGCGGGTGCGGGCTGGCGGCAGCCGCTGTTCGTCGATCCGGTGGTGCGCCGTGAGATAAGTGGCCCTATCTTTTACCTGCGGGCCAAAATTCTCATCGCCCCGCTGCTGCGCATTCGGCGCAACCGCGAGCCGCTTTTTTCGCAAAAGGACCTGCGTACGCGCGGCCTTAACAACCGCACGCGCCGCCGGTTTTATGGGGAGTAAAACTACCGATTCTGTGCAGTACCCCACCCATTACAACTGCTTTACCACAGCCCCGTCACTTGCCAGTCGAGTAAGTAAAGCCCACCGTTAAGTTGGTATTGACGGGCCGGCGGTTTTCAACCGCCACGCTCTCCAGTGAATAGGTGTAGGCCGCCGTGAGGGCCAGGTGCCGGCTCACGGTAAAGCTCAGGTTGCTAGTGGAGTTAATGCGGTAGTCGCCCGTAAAATTTTGCAGCGAGGGCTGGTAAAATATCAGCGACGTGAAGACTACCGGCCCCTTGCTCAGGCGCAGCTTGAGGCGGGTGGAGCTGCGCGGCACCTGCCGCAGCAAGCCGTCGAGGTAGCGCGTGTATTCGTAGAGAAAGAACTGGCTGATCGATACCTCGTTGCGCAACGTGTCGAGGTAAACTTGGTAGCCTACGCCGCCGCCCGTCACGAAGCGGCGGGCAATGGCCCGCAGGTTGCTCTGCTCAGCCTCGCCCAGGGCGTAGTATTTGAGGCGACCCACCTTGTAAGCGGGCGTAAACAGGCCCAACAGTTCGCGCTCGCGCAGGTTCCCATCTTGCCGACCGTAGCTGAAGTTGAGCGCCGCCGGCAGCAGCCAGTGCTTGCCCAGCGCCAGGTTGCCGGTGTGGTTGGTGGTAAAATACACCCGCTCCACGGTGCCCGTGCTGTAAATGCCGGTGAGCGCCGCCGTGTAGCGAATACCTTGGCCGCTCACGTTATACGTCTCAAATTCCGACGATGGTAGCCCGCCCGCGGCCCCCGCGCTCGTGGCTACCACCGGCGCCGCGGCCGTGTCGGCTACGGTAATGGTGGTAGTAGAGTCGGCCCGCTGGGCCAGCGCCCGGCCCGGCAGGGCGCAGCCGAGGGCCAGCAAGCCGCCACCCAAGAGCCGTTGGCGGTCGCGTTGGCGCGTGAGGATACTGCGTAGTTTATTCATTCACAGAAATTAGCGTTCGCGGCGCGGCGCATTGGCGCACCGTAGCGTGGCTGCTCGGTCGAGCTTGCCCGAGGCCGTGGCCTTAAAGGCAGGCACGTATACCACGGCCTTGGGTACTTCGTAGCGGCCCAGGCGTTCGGCCAGCAACGCCAGCAGGCGCTTTTCGGCGGCGGCGGGCAGGGCGTCGCCTTCCACGAAGGCAGTTACGGCCTGGCCCAGGCGCTCGTCGGGGCGGCCCGCTACGAAGGCCCGGCGCGACTGTCCCAACTCGGCCAGGGCTACGTCGAGTACCTGCTCCACCTTCTCGGCCTGCACCTTTACGCCACCCGAATTGATAACAAAATCGACCCGGCCCAGCCAGTCGAAGGTGTGTTTGTCGATAAGGGTGATGCGGTCGTTGGTGACGACGAGCTTGTCGTCGGTCACGTCGCCGCGCACCGTGAGGCAGCCGCGCTCGTCCTGGCCTAAGTGTAGGCCCGGCAGCACGCGGTAGTGCGGGCTGGCCTGCGGGCCGTTGAGGCGGCGTAGGGCCATGTGCGAGGCCGTTTCGGTCATGCCGTAGGTCAGGTATACGGGCACTTTCAGCTTCTGAATTTCTTGCAGCAGGCTGGGCTCCACGCCCGCGCCGCCCACTAGGATGGCCCGCATCTGATTGAGCCGGCTGGCCCGCCCGGCGGCCAGTACGGCCCGCAGCTGCAACGGCACGAAGGCCGCGAAGTCAAACTCCGCCTCAGCCGGTACGAAGTCAAACGGGTCGGCGTGGGGCTCTACCACCGTGAGGTGCATGTGCCGCTCCAGCCCGCGCACCAGCATCATCTTGCCGCCGATAAACTCACAGTTGAGGCAGACCAGCGCCCGGTCGCCCGGTCCCAGGTCGAAATAATCGCCGGTGCGGGCTGCCGAGGCCGCCAACTGCCGCCGCTTCAGCACGATGAGCTGCGGCTGGCCGGTGCTGCCCGAGGTGCGCAGCCCAAACTCCTGGGCACCCGTCAGCCACTGGCGTAGCAGCTCCAATACCTTGGCCTCGTAGCCGTTGAGCTGCGCGTGGGGGCTGGGCGTTTGCTGAATGGAGTCATAGGTAAACGTACGGCCGTTGAGCAGCAAAGAGGTTGGGAGGCTGGGGGAGGACATAGGGCAAAAGTACTGCCCTTATTTACGGATAGCGGGTATGAACTGCCCATAATCCAGCGGTAAATAAACTATTTTACATAGTGAGTGAGTACTTACTTTTGATTTTCTGGAAAAAGAATGTACCTTTGCGACGTACCAATTTCTTTCGCCATGACAACCTTCCTGCCCGTTGCCTCCGAAGTGGTACCGGCTACCGCGCTCACCGCTGCCGCCTCACCCTGCCCCAAATTAGCCGCGCTTAAAGCCCGCGCCAAAGCCCTGAAGAAGTGGCGTAAGCACGAGCGGCTGCGCTTCTTCTTCAGCTGGTGCGCGGGCTGCCACGCCCTCGGCTTCAGCTTTTAATTTCCCTGTTCCCACCCACTCTCCGCCCTTCTACCAAACCAAAAAAGCCCCGCCATCCGGCGGGGCTTTTGCGTGCAGCGGCGAGGCCAACGGCCCGGCTACGGAAATTTAGGAAATTTATCAAAGTCGGGCTGCCGCTTCTCCAAAAAGGCATTCTTGCCTTCCTTGGCCTCTTCGGAGAGGTAGTACAGCAGCGTGGCGTTGCCGGCCAGCTCCTGAATGCCCGCCTGCCCATCAAGCTCCGCGTTGAAGCTGGATTTGAGCATACGGAGGGCCAGCGGGCTCTTTTGCAGGATTTTATGGCACCACGATACGGTGGTCTCCTCCAGCTTATCGAGTGGTACTACCTTATTGACCAGGCCCATGTCGAGCGCTTCCTGCGCATCGTACTGGTCGCACAGATACCAGATTTCGCGGGCCTTTTTCTGCCCTACGATGCGGGCCAGGTAGCTCGCGCCGAAGCCGCCGTCGAAGGAGCCTACTTTGGGGCCGGTCTGGCCGAAGCGGGCGTTTTCGGCCGCAATGGTCAGGTCGCACACTACGTGCAGCACGTGGCCGCCGCCGATGGCCCAGCCCGCCACCATCGCAATCACCGGCTTGGGGATGCTGCGAATCATCTTTTGCAGGTCGAGCACGTTGAGGCGGGGCACGGTATCTTCGCCCACGTAGCCGCCGTGGCCGCGCACGCTCTGGTCGCCGCCCGAGCAGAAGGCCTTGCCGCCCTCGCCGGTGAGGATGATGACGCCGATGTCGGTGCGATTGCGGCAAATGTCCATGGCCTCAATCATTTCCTGCACCGTGAGCGGCGTGAAGGCGTTGTGCACCTGCGGCCGGTTGATGCTGATTTTGGCAATGCCCCCGTGCTGGGAGAAAAGAATTTCCTGGAACTCCTTGATCGGGCTCCACGCGATGGGTTCTGACATACAGGTAGGTAATGAGCTTCCGCGCCCGTCCGCGAACTCTTCCGCGCCCTCCGCGGTGAATATTTTTACCGCGGAGGGCGCGGAAGTGTTCGCGGACGGGCGCGGAAGCAGAATTAGGAAAAAGCTTGTTTGACGGCGGTACGGTATTCTTCGAAAAACGCCGCGTTGGTTTTGGAGTCGGTGAAGATTTCCAGCACCGCCGCGCCGCTTTCGGCCGCAAAGAAAGCCGGTAGCGCGGCTTCGAGTTCGGCCGGCGACGAAACGGGCAGGTAGCGCAGGCTAAAATCGCGGCACAGGTTTTCGGCCGTGAGGGCTTGGCGGGTTTCAAAAAACTCGTCGAGCTCCGGCTGCTGGCGCGGTCCGTCGATGAGCCGGAAAATGCCGCCGCCGTGATTGTTGAAGAGTACCACCCGCAGGTTGGGGGTAGGGTAGTTGTGCCAGAAGGCGTTGCGGTCGTAGAAAAACGCTACGTCGCCGGTCAGCAATACTATCGGGCGCTCGGGCCGGGCCAGCGCCGCGCCCACAGCCGTGGAGGTGCAGCCGTCGATGCCACTGGTGCCCCGGTTGGCAAACACGTCGATCTGGCGGCCCTCGGGCAGGCCCAGGATGTTGGCGTAGCGCACGGCCATGCTGTTGGCCAGGTGTAGGGCTGGGTGCTCGGGCAGGAACTGGAGTACCCGGCGCATGGCCCCAAACTCATTGAAGGGCTGGTCCTCGGCCGCAAAAAACTGCCGGAGGAATACCTGGGCCGCCGCGTCGGCCTGCTTCCACGTTACGGCTGGCTGCGAGTTGCCGCTTGGCTGGTCAGGAGTGGAGTAGGGGGTATTCGAACCCTGGTCCGGACTAGTAGCAGAGGAGGAGGGATTCGAACCCTCGCTACCCTTCTGGGCCTCCCGCAGACTGAGAAACGCGATGGGGTTCGATGCATCGGTGCGGTGGTAATCTTTAGCCTCAAAAGTCGTAAGCTGCTGAAAAAATACTGCCGGCTGCACCCGGATGACCCGCGTGAGCCGCCGAAAGGTATCGGCCACCTCGCCGGCGGGTTGCAAGTGCCAGTGCTGGGCGGGCGCGGCATCGCGCAAAAACAGCTTGAGACTCTTGGAAATCAGCGACTGGCCGAACGTGATGAGCAGGTCGGGCCGCAGGTCGGCTTTCGGTTCTTTCGGCAGGCCAGCCAGGAAAATGTCGTGGTGCCGCACGGCGGGCACGTCGCCCAGGTTGGCAATGGTATCGGCCACCACCGTCACCTGCCGGGCCTCGGCAAACTCGTAGAGCGCGGCCGTGAGGGTTGGGTCTTCGGGCTGCTGGCCGGCTACTACGAGCACCCGCCCGGCCTCGCGCAGCTGACGGCGCAGGTCCAGGATTTCGGCCGGGGGCAGAATGGTGTTCGAGTGGTCGTCGTGGATGATTTTGACCGCCGTCTCGTAACCCACTTCCTCGTCTACCTTCGGATAAAAAGGCTCGCGCAGCGGCACGTTGACGTGCACCGGGCCGGCTGGGCCAGTCCGTGCGAGGTTAATGGCCTCGTTGAGGATTCGTTCGGAGTGCCACTTGGCGTCGGGGTGCATGGTATCGGCCGGAAAATCGAAAGTGCCCTTCGCGTGAGCCCCGTAGAGGTTGCGCTGCCGAATGGTCTGGCCGTCGAGCTGGTCTATCCATTCCGGCGGCCGGTCGGCGGTGAGCACGAGCAGCGGAACTTGCTGAAAAAAAGCCTCCGCCACGGCCGGGGCGTAGTTGAGGCCCGCCGTGCCGCTGGTGCACACCAGTACCACCGGCCGCCGGGTGGCCTGCGCGATACCCAGCCCGATAAAGGCCGCCGCCCGCTCGTCGGGCACCACGCGCAGCCGGCCCCGGTAAGCCGGGTGTCGCGCAAAGGCCAGCGTGAGCGGCGCCGAGCGCGAGCCGGGCGAAAGAATAACGTCAGTAATACCGTGCCGGGCGCAGATCTCGGCGATGTTAAAAACGGCTTGAATGCTTTGCATTGCGGGAGTAACGTGAAAAAACCGGCCGACAGGCATTTCTACTTCAAAATGGCCCCGGCCGTTCGCAGCTTGAGCTCCGTTTCGTGCCACTCGCGGCTGGGGTCTGAGTCGGCGGTGAGGCCGGTGCCGGCGTAGAGAATGGCCTCGGTGGGCCGCACTTGCAGGCAGCGCAGGTTGACGAACAGCCGCGCCACGCCGGGGCCCGCCACGTTCACCGGCCCGAGAAAGCCGCTGTAGTACGCCCGGTCGTAGCCCTCGTGGCGCTGTAAAAAATCCAGCGCGGCGGCTTTGGGCATGCCGCCCACGGCCGAGGTGGGGTGCAGCAGCCGCAGCATGTCGGTGCCGAGCGAGGCGGCGGCGGGCACGTTTTTCAAGTCTACCTCAAAGTCGGTGCGCAGGTGCAGCAACTCCCCGGCCACGACCGTGCGCGGGCCGGCCTCGTGGTACTCACGCAGGCGCAACTGCTTGAAGCAACTCACAATGTAACGGGCCACCAGCGCCTGCTCCTCGATCTCCTTCTGCCGCCAAATGGCATCCTGGGGGCGGTGGCCCGGGACCAGCGGCTGGGTACCCGCCAGCGCCATAGTATGAAAAAAGCCATCGGCCGTAACCTCGGCCAGCACCTCGGGCGAGGCTCCCAGCCAAGTGCCCACGCCCGGCACGCTCACCAGCGACACGAAAGCCCGCTCGTACTGCCGGCTCAACTCGGCGAAGGCTACCAGCGGGTCGAAGCCTGCCGGCAGCGGCCGGTGCGCCGCCCGTGAGCTTACCACCTTCACTACCTGCCGGGCCTCGATGGCGGCCACGCTCATGCGAACCAACTGCGTGTACTCGGCCTGCGTAGCGGCGCGCGGCGCGGGCTGGGTGCCGTAGTACCAGGCCAGCGCGGGCGGCGTAGGCAGGGCCAGCCAGGCCGTGAGGTTGGGCACGAGCTCGCGGGCGGCGGGGGCCACGCATACTACGTCGGGCTGGGCGAGGTCGTACTGCACGTCGGCCGGTAGAAACAGCGCCGGGTTGTGGTCGGAATCGCGAAACGGAAAAAACGCGAAGCCCGCCGGGGCGGCCGGGTCGAGGGCGGGCGGCAGGCCAGTGTAGGCCGCTTCGAGCGAGCGGGCGATGAGCAGGCGCGGCTGGTCGGCCCCCGGCTCGCGCCACAGGGCCAGCGGCCGGCCCGTGCGCAGGGCACCCGCCGCCAGGTGGCGCAGGCGGGCCCACGCCTCGGGGCTGGCCGTGGCGGGCCAGGAAAGCAGCCGGGGTTCAGCAGCGCGCATCAGGCGAGTTTTTCGGGGGCGGGCAGGTCGATAACGGCCATCGTGAGGCGGCTGATGCACACTAGGGCCCCGGTTTCTTCGTGGGTGATGCGGATTTCCCACACCTGGGTGCTACGGCCCACGTGCAGGGCAGTGGCCCGCCCGCGCACCCAGCCCGAGCGCACCCCTTTGAGGTGGTTGGCGTTGATTTCCAAGCCCACGCAGGCTTGGCGCGTCACGTCGATGCGGGTGGCTGCGCCGATGCTGCCCAGCGTTTCGGCCAGGGCTACCGAGGCCCCGCCGTGCAGCAGCCCCATGGGCTGGTGGGTGCGGCCATCTACGGGCATCCGGCCCTCAAGGTAGCCCTCCGTAATATCGGTGAGCTCAATGCCGAGGGCGTCGGCTAGGGTCGGGCGGTGGCCTACCCAGGTTTTTACGTCGTCGAGAGTCATGGGGGGATGAGTAATGGGTACTGGGTAATTGATAATGAGTGTCAGGTAATGTGGACTTAGGAGGGCCTAGCTGAAATGGCAACTTGGGGCTAGCGCGGCCTTACCACCCGATAGCGATTACCCAGTACTCGGTGCCTATTACTCATTGCTCAGTACCAATTACCCATCAAAAAAACCCGTACTTTACGGCATTGTTCGGCAAAACTACTCCGCTTCGCCCCGTGCCAGTTCAGCAGCTTTACCTTCTTCGCCACGGCCAGACCGATTTCAACGTGCAAGGCATTGTGCAGGGGAGCGGCATCGACTCCGACCTCAACGCCCGGGGCCGCGAGCAGGCCGCCCAATTTTGGGCCGCCTACCAGCATACGCCGTTCGCCCGCGTCTACACCTCCAAGCTCAAGCGCACGCACCAGTCGGTGCAGCGCTTTATCGAAGCTGGCTTGCCGCACGAGGCGCACGGTGGCCTCAACGAAATTAGTTGGGGTACCCGCGAGGGCACCCGCATTACGCCCCAGGAAGACGCCGAGTACGCCCAGGTGCTGGCCGAATGGCAGGCCGGCAATGACCACGCCCGCCTGCCCGGCGGTGAAAGTCCGGCCGAGGTGGCCGCCCGCCAGCGCCCGTTTATCGAGCTGCTGCAAAGCCGGCCCGACGATGAGATTGTCCTCGTCTGCCTGCACGGCCGCGCCCTGCGCGTGCTACTGTGCCAGCTGCTGGGCTACCCCCTGCGCTACATGGATGGCTTTGAGCACCAGAACCTCTGCCTCTACAAATTGCACTACGTGGAGGGGCAGTACACCATCCGCAATTTTTTAGACGTAAGCCACTTGGCCTCCTAGCGGACAGCGCGTGGGGGGCCGCGTGCCGGGCATAAGGGCCTGCCAAGGCCGCCCGTTCGCAATTCACCGTGCCGTACCCGCTGTCTTTCGATTGTTTCCCCACCTTTTGGCGGCTAATTTTGGCCCCCAATCCCAACCTGCAACTCCGATGGCCGAAATTATAAAAATGCCGAAAATGAGCGACACGATGACCGAAGGGGTTATCGCGGCCTGGCTCAAAAAAGTAGGCGACAAAGTGAAGTCGGGCGACATCCTGGCTGAAGTCGAGACCGACAAGGCCACGATGGAGCTGGAAAACTACGAAGACGGCACCCTGCTCTACATCGGCCCCAAAGAGAAAGACTCCGTACCCGTAGATGGCGTGCTGGCCATCGTGGGCAAGGAAGGCGAAGACATTTCGGGCCTGCTCAACGGCCAGGGTGCCAGCGCTCCCCAGCCGGCCGCCGCGCCCGCGCCAACTCCAGCCCCTGCGCCCGCGCCGGCCGCCCCGGCCCCTGCGCCAGCGACTCCCCCCGCCGCCCCGGCCGCGCCCGCCAATGGCAAGAAAGCCACCGTGGTGCGCATGCCGAAAATGAGCGACACCATGACCGAAGGCACCATTGCCGCCTGGCTCAAAAAAGTAGGTGACAAGGTGAAGTCGGGCGACGTGCTGGCCGAAGTAGAAACCGACAAGGCCACGATGGAGCTGGAAAACTACGAGGATGGTACCCTGCTCTACACCGGCCCCAAGGAAGGCGAAGCCGTAGCCGTAGACGGCGTGCTCGCCATCATCGGGGAGGAAGGCGCTGATATTCAAGCCCTGCTCAACGGTGGCTCGGCAAATGGTGGTGCTCCCGCCGCTGCGCCAGCCGAAGCTGCTCCGGCCGCTGCCCCCGCGCCGGCCGCCGCTCCCCAGGCCGAAAACACCGGCCGCCTGCTGGCCTCGCCGCTGGCCAAGAGCATTGCCAAGGACAAGGGCGTTGACCTGCGCCAGGTAAAAGGCTCGGGTGAAAACGGCCGCATCGTGGCCCGCGACCTGCAAAACGCCCAGCCGCAGGCGGCTGCCGCGCCTGCCCAACCCGCCGCCCCGGCCGCCCAGAGCGAGTACATCCAGGCGGCGCTGCCCGAGCAGCCGGCGGCCAGCCCAGCCGCTCCGCAAGCGAAGGCAGCCCCGGCACCCGCCGCAGCCGAAGGCACCTACACCGACACGCCCGTGTCGCAGATGCGCAAGGTGATTGCCCGCCGCCTGTCGGAAAGCCTGTTCACGGCCCCGCATTTCTATCTCACGATGGAAATCCTGATGGATAAGGCCATGGAAACCCGCACCAAGCTCAACGAGCTGTCGCCGGTGAAGCTGAGCTTCAACGACATGGTGATCAAGGCTTGCGCGGTGGCGCTCAAGCAGCATCCCGCCATCAACTCGTCGTGGCTCGGCGATAAGATCCGCCAGAACAAGGTGGTGAACATCGGCGTGGCCGTGGCCGTGGACGAAGGACTGCTGGTACCCGTGGTGCGCAACGCCGACGGCAAGGGTATGTCACAGATTGCCACTGAAGTGAAAGAGCTGGCGGGTAAGGCGAAGAGCAAGAAGCTTCAGCCGGCCGAGTGGGAGGGAAGCACCTTCACCATCTCCAACCTGGGCATGTTCGGCATCGACGAATTCACCGCCATCATCAACCCGCCGGATGCCTGCATCCTGGCTGTGGGTGGCATCAAGCAAACCGCCGTGGTGAAAAACGGCGAGCTGGCCATTGGCAACGTGATGAAGGTGACGTTGAGCTGCGACCACCGCGTAGTAGACGGTGCCACCGGCGCGGCCTTCCTGCAAACGGTAAAGTCCCTGTTGGAAGACCCCCTGCGCATGCTTATCTAAGCCTGTCTAGTAAAAACAACCTTAAAAATCAGCCCCCCGGGGCTGATTTTTTCGTTTTTAGCCATTTTAGTCGTTCTGCATAACAATTAGGTAAAAATCGCGTGTACATTTGGCTTTCTCTATACCTAAGTCACGTACATGAAGAAAAATTTACTTATTGTGCCATTTGCCCTAGTGGTTACCGGGGTTTGTGCGCAAACGCGCACGGTGTCGGGTCAGATTTTGGACGCGGATGGCAAACCGGTTATCGGGGCCTCAGTGGTAGAAAAAGGAACCAACAACGGGACGGGAACCGACGTCAACGGCCGCTTTACGCTGCGGGCGCGCACGGCCCAGCCCCGGCTGGTGGTGAGCGCCCTGGGCTATACCACCCAGGAAACCGGGGCCGAAAGCGGCCCCGTGACGGTGCGCTTGGCCAGCGGCAGTACGGCGCTGGAAAGCGTGCAGGTAGTGGGCTCGCGCAGCGTCAACCGTTCGGTAACGGACTCGCCCTCGCCGGTCGATATCATCGACGTGCGCGAAGTAACCGCCAAAACCGGCCAGCTCGACGTAAACCAGCTCCTGCAATTCGTAGCCCCGTCGTTCAACTCCAACCGCCAGACCGGCTCCGACGGGGCCGACCACGTGGACCCCGCCAGCCTGCGTGGCCTCGGCCCCGACCAGACGCTCGTGCTCGTGAATGGTAAGCGCTGGCACCAATCGGCGCTCGTGAATCTGTTTGGCTCGCGGGGGCGCGGCAACACCGGTACCGACCTCAACACCATTCCGGCCGCCAGCATTGAGCGCATCGAGATTCTGCGCGACGGCGCGTCGGCCCAGTATGGCTCCGATGCCATTGCGGGCGTTATCAACATCGTGCTCAAAAGCAGCGTGAAGGAGCTGACCGCCAACGCGAACTACGGAGCATACACGGCCAAGTATCGTTTTGACGACAAGACCTTCGACGGAGGTAACCTGAACGTGAACGCCAACTACGGCGTGGCCGTGGGCAAGGGCGGCTTCGTCAACGCCACGCTCGATTTCAATCAGCGCGAGCATACCCAGCGGGCCAACGTGCCCAGCCCCGACGGGCTGGCCCGCCGCGAATACGGCGATCCCAAGGCCCTTAACTCGGCCGCTTACCTCAACGCCCGCCTGCCGCTCAGCGACAAGCTGTACGTGTACGCCTTCGGTGGCGTGAACAAGCGCAAGGGCGACGCCTACGCCTGGTCGCGCTACCCCACGGCCGACAGCACCTACACCGTGGGCACCACGGAGTTTACGACCACCGTGCCCAACCCGCGCAGCAACGCCCGGCTGTACCCCAACGGCTACGACCCCATCATCACGAGCGATATTTTCGACGGGCAGGGTGCGGTCGGTGCCCGCGGCACGTTTGGCGAGTGGGACGTGGACCTGAGCAATACCTTCGGCTCTAATCGGTTTCAGTACGGGGTCAGGAATACCCTGAATGCGACGTTGGGCCAGCGTAGTCCCACCAGCTTCGACGCGGGCGGCTTTCAGCTCCAACAAAACGTGGTGAACCTTAACGTGAGCCGGAACTTCAAGACGGTCGCGCAGGGACTGAACCTGGCTTTTGGCACCGAGCTGCGGCGCGAATGGTACCAGATATTTGCCGGGGAGCCGGGCTCGTACCTGAGCTACAACCCGGCCTCCAACCGGCCCGCCGGGGCGCAGGGCTTCCCGGGCTTTCAGCCCCGCAACGAGGTGCGGGCCAACCGCAACAACCTCGGCGTGTACGCCGATGCCGAGCTGAACATTACCAAGGAGTTCTTGGTCGAGGGCGCAATACGCTTCGAAAATTACAGCGACTTCGGCAGCAACGTGACCGGCAAGCTGGCCACCCGCCTCAAGCTCAGCGACGCGCTGTCGCTGCGGGGCACGCTGAGCACCGGCTTCCGCGCCCCCTCGCTGGCCCAAATCAACTTCAATACCGTTTTCACCAACTTCGTGAAGGGCCAGCCGGTAGACGTGCTGCTCGACCGCAACGGCGGGGCGGTGACGCAGGCCATCGGCATTCCGCCGCTCACGCGGGAGCTATCGCGCTCGGCCAGCCTAGGGTTTACGGGCCGGGCTGGCTCGCTGCTCACCTTCACCGTCGATGGCTACTACATTCACATCCAAGACCGCATCGTTCTCACGGGGGCTTTTTCGTCGGATGATAACGTGATTGGCGCCACGCTTACGTCGCTCAACGTCGGCCAGGCGCAGTTTTTTGCCAATGCCGCCTCGACCAGTACCTGGGGCCTCGACGCCGTAGTAGCCAA
>CAJYVK010000224.1 GCA_913778455.1 uncultured Hymenobacter sp. | reverse complement strand
AGGGGCGCAGGCCGCCGGGCACACCTTGCGGATAGGCTTGCTGAATATCTTTTTGCAACTCTTCGATGCGGTTGCCGGGATTGGGGTGAGTAGCGAGAAATTCGGGCTGCCCACCACCACCGCTCTTCTTTTCGAGCATCTGCATCACGTTGATCATGGCGCGGGGGTCGTAGCCGGCCTTAGGCGTGAAGTCAACGGCAAACTTATCGGCCTCCAACTCGTCGTTGCGGCTAAAGCGCAGGTTGACGAGCTTGGCAATCATGGCGGCGGCGGCGGCCCGGGCTACGCTGCTACCGGGGCTGTTGGGATCGTAGGAGGCAATCGCGGCGGCCCCACTCAGGCCCTGGGTAAGCTGGCTTTTGGCCACCTGCTCGGCCGAGTGCCGGCCGATGACGTGGCCGACCTCGTGGGCCAGTACGCCCGCCAGCTGGGCCTCGGTGGTCAGGTTATTGAGCAGGCCCTGGGTGATGAATACCTGCCCGCCGGGCAGGGCAAAGGCGTTGATGGTCTGGTCGTCGGCCAGCAGGTGAAAGCGGTACTGGTACTTGGTTTTCTGGTCGAGGCCGTTGGCCTGCACGATGCGCTGGCCCACCTGCTGCACGGCGGCCGTGGCCCGCGGGTCGCGGCTTTCGCCGCCGTATTCCTGCGCCATCTGGGGAGCGGCTTGCAGACCCAGGGCAATTTCCTGGTCGGCCGTCATGTTCACGTGCTGATTTTCGCCGGTGACGGGATTTTTGGAAGTGTTGAAAAAGTAGCCCAGCAGCGTAACCGCTGCGATAATAAGGCCGATAATGACGCGGAAATCCAGGCGCATAGGAGTGAAAGAAAGAAGAGTGAGCCGAAGGTGTTGCCCGGGCAGGCTACGCCCGCACCGAGCCCCGGCCTCCGATGGGGCTTGTAACGCGGCGGCGCGACCTAGGTTATCTCCTGTACCGGCCACCGTAGTGCAGGCCCCGCCGGGCGGCGGCGCAATTGGCTTTCGGCCCTAGCTTCGCGCTGCCGATTACGCCGCCCGCCGGCCTGGCCGCTACCTCATCCATGACTTTTTTCTCCCCTTCCCTGCCTACCGCCTGCCGGCTACTCCCGCTGGCCCTGACGGGCCTGCTGGCGGGCTGCGGCCACGCCCTGCCCGATATTCCGGGCTTTGCCGCGCCCGCCTGGCGGGCCGACCGCTACGCCTGCGCCGGCCAGCGGGCGGCGCTGTTACCACCACTGCTCGCCGCCCGCCCCCGCCTCTACGAAGCCCGGGCCAACGACGTAACCGCCCTGCTCGGCCCGCCCGATGAGGAAGAGCTACTGGCCCAAACCGAGAAAGTATACCATTATTACCTACTACCCGGCCCCCAGTGCGGTCCGCGCCGCCCCCACGCCAACGGTCCGCGCCTGAGCCTGCACTTCGGCCCCCTCGGCACTGTGACGGAGGTGCAGGCTGACCCCGTACCCGGCCGCTAAGGCCAACCCGTTATACATGCACAAGCCCGGCGAATAACGCCGGGCTTGTGCATGTATAACGGGTTGCCGCAAGGCGATTTGCAATGCGGGCGATTTATCTGCCGCCAGGGCGGCCTTCGGCCGCGGGCCGTCGCTAGCCGTTGCCATCCGAGCTGGTATCTTGATTTTCATCCTGCTGCAACTGGCTGAGCTGCGAGGGCGACATGATGCGGCCGCATTCCTGCTCGTATTGGGCTTGCAGCTCGGCGAGCTGGCTGCTGCGGGCCGAGGCGTCGTTGCGGGTCGATTGCTCAATCTCGTGCTGGCGAGTCTGGCGGGTACGATTGAGGGTCAGCAGCTTGACGAACTGGCCCTCGTTGAGTTGGAGGCGCGCACTCATTTCGCGGGTCAGTTCCACGGGGGTTTGCGGGGGCAGCGTCTGGGCCTTGCTAGTGGTGGCCAATGACAGGGCTAAGAGGAAAAATGCTGAATTCATAGAGGTAGGGAGTAGGGCAAACAAGGGCTATAACACCAAACGTACAGGTTAATCTTGAAATTTTACCAGATTGAGAGCCAAACCGCCGCCTGCCCTTCGATAGTTCCGCTGTTAGCTCGTTTAAATGGCGGCCCTCACTTTTAGCCCGGCGCTACCTTCGTGGCCCTTTTCGCTTGCCATGCTCACCTGCTTCGCCCCCGACCTGCGCCCCGACCAATCCAGCTACACGCTCTCTGAAGACGAAAGCAAGCACGCTGTGCGCGTGCTGCGCCTATCACCCGGCGCGGCCGTGCTGCTCGTGGATGGGCGCGGCACCCTGGCTACCGCCCTCATCGACGACGCCAACCCCAAGCGCTGCACGCTACGCCTCACCGGGCGGGAGTTCGTCGCGCCCCGCCCCACTTATACGCACGTGGCCGTGGCCCCCACCAAAAACCTCGACCGCATGGAGTGGCTCGTCGAAAAGGCGGTGGAAGTGGGCATCGAGCGCCTCAGCTTCCTGCGCTGCGCCCGCTCCGAGCGCCGCGACCTCAAGCTGGAGCGCCTGGAAAAAATCGCCGTCAGCGCCCTAAAGCAGAGCGGGCAAGCCTGGCTGCCGCAGCTCGACGAGCTCACCGACTTCGATAAGTTCTTGGCCAGCATCGACCCAGCCAGCACCTTCATCGCCCACCTCGAAGCCGGTGAGCGCACGGCGCTGGCCCGGGTTATCGGGGCCGCGCCACGCTGTTGCGTGCTCATCGGCCCCGAAGGCGATTTCTCCCCCGCCGAAATCGAGCTGGCGCTGGGCCGGGGCGTGCGGCCCGTTACGCTCGGCACCTCGCGCCTGCGCACCGAAACGGCCGCGCTGGCGGCTGTATTCACGGCGCAGGTGGTACGGGAGCTTTAGCTGACTTACTTGCGAGCCTTTATCCGCTTGGTTAGCTGCTCCAGCTTTTCCAGTGGTAACGGATGCCAGTTTCCCTCGGTGAAATCGACTGGCCTGAGCTTTTGTAGCGCTCGCCAGAAGGGCATAATTATGGCTTCTCGGCTGGCTTCTATACACAACAATTGCCGCGGAGGCAGCGAAATATCAGCGTGCGAATCAGACAATTCTATAATTCCTAATCGAATACTTTGTGCTTGAGGACTGAATTGAAAAGAAATTTCGGCCGGCTCCAGCCACCACTTCACCGATACGTCTATTCCCTGTTCAACGAGCAGCAAGCTGCTTACCAAATTGGCTAATGGGTCTTCTAAAACCCCCGAAGCCTCAAATTCCAAGTAGAAATCCCCCAACCTAAGCGCCACGGCAAGCCAGCCGTGTTGAGGCTTTCCAAACTCAACTTTTAGTTTAGCGAGTTGTGGTTCCAAGATGTTGCGAATGCATTAACTATGTCGTCACAACTTACTATTCATCACCACCCTTCTTCTCCTGCCGCTTCTTCACCCGCCAGGGCGCATTCTTTTCCCAGTCGCCGGCCATGATGCAACCATAGGGCCGAATCTCATCCACGGTGCGGGCTAGCTTGAACTCGGCAATCTGGCGCTTTACCTCGGCGGCGTTTTTGTAAGCGCTGGGCAGCTCCGAAATGTCAATTTCGTCGAAGAAAAAGCGGGCGTCGATGCCCTGGGTTTCTTCCGCAAACCATTCCTCGCGGGTCTTATCGGCCTTGCTGTACTTGTGCCGGGTGCGGCTGAGGTTGCGGCCCGCGCCGTGCGGGGCGAAGCCTAGGTTGTTGGCCGTGGTGTCGCCTTCCACGATAAGGATCGGCTCGGCCATGTTGAGCGGGATGATGCGCGGGCCGGTGATATCGGGCATGAACTGCGGGTCGAGCGGCGTGGCCCCCTTGGCGTGGTAGTAGAGGTCGCCGGCCCGGAACACGAAGTTGTGCTCGTTCCAGTAGCGCTGCTGCACAGTGGCTTGTAAGCGCTGCACCACGTCGTCGTGCAGGTAGAGGTGGTTGAGCTTGGTCCACTGGCGCACGGTTTGCAGCGCCGCCCAGTAGGCCACGCCCTCGGGCGAGTCGGCGGGCAGCCAGGCGTTGGCGGGGGCCGTGTCGGGCGAGAGCCGCTGGCGGAAGCGCTCGGCCACCTTCATGCCCTCGGCGTAGAGGCGCGCCCCCACGCCCCGCGAGCCGTGGTGGGTCACGAGCACCGTGTCGCCGGTCGCGGCCGAGGTGCCCACGTACAAGAAGTGGTTGCCGTCGCCCTGCGTGCCCAGGTGCTCCCGCGCTAAACTCAGGGTTTTGGCCGAATTCAAAAAGGGATTGGCCGCCATTTCGGCTTGCAGCGCGGCGGGCAACGGGTATTGCCGCTCGGGCAAGCGCCCCCCCGGCCCGAAGTGCGTTACCTGCTGGGCTACGTCGAGCACGGTTTTGGGTTCGATTCTACCCAGATTGGTCAGCATCACCGAGCAGCAGATATCGGCCGAGTGCATGCCGGGGTGGATGGCCTGCCGCGCCACCACCACGCCGCCCACCGGAATAGTACCCAGCGGCCCGGCCGGGCAGGCATCGGGCATAATGGCGCCCGTCACCACCGTGGGCGTGCGCATGAGCAGGGCCATCGACTGCCGCACCTGGTCGATGTTCTGCTGCTCCACCGCCGAGTCGGCCCGGATATTCTCGTGAAACGGCAACGGTGCGGCCAGCAGCGGCAGCTCCGCGGGCGGCTTCACAGTGTCGAGGTAGGCCAGCATGGCTGCGCCTTCCAGTTCGTGGGTGTTGATGTGCGCCAGGGCGTCTTTAAACCATTTGCCCGATTTGAAGCCGAGGTCGAGGAGGTCTTTGCCGGTGGTCATGGGTAGGGTATCCTTACTTAGAAGTTCAGCTAAGGGTAATAAAATTACAGCTATTACTCTTCCGCAGTTATTTTACTTTTATAAATCGCTTATCAAATTCTGGAATCCTCGCCCTGAAATACAGCGTATCCCCTCTAACTTCCCCTTTATACCTCTTTATCTGCTGCGGGCACCCTATCTCCCACTGTTTATATCCAGCCTTTTTTGCTTCCGCGCTCGACTTAAATTTAAGCGGAATTGCTTTTGCAAACAGATCTGCTGAGGTGATTTCTAATTTGAACCTAATACCATCGCCACTGATACTCAAATCTTGCATTGGCACTACAAAAAAACCAGGCAGATATCCTGCTCTCGCCTCATCAAACTCATCGCTGGTACCATAATATAATCCTCCACCGTTCTTCAGTACGATGTAGTGATTTTCTATGAGGTCAGGTATATTATCAGGATAAACGTATTCATAAACCCCATCAATACTCCGAGGCTGTACCGCCTTTTTAGTTATCTCATAATTACTCTGCTTAGCTTCTTCAGTACGCCCACAGGAAATTAAGCTAGCGAAAGCCAAAAAATAAAATCTTTGCATATATTTTACCACAATCTATTATCGACACTTTATTGAATCGCAAAATTTTACCAGCCGATATAACTGCAAGCTTTAGAGCAATTACTACTTCAAGCGCAATATACTCATGGAGTTTCCTCGAACTTTCTGCCCTAGCCTTTTCTTTGTGGAGTACGCCGGCTAGTCCGTTTCCCTGCCATGCTGAAAAATCTCCTCCTCGCCGCTAGCCTCCTCCTCGCTACCACCGCCGCCACGCCGCCCGCCGCGCCCAGCTACCAAATCGCCAAGCTGCACTACGGTGGCGGGGGCGACTGGTACGCCAACAAAACGAGCCTGCCCAATCTCATCAGCTTCTGCAACCAGGCGCTGCACACCAACATTGCCCCCGACGAGGCCACCGTGGAGCTGGCCGCGCCCGAGCTACCCAGCTACCCCTTCCTGCACATGACGGGCCACGGCAACGTGAGCTTCACCCAGGCCGAGGCCCAGAACCTGCGCAAGTATCTCGTCGGCGGCGGCTTCCTGCACATCGACGACAACTACGGGCTCGACAAGTTTATCCGCCCCGAGATGAAGAAGGTGTTTCCCGAGCTAGAGTTTGTGGAGCTGCCCTTCTCCCACCCCATCTACCACCAGAAATACCAGTTTCCTAAAGGCTTACCGAAGGTGCACGAGCACGACGGCAAGCGCCCCCAGGGCTTCGGCCTCGTGTACAAAGGCCGCCTAGTCTGCTTCTACACCTACGAGTGCGACCTCGGCAACGGCTGGGAAGACGTGGGCACCTACCCCGAAGACACCCCCGCCGTGCACGATGCCGCCCTGCGCATGGGGGCCAACTTGGTGGCGTATGCGCTCACGCAAGACTGATAGGGAGTTATGAGTTAAAAGTTATGAATTATGAGTTAGAGAGCGAAACTCATAATTCATAACTTTTAACTCATAACTTTATCTTACGCCCTGCTCGGGGAAGCGGCCTTTTTTGGTGCGGTAGAAGGCTTTGATTTCGGCCAGGTCCTTTTCGTAGTCGCCGGTGGGCCAGACAACGGGGCCGACGCCGGCCTCGCGCTTCTCGTAGTCGAGGAAGCCAAGCAGGATGGGGACCTTGGCTTCGAGGGCGGCGTAGTAGAAACCCTTGCGCCACTTGGGCTGGTAGGCGCGGGT
Source organism: uncultured Hymenobacter sp. (assembly GCA_913778455.1). Lineage (GTDB taxonomy): Bacteria > Bacteroidota > Bacteroidia > Cytophagales > Hymenobacteraceae > Hymenobacter. Next base: position 2,662 of record CAJYVK010000224.1, on the reverse strand, counting down.
ACCCTCGGGCGTGATGAGGATAACCAGTTCCTCGTGCTGCTCGAAGAGCTTCACCATGCCGTCGACGAGGCTGTTATTGCGGCTGCGGTTGACGGGCAGCGCGCCGATGGCCTTCACGAGCCAGCCCAGCACGGGGTTTTCGGTCCACTCGCTTTTCACGGTGAAGCGCACGTCCACGTCCATGATGTAGAAGGCGGCGCGGGCCATGATGAGGTCCCAGTTGCTGGTGTGCGGGGCCGCAATCATCATGCACTTCTTGATGCTAGGCGGCACCTGGCCGGTTTGCTTCCAGCCGGCAACGCCGAAAATAGCCTTAGCGATGTAATACCAGAACGTAGAGGTTTTGCGGGCCATTTAAGCAAAGCAGATTTTGGAACCCCAAAGCTAGGCAAAAATGAGCAGTAGCGCGGGCTTTCCGCTCGCAAACAGCTTGGCGTGGTGCCCGGGCGGGTTCACCTCACCCCCCCTGAGCTACCCGCATCTTAGCGCCACCATTGGCAGCCTGAACGTCCGCGCTATTTTTCCAACAATGCCCGCAGGGCCTCCTCCTGCCCCAGCGTGTGGCGGTAGCCGACCTCAAACAATTCGTCGGCCTTGCGGAAATCGAGCGGGCGGTACTGCCGCAGCGCGGGTGGCTCTAGCAGCAAGGCGCACTGTACTTTACGGCTGGCTACGTTGGCGCTGAGCGCAATTTGCAGGGTACGCTCAACCACCCGGCGCAGGTTGGGCAGCCGGCCCTCGCGGTTGATAGGGTTGCAGTGCACGCCCACGATGGGCAACCCCAGCGGCAGCAGCGGCTCCACGGGCAGGTTGTTGAGCAGGCCGCCATCCACGAGCTGCCGCCCCTGGTATTCGATGGGCCGGTACACAATGGGCACCGCCGCCGAGCCCAGCAGCGGCAGCAGCAGCGGCCCTTGGCTGAAATACACCGATTCGGCGGCCTCCAGGTCGGTGGCCACTAGCGTCAGCGGCAGGCGCAAGTCTTCGAAGCGCAGGCCTACGCCCAGGTAGCGCTCCAGCAAGTGCCCAACCGCCTCCAGCCCCAGCAGCCCCTGCCGCCCAAATACGGGCCGCGTGAGGCGCGGAATACTCGTGCCTTGCAGCAGCCGCAGCACCTCGCGCGGGGCAAAGCCCGCCGCGTAAAATGTACTGGCAATGGCCCCCGAACTAGCCCCCGCCAACGCGCCCACCGGCAGCCCCAGCTCGTCGAGCGCGGCCAGCACGCCCAGATGCGCAATGCCCCGTGCCCCGCCGCCCGACAGGGCCAGGCTGAGAGTAGTACTAGCCGGTTTTTCGCTCAAAATAGAATGGAATAGCGGTTGACCAAAGATAGCTACGCGCCGCCCCCGGCGCGGCAACGGGTAAAATCAGGGCCGGCTGGCCCGCGCTTGCAGGCCCGCCAGCTCGCCGTCCAGAATGTCAGCCATGAGGTAGTGGGCCCAGAGCTCGGCGTACCAATTGAAGGGGGTATTGATGGCAAACTGGCTGGCCAAACGCAGACGGGTACGGCCACCGGCCAGGGGCGCTAGCTGGTAGGTGTCTTGCAGAATATTGAGGTGCTTGCCGCCAATCAGAATATGCTCGTCCATCACGGCAGACGGCACGGCCCCGGGGTTGGCGTTTACGCGCAGCACGAGCTGGTGGGCGGGCTGGTAGCTCAGTACGGTTTCCTCGAAATACAGGCCCTTTTCGTAGTACGCCACGCGCTTGCCGCCTACCCTGACCGAATCCAGAGTTGTGGTGAGGTGATGCGGAAAGCCAAACAGGCCCGCCAATGACCGGCGGGCACTGGGCTGCGCCACGGTGCGGTGGCTGGTAAGCTGCTGCCACACGGCCGCGGGTGCGGCGTCGACCACTACCTCCCGACTGATGGTAAGCTGCTTGGGAATGAGGGCTTTTTCGCCTTCCATAAACCCTAGTAATAATGGCCCAGCGACCAGCAACGACATGTTCAGGTTGGTCGGCCGCTGGCTATCGGAGCTGTTGGTGCGCGTGCGCTGGGCAAAGGCCAGCAAGCCCCCAATACCGGCAAAGACCGCGAAAATCGGGAACACCATTATCCAGCAAATGGCGCCTTCCATGTTGAGCAGTATCGTAACTACCAATAAAATCAGGCTCGTCAGCCAGGGCCTGAAGAAGGCGGCCGTGCGCGTGCCGACTATGGGCGTGCACAGCACCGTAAGGTAGCCAATCAGAACGGGCACCAGGAAAATGAACGTGATGCTCATAATTTCCAGGAGCCCGTTGGCAAAGCCAAATAAGAGCCGGATTATCAGCCCGTAAACGGCCGCCAGTACAAGCGCAAACAATGATTTCATACGGGACCTCTACGTTGCTGACTAGCTTGGATTCACCTGCACCAATACCACGTCTTTCGGACAATTGTAGCGTACGGGCAGCGTATCGCCCAGGCCTTTGCTGATTACGCACAGGCAAGGCCCAAGCTGAGCCTATGCGTAATCAGTAAAGGCCTGGGCGATACGCTGCCCGTACGCTACAATTGTCCGAAGGACGTGGTGTGGGTGCAGGTGAATCCAAGCTCGTCAGCAACGTAGAGGTCCCGTATGAAATCATTGTTTGCGCTTGTACTGGCGGCCGTTTACGGGCTGATAATCCGGCTCTTATTTGGCTTTGCCAACGGGCTCCTGGAAATTATGAGCAT
>CAJYVK010000223.1 GCA_913778455.1 uncultured Hymenobacter sp. | reverse complement strand
TACGAAGTGTACGAGGCGGGCTTTAGCGGGGCGGCGCTGCTGGGGCCGCTGGCCGCCGAGACCCCGGGCGTGGCCAACGCTCCGCTGAGCTCGGCCCTGGTAAATAATTATCTGGTGCTGAGCGAAGGCGCGGCCCTGCGAGCCTACCTGGCCGACGTGGCAGCCAAGCAGGTGTGGAGCCGCTCGGCGGCCCAGGTGGCGCTGTTGCAGCAAACCCAGCCGCTGGCCCGGCTCACCCTGCTGGCCGACGTGCGCCAGGGTTGGAACGCGCTGCTGGGTACCCTGGTCGAAGACCGCCGGGCGGGCCTGCTGCGCAACGAGAGCTTGTTCCGCCATTTCTCGCAGGCCGCCTGGCAGCTCGTGCCGCCCGAGCAGCCGGCCGACGAGGCCCGGCCCGGCAGCCAGTATTTTGCTCAGCTGCTGCTGCGCCGCCCCGGCCAGGCCCTGGCTACCGATTCGGGGCCGGTGGGTAGCCACGACCGGCTGCGCTTTGCCACCCCGCTGGCCGGGCAGCCGCTGCTGCTGCCCGCCGTGCCCGCCGCCGATGGCAGCCTGGCCGCGCCCATCGTGCTGGCCGACTCGCTGGGCGTGCTGCGCCTGCTGCCCGCCGGTACCGCCGGCCTGCCCTGGGCTGACTCGCTGCCCGGCCCCGTGGTAGTGGGGGCCAGCCCGGGCGGCGGCCTGCGCCTGCTGCGGGGCCGTTTGCTGCTGGCCACCGCCCACCATATTCACTGGCTCAGCCCCGCCGATGGTAAGGAAGCCCCCGGCTTTCCCCTCAACCTACCCGACTCGGTGACGGTGGCGGCCGTGGCGGCGGGTACCTCGCCGCGCTTAGTAGTGGCCACGGCCAGCCACGACTTACTGTTAGTCGATACCAACGGCCGCCGCTACCCCGGCTGGCCCCGCCGCCTCGAAGCGCCACTGGCCGGGCCGCCCGCGCTGCTCACCGTGGGCGGACGCGACGTGATCATTGTGGCTTTGCGCAACGGCTACGTGTACGCCTTCGACCAGGCGGGCGGGCGTTACCCCGGCTTCCCGGTGAGCGCCGGGGCGCGGCTCGACGGGCCAGTACTGGCTACGGCTGGCCCCACGCTAGTGCGTAGTCAATTACGGGTGGTCAACCAGCACGGCGAGCTGCTGACCATTACCCTGAGCGGCGACATCACGGCCCGGCGGCGGGTGGCTACCTGGAGTCGCACGGCCAGCTTCCGGTTAGTACCCGAGGCCAGCGGCCGCGCCGGCTCCTACGTGGTCGTGCGGCAGGACGGAGGCCAGCTTGATGTCTTTAGCTCCGCCGGCGTGGCCCCGCTGCTGAGCCGTCAGCTGCTCACCTCGGGCGACAAGCCAGTGCAGTGGTTTGACTTTGGGGCCGACCGCCAGGTGCTGGCCCTCACCGAGCCGCTGCCCGGCCAGGTGGCGCTCTTCGACGGCCAGGGCCGGCCGCTGGGGGCGGGGGCGGGCAGCCCATCGCCGGCTGGCACCTGGCCCAGCACCGGCACCGGCGTGGCGCTACGCTACGAGGCCGCCCGCCAGCGCTACCTGCTGCTACGTCTCGTGCGCCGCGAGCTGCACCGCGATGAGATGAAGTAGCGGCAGCACGATTACCGCAGGTAGCAGATTATACCGGCTGGATGATTTTGCGGCGGTTTCTTGCAGTAATTAAAAATATTCAGTAATTATTACTATTAAAATAGAGTCACCTGTCCTGCTGAGCTTGCGAAGCATCTTATCAGGTTATCGCGGTTAGATAAGCCGTGCTAACCTGATAAGATGCTTCGCAAGCTCAGCAGGACAGATGGGGTGAATAAAGTAGGGCTTCCTGCACAGCTGCGTTGGGTAAGCAGGTTGACGATTCGCATACTAAAGTCGGCGTTTGCCGAAATATCGGCTATGCTCATCTGGCGTCCGCCGGCCGAGGCAGCTCGCTCGTTGCGTCTAGTCTGTTCAACGATGCGGTAAAGCTGCTTCGGCCGGCGGACGCCAGATGAGCATAGCCGACGTTTTTTTAGTAAAGGATTTCAAACAACTGTGCTGACCTGAGTGGTTTACTCACGCAACGGCCCGGACTCAGTCTGCCGGCCATCTACAACCTAATTTTTTCCACAAGGATTTACCTCATGACTTCGCCCGCCAACCTCTTTATTCACCACGTATTGTTCTACATGCCCGCCACGGCCAGCGAAGCCGACCGAGCCACACTGCTGGAAGGGCTGCAAAAGCTGCGGGGTATCCCATCTATTCAATTCGCCCACATCGGCACTCCGGCGGCGACCGACCGCGCCGTTATCGACCGGGGGTATACGTACTCGTGGCTGTGCTTTTTTGAGAGTGCCGCGGCGGAGCTGGATTATCAGGAGCACCCGGTGCACGACGAGTTTCGGCGCGATTACGCCCAATACTGGGAGAAAGTCGTTATCTACGACGCGGTGGGCCCGGCCGCCTAGCCCGGTACCGGCGGGTGGTACCGGGCTAGGGGTGAGGCCGGTTACGGCTGGGGTGTGCCCAGCCGCAGCACCTGCGTTACGCTGGCTGGAATATCAGCCGCGTAGTGGCTCACGTACACCAGGGCCACTGGGCTCACGGCGCAGATAGTCTCCAGTACGGCCTTGAAATAGGGCTGCTGGGCGGCATCGAGGCCCTGGCCGGGCTCATCGAGCAGCAACAGGGGCGGGTTTTTGACCAGGGCGCGGGCCACCAGGCACAGGCGCTGCACGCTGGCGGGTACCTGCCGCAACGGCTGCCCGGCAAAACCAGCCAGGTGCAGCACGGCCAGCCAGGCGCGGGCCGTGGCTAGCTGCGCGGCCGTGGGTCGCCCCAGGCCCAGCGTATCGCTAAAGCCCGAGGCCACCACGCGCAGGCAGGTGGGCTGGCCGGGAAAATATTGCAGCAGCTCGGGCGACACGTAGCCGATGCGGCGCTTGATGTCCCAGACGTTTTCGCCCGTGCCCCGCCGCCGGTCGAAAAGCGTGATTTTTTGGCTGTAAGCCTGGGGATTGTCGCCATTCAGCAGACTGAGGACCGTAGACTTGCCCGCGCCGTTGGGGCCGAGGAGCGCCCAGCGTTCGCCGGGCTTTATTTCCCAGTTGAGCTTGTCCAGAATAAGGCGCTCGCCGTAGCGGATGGTCACGTCTTCGAGCTTGACCAGCGCGGTAAACAGCGGCGGGGTAGCGGGCCACAGGGCTTGCAGCGCCGCCGCGTCGGGCAGTTGAGGGGCCGGGGCGGCGGTAGGCTGATAATCGGCCACGGGCAACGTTTGCGCGAGGCGGCCGTCGGCCAGCACCGCCACGTGCGTGGTAATGGCCGGCAGCTCGGCCGGCGTGGTGGCCAGCACCACGGTGGTGCCAGCGGCGGCTACCTCGGCCAGCAACTCATCAAAATCGGCCCTGCTGGCCACGTCGAGGCCCGCCAGCGGATTGTCGAGTAGGAGAAGCACGGGGTTGCGCAGCAGAGCTTTAGCCAGCCGCAGGCGCTTGGTTTCGCCGTTGGAAAGCTGGATGAGCGGCTGGTCCTGCAAGTGACGGAGCCGCAGGCGATGTACCACGCGTTCGTAAGTCCAGGCGGCATCGGCGGCCGGCGCGTGGTCGGTGGTGAGGTATTCGCGCACGGTGGGCACTTCCTCGGCGGCGGTGGCCTCGTAGCGCTGCTGATAGTAGAGGTCGCTGTGCCCCGGCCGCGCCTTGAAGGGTGCCCGGGTGCCCACCAGGCTTACCACCTGGCGCCAGGCGGCCAGCGGGTCGGCGGGGTGGCGCTGCCGGGCGGCGGCAGTCAGGCCGGGGTGGCTGGCGGTGCCGCCCGTGAGGAGTAGCTGCCCGCCCAGGGCGGCCAGCAGGGCGCTTTTGCCGGCGCCGCTGGGGCCGACCAGCGCCCAGTGCTGGCCCGGCTCGATGCATAGGCTGAGGTTGGAAAATAACACCCGGTCGAGGTGGCGCACGGTAACGTGGTCGAGGACCAAAAGCGGAACGGACATAAAAATGTAGGGGAAGCTTTAGCTTGCCAGTCGTAAGCTTGCCGGCTAATACAGCGTTGCCGCGCTTACGAGCGGCAAGCTAAAGCTTCCCCTACAGTTATGCCTCATTCTTCCGGCCTCGTGGTGGGCAAATTCTGGCCGCCGCACCGGGGCCATCAGCTCCTGCTCGAAGCGGCCGCCGCCCAGGTGAGCGAGCTGCTCGTGCTCGTGTACGCCCAGCCCGACGCCCCGGCGCACCCCGCCCCGGCGCGTGCCGCCTGGCTGCGCGAATTGTACCGGGGCGACGACTACCGCCCGGGGCCGCGCATCGGAACGACGCCCCTGCGCATTATTGCCCTCACCGCCGAGGCCGACCACCCGCCGCCCGACGCGGCCGACGACTACACCCACCGCGAGTTTGTGCGCCAGTGGCTGGCCCGGCACGGTTACGCCATCGACGTGGTATTCAGCAGTGAAGCCTACGGTCCGGGCTTTGCCGCGCACCTGGGCGCGGCGCACGTGCTGGTAGATGCGGCGCGGCAGCGGATGCCCATCAGCGGGACGCAGCTGCGGCGGGCGCTGGCCGCGGCTGAGCCGGGGCAGCCGCTACCCGCGGCGGCGCTTTTGCATCCTTTCGTGGCGGCGCAGTACGGCGCGGTGCCGCCCGCTGACGTGCCCCGCCTGGTGCTGCTGGGGGCCGAAAGCAGCGGCAAAACCACCTTAGCCACGGCGCTGGCCGAAGCGCTGGGCACCGCGTGGGTACCCGAATACGGTCGCCTCCTGCACGAGCAAAAAAACGGCGAGCTCGACTACGAGGACTTGCTGTACATCGGCCGCCGCCAGCTGGAGCTGGAAGACGAGGCCACGCCTCAAGCCCGGGGCTGGCTCGTCTGCGATACCAACGCGGCCACTACGGCGCTGTATTCCTACTACTATTTTCACCGCTGCGACCCGGCCTTGCAGGCACTAGCCCGGGCGTGCGGGCTACGCTACGCCCGCACCTTCGTGTGCTTGCCCACCGTTCCCTTCGAGCAAGACGGCTGGCGCGGCCCCGAGGCCCTGCGGCAGTTTCAGCACGGCGCTATTCTAATGCAGCTGGAAACGCTGGGCATTGCCTATACCTTGCTCGACGGCAGCGTGGCGGAGCGGGTGGCGCAAGTGCGGGCGGCGCTTGAGCAGACGTACCTTTAGCCTCGAAAACGGTGTATGAAAAAGATTGGTTTACTGTTTCTTACTATTGTAGTATCGGCCCTGCTGGCCGGGGTGTACGGTATACTCCACGACCAGCTGACTTACTCCATCTCCCACGAATACTTCACCAAATTCAAATACGCACAGTTTGGCTTCGAGCCGGCCTGGTTTGGGGGTGACAGGCCGACGGTAATCGTTATCGGCTTTTTGGCCACCTGGTGGGTTGGAGGCATTATCGGCACTATCCTGGGTTCGCTAGGACTCTTATTTCCCTCGGCGGCTGCAATGCGAACAGCCCTCATTAGGGCCATCGGCCTAGTGTATTGTACGGCCATTGCGGCGGGTGGGGCCGGATTTCTTTATGGTAAATACTACCTTGTGGATAATGGGGTAGACTGGTGGCTGCCGGCCGACTTGCTGGATAAAAGCGCCTTCGTAACGGTAGGCTCCATTCACAATTTCAGTTACGCCGGCGGCTTGATGGGCTTACTGATTGGCGCTTTATATCTACTCACAACCCGTTATTTTTCGTTGTTCCGCGCTGCCTAGGTTTCTTAGCCTTTCTCCTTACTATGAGGGAAGTTATTGGTTTGCTACTGCTTGCTAGTAGCGTATCTGCTGTGGCGCTAGGATTGCTTTTCTATGGCCTTGTCAAGCACCGCCAACGAGCTATTTACGCAGCAGGGGCTGGCCTGCTACTTGGTGGGCTGCTAGCCAGTGGGGCATTCTTTCTGGCTGGAAAAAAGACCTATCGCCGCGCGGCCGAGGCCGTACGGCCCCGCAGTGGGGAAGAAATCTACACTGCGCTGTTTGGCCCGGCGCAACCTGGCTGTGTGCGCGTGCTACATTACCAAGACCAAGTGGTGCCTCGGCTTGACTGTTGCATCTGGCTGGAATTCAGTACTTGCCCGGCCGAAATAAAACGGATAATAGCAGCTGATTCCGGTTTTCATGCCATTAGCCAGCCAATTGCATCGTCATATTGCGACACGCTTGGCTATAGCCCCGGACCAGCTTGGTGGCACCCTGTAAGAATAGGCCGAGCGGCGCTATTCCGACGAAAATTTCGGTTGGATAACCCTAACCGCGACCAACTCCTGATTTTTAGTTCCGATAGTACGCACGCGTACTACTACAATATGGCCGACTAACCCCTCACTGGCCTCACTGGCACGAGTTACGCTACGCTAAACTCGCGCCAGTGAGAGGGATTCAGCTACAACCAGGGCAAAGGAGTAAGCCGCGCTTACTACCCCGCCGCCCCGAATTCCAGCACGAACGCCGTGCCCTTGCCCACTTCCGACTCGGCGCGGAGCGTGGCCTTGTGAAACGCGGCGATAGTCTGCGCGATGGGCAAGCCCAGGCCGTAGCCCTCGGGGGCGCTGGGGCCAGTGGCGTGGAAGCGCCGGAAGCGGTCGAAGAGCAGGGGTAGGTTTTCGGCGGCGATGCCGGGGCCCTGGTCCTCGACGCGCAGCTCGTAGCCGCCGGTGGGGGTGGGGCGGCCCAGCACCCGGATTTGCCCACCCTCGTGGTTGTACTTAATGGCGTTGCTGAGCAGGTTGCGCAGCAGCGTGTGCAGCAGCGTGGCGTTGGCGTGGGGCACCACGTAGTCGGGCTGGAGGTCGATGGCCAAGTCGATTTCGCGCTGCTGGCGGCGGTCGTCAAGCTCTTCAGCCACGTCGTGCACGGTTTCCTGGAGGCTCACGTTGGCGTCGCGCAGGTACTGCTCGTTTTCGATGTTGGCGATGAGCAGCAGCGTGCGCACGGTGTTGCGCAGGCGGTAGAGCGTGCGCTGGCTTTCCACGATCTGGCGGCCATGCGCCTCGGGCAGGGTGGGGTCTTGCAGCATGTTTTCGAAGCGCGACTGCAAGATGCTGGTGGGCGTGAGCAACTCGTGGCTCACGTTGCTCATAAACTCGCGCTCCTTCTCGAACGACGTTTGCAGCTGCCGCATCAGGGCCGAGAGCGAGTCGTCGAGCCGCCGGAAGTCGGTAGTGTCGGTATCGAGGCGGGCGAAGGAAAACTCGCCCGGCTGCCGGATGCCGCGCAGCTTGCGCGAAATCAGCTCGCGCAGCGGGCGCAGCAGGTAGTGGGCGAAGGCCGCATCGGTAAAAACCGTGATGAGCGCACCCGCCACCAGTACCCACAAAGCCAGCCGCCGCAGCGTATCGGTAAGCAGCTCTACGGTGGCCAGCGACGAGCCGATTTCGAGGCGGTAGCGCCGGGGCTCCGAGCCGCGTAGCGCCGCCCGGCCCGCCGGGTTGAGCGTGGCCAGCGGGGCCACGTAGCTCAGGATGCGAAAATCCTCAATCTCCTTATCGACCTGCCGGGGCTCTTCGAAAATGCGCTCGGTGGGTGGCCCCGCCGGTCCGTTAGGGTAAGCCGGCAGCGGCGTAATGGCAATGTACTCCTGCTTGAGAATGTTGTAGTCGGCGTAGCTCTCGTCGTGCTCGGCCCGCAGAAACGCCTCCAGGCCGTCGCGCTCAATGAGGTGCAGCAGCTCTTCCTTCTTATCGAGCAGGCGCTGGTCGGTGTGGCTCACGGCCACGCGCTGCACGATGGGCGGAATAAACATGGCCCCCAGCAGCACCAGCAGCAGCTTGGAGAGGCCGTTGAAGAGGCCGAGCTTGGTTTCTAAACGCATTCTGCTTAATTATGAATTAGAAATTATGAATTATAAATTGGGTAGGGCGACACGGCACGGTCTACGCAAAGCTCGCTTCCATTGGTCCTGCGGCCTCAATTCATAATTCATAATTTCTAATTCATAATTAAAACTATACTGCCCGGTAGCCGATGCCGCGCACGGTTTCGATGAAGTCGGCCGAGCCGAACTGGGCTAGTTTTTTGCGCACGTTTTTGATGTGGACGTCGATGTAGTTAGAGTCGGAGTCGTCTTCCAGGACGTTGCCCCACAGGTGCTCGCCGAGCTGGAGGCGGGTGAGCACGCGGCCCCGGTGCAGCAGCAGGTAGTGCAGCAGGTCGAACTCCTTTTTGGTAAGCGGTACCTCGGGGCCGGGTACCTCGGCGGTGCTGCCGTAGCGCACGGTGCGGGCGGTGGCGTCCATCACGAAGCCGTCGCCGAACACGATTTCGGGGCGCTTGAGGCCAAACTTGCGGCGCGTGATGGCCTGCATGCGGCTGGTGAGTTCCAGCAGCGAGAAGGGCTTGGGCAGGTAGTCGTCGGCCCCCAGGTCGAGGCCCTTGATGCGGTCGACGAGGGCACCGCGGGCGGTGAGGATGATAAACGAA
>CAJYVK010000222.1 GCA_913778455.1 uncultured Hymenobacter sp. | reverse complement strand
GATGGATAAAGACATAGGCTGAGTGGAGGCCCTGCGCGTACCACTCAGCCAGGCGCGCGGCCCACGCGTCGGCCCGCTCGTAATCGCTCGGTACCAAGCCGTGGCCGTTGAAGCGGATAAAGGCAATCGGGGTGGTGAGGCGCTGGGCCAGTACATCGCGCCGGCCAGCCACGTCAGTGATGACCAGCGTCTTGCCCAGGGCTTCCAGCGTGGCGAAAAAGCTGTCGGCCAGCCCGTGGTCGGCAAACCAGCGCGGGTGGCGCAGCTCCACGGCCAGGGGCAGGTCGGCGGGCCAGTCGAGTAAGAAGCGCTCCAGCCGGGGCAGGAGCTCGGGGCCGAAGTGCGGTGGTAGCTGCAAAAAGCACGGTCCCAGATTGTCGCCCAGCTCCCGGATGGCGCGGGTGAAGGTGAGCGTCAGCGCGTCGGTATTGTACAGCTCGCGCTCGTGGCTGATGCTGCGCGGCACCTTGGGACAAAACTGAAAGCCTGGCCCCACGGCTGCCCGCCAGCGGCGCACGGTGGGCGCGTCGGGGATGCGGTAGTGGGTGGTATTCAGCTCCAGCGAGTTGAATTGCTGGGCATAATAACGCAGATAGTCAGGTTCTTTAGCGCCTAGTGGGAAATAGGAGCCCAGCCAGTCCTTGTTGGTCCAGATGGGGCAGCCGACAAACAGGCTAGGAGCGGTAGGGGCTGCCAGCCGGGTACGGGCCAGCAGCGGGGCGGTATCGGGGTGGTCGGGGGGCAGGCGAAAGTCAACGTAGCGCAGGTCGGGTAAGCGGCCAAAATCCATACCGCTAAGGTACAGGCTATATACTGAACTCGCGGGCGCGGGAACATACCACCGGATTAGTAAATCTGCAACTGCCCTCCGGCCTTAAACTAAAGCTTTAAGCCAAAATTTTACACCCGTCGGATAATCGCATTTCCGGGTATGCATCGGTAAAGTGCAAAAACAACCGATAAATGCCCTTTAGTAAACACAATTGATGCCTGGCCCGACTGAGTTAACACTAGCTAAATACAAGATTTGGCGGTAAAGTACAATTTTTAGGCCTGCGTAAAATTTTTAGCAAAGAGGAAGTGTGGATTTTGGAAAAGCCCCGCTATACATTCGGCAGGTTCACCATCCACTCAAGCGCATGACGCTTACGCGACCAATTTTATTCTCTACCTCCTTCCTCCTGCATTGCCTTTGCTGGCTATTTTTAGGCGTAGGACTGGTATTGCCGGCCTCCGCCCGTACCAAGCGCGTGCACAAGGTGCACCGCAAGCATACGCGCCGCCGGGCACACGTTGCCCCCGTGCTGCCGACGGTCATTCCGGCCGCCCGTGAGGGGTACACCACCGTGCTGCGTGGCCGGGCCTCGTGGTACGGCCCCCGCTTCCAGGGCCGGCGCACGTCGAGCGGCGAGCGCTTCAACCGCAACGAGTACACCTGCGCCCACAAGACGCTACCCTTCGGCACCCGCCTGCGGGTAACCAATCTTACCAACGGCGTATCGGTCGTAGTGCGCGTGAGCGACCGCGGTCCTTTCCTGCACCAGCGCATTATTGACTTAGCCGAAATAGCCGCCCGCCCCATGGGCCTGCTTAAAGCCGGCGCCGCCCCGATAGTGGCTGAAGTAGTACCTACCGAGACGCCCCTCGGCCTCACCGATACTCCCGCCAACTTGGCGCAGCTGCAAGCGGGCGACCCCGACCCCCAGGCCGCGTTCACGGCCTATCAACTGCCCGAAACTACCCCCGAGCCCGTAGTAGTAGCCGCCGCGCCCGCCGAGGCGCAGCCCGCCGGGCCAGTCGCCGATACGGCCGCCGCGTCTTCGCGCTTCCTGGTGCAAGCCGGCTTGTTTGCCGACCCGCAAAACGCCCAGGCCCTGCTGGCCCGCATCCTCACCATCGACCAGGCGCTGCCGGCCGAAGTCATCACGGCCACCGTGGCGGGTCGCCCCGTGAGCCGTGTAATAGTGGGGCAGCTCGATAGCTGGCTGGCCGCCGAAACTGTGCGCCGCAACTTGCAGCTGTGGGGCATTGCCGGGCTCGTGTATCAGTTGCCCACCAACCCGCTGGCGGGCGGTGAGCAAGTGGTAACGCGCGAAGTTGCCAGCGCCCCGCTGGCCTCGGCCGCCCCTCTCGAATAACGGCTCGTAAGCCGACCTGCATTCTTCTGCAAAAAGTAAGAGCGGCCTTCCCACCGGGAAGGCCGCTCTTTTTTTCGGGCATGCTCAAGCGGAAAGCTATTCCTCCGAGGCCCGCTTTACAACCACAATGGAAATCACAGCCAGGGCGGCTACGCTCAAGATAAGCTGAGTCGAGGAAAAGTTTTTGGACACTTTGCGCAGCAGCGTGCCGCCGTTTTTGAGCAGGTCGTCCATGTGTTCGGTCTTGCCCTGAAATACGTTGACGGCCGCCTCAAACGTGCGGGCGATGTCTTCGGGCAGTACTTTTTCGATTTGTTGCAGCTGGTCAGCCATGAGGAAAAGCGAGTTGGGGTGAATTGGCAGGAAAAGGCAGCCGCTGGCCGCCGGATTGCTTCTACGCAAAAGGCCGCGCCGCGTTCCTGT
>CAJYVK010000221.1 GCA_913778455.1 uncultured Hymenobacter sp. | reverse complement strand
GCCTTGATGGTGCGGCGGCCGCGGCCCTCGCGCTCGTATTTGGTGTAGAGCTTCTCGAACTCCTCGCCCCAGGAGTTTTCCAGGCCGGGGCACTCGTGCGGGCACATCAGCGTCCAGTCGGCGTTGGCTTCCACGCGCTTCATGAACAGGTCGGGCGTCCAGATGGCGTAAAACAGGTCGCGGGCGCGCATTTCCTCCTTGCCGTGGTTCTTCTTCAGGTCGAGGAACTCGAACACGTCGGCGTGCCAGGGCTCGAGGTAAATGGCGAAGGCGCCCTTGCGCTTGCCACCGCCCTGGTCCACGTAGCGGGCCGTGTCGTTGAACACCTTCAGCATCGGCACCAGGCCGTTGGAGTTGCCGTTGGTACCCTTGATGTAGGAGCCGGTAGCCCGCACGTTGTGCACGGCCAGCCCGATGCCGCCCGCCGACTGCGAAATCAGCGCGCAGTCCTTCAGCGTCTCGTAGATGCCCTCAATCGAGTCGTCCTTCACCGTGAGTAGGAAGCACGACGACATCTGCGGCTTGGGCGTACCGGCGTTGAACAAGGTCGGCGTGGCGTGGGTCATCCAGCGCTCCGACATCATGTTGTAGGTCTTGATGGCCGACTCGATATCGTCCTTGTGGATGCCCACCGACACGCGCATCAGCATGTGCTGGGGCCGCTCCACCACCTTGCCGTCGAGGCGCAGCAGGTACGAGCGCTCCAGGGTCTTGAAGCCGAAGAAATCGTAGTTGTAGTCGCGGTCGTAGATGATGGCCGAGTCGAGGGTGTGGGCGTGCTTGTGAATCACTTCCCACACGTCCTTGGCGATGAGCGAGGCGTTGTCGCCGTTCTTGGGGTCCTCGTAGGTGTAGAGGCGCTTCATGGTGCTCGAAAACGACTTCGAGGTCACCTTGTGCAAATTGCTCACCGCGATGCGCGCCGCCAGGATGGCGTAGTCGGGGTGCCGGGTGGTCAGGGAGGCAGCGGTTTCGGCCGCCAGGTTGTCGAGCTCGATGGTCGTCACGCCGTCGTAGATGCCGTCGATGACCTTTTTGGCCACCTCGATGGGCGACACGTAGTTTTGATTAAGCCCGTAGCAAAGTTTTTCAATGCGGGCGGTTACTTTATCGAACTTGACCGACTCACGGCGGCCATCACGTTTGATTACGAGCATGTTATAACGGGAGCTTTAAAGAGCGGGGTGCTAATATGACTGGCTTCGCGGGTCGGGCCGCGGTGCTTTAAAGCCGGAAATTAGTTCCCATGTTTTGGCTTGGCAAAGGAAAAATTTAGAATTCCTCCACATAGCCTGAAAATGAGGCCGCCCGGCCGTTTTTTATAAAACGGGCCGGACGGCGGGGAGGAGGTTTCGACTTTTATTGCTTATATACAGTGGCTTTTCGGCTACTTGCGGCGGCCGTAGGCCCACAGGCCAGCCACCACCAAGGCGGCTCCGAAGGCCAGCGCGGCGATGGTTACCGGGGGCCCGAACGCCTTGCACGAGCAGCTTTTAAACAATGGCTTTCCGCCCAGCGTAATGCGCCGCCGACAGAAGGCGCAGGGCGTAATGGCGGGGTCAACCTGGCCGGGCAGCGGCCACTTTTCGGAGGCAGAAGTCATGGGAAAACGGGTGAGCGGCCAAACCAACGGCGGTAGCCAGTTGTCAATACCGCGTCTCCCCGAAAGGTCACCCGCCCCATGTCCGACGCCCGCCCGCCACTGCCCCCGTTCAGCTTCGAAACCGCCACCCAGAAAGCCCGCCTCGCCGAAGACGCCTGGAACTCCCGCGACCCCGCCCGCGTGGCCCTGGCCTACACCGAGGCCAGCCGGTGGCGCAACCGCAGCGAGTTCTTCAGCGGCCGCGCCGCCATTGCCGACTTTCTCACCCGCAAGTGGGAAAAAGAGCAGGAATACCGCCTCATCAAGGAGCTGTGGGGCTTTCACCAACACCGCATCGCCGTGCGCTTCCAGTACGAATACCACGACGCGGCCGGCCAGTGGTTTCGTGCCTACGGCAATGAGCAGTGGGAATTCGACGCCCGCGGCCTCATGCAGCGCCGCGAAGCCAGCATCAACGACGTAGCCATTGCGGAGGCCGAGCGAAAGTTTCATTGGCCGCTGGGGCCGCGCCCGGCCGACCACCCGGGACTGACGGAGTTGGGGATGTAGATCGATTATTGGCCACAGAGTAACCCCAAACGTCCGTCAGCATCTTCTCACCGTTGGGCTATCATTGAGGCCTTACACCTGCAAAAAACGTTCGTCATGCTGAGCTTGCGAAGCATCTTCTCGCCATTGGGAAAATCTAGCGTGACAAGATGCTTCGCAAGCTCAGCATGACGGACGGTTTTGGTTACTATCATTTCTACAGCGTCAGAAAATCCAAATTTGGATTCACTTCGGCAATTAGCGCATCCTTTTTCGCCCGTGTCCAGCCTTTCAACTCTTTTTCGCGTTCGATAGCCGCTTTAATACTTACGAATTCCTCGAAATACAGCAAGTTATAGCAGAAGTAACGCCACGCAAAGGTCTCACTATTCCCCCTATTCTCATAGTGCTGCGCCAGACGACGAGCTAAATCATTTGTCACGCCAATGTACAAAACCTGCTTAGCCGGATTAGTCGTGATGTAAACGTAATAGGCCATAAAAGAAAAACCGTCATGCTGAGCTTGCGAAGCATCTTCTCACGATCGGGAAAAACCAACCGTGAGAAGATGCTTCGCAAGCTCAGCATGACAGTTTATAAAAGCTATACTAACCTAAATTAATAGCTTAAAAGTCCTCGTCGAGCGAGAATACGTTTTCGTTGCGCTCGGTCATTACGCCGGCTTTCTGATACTCGGCGACGCGTTTCTCAAAGAAATTTGTCTTACCCTGCACCGAGATCATTTCCATGAAGTCGAAGGGATTGGTGGCGTTGTAAATCTTCCCGCAGCCCAGCGACACGAGCAGGCGGTCGGCCACGAACTCGATGTACTGCGACATCGAGCGGGCGTTCATGCCGATGAGGCTCACGGGCAGCGCGTCGGTTACGAACTCCTGCTCAATCGTTACGGCGTCGCGGATGATTGCTTGCACGCGGGCCTCGGGCAGCTTGTTGTTGAGGTAGCTGTAGAGCAGGCAGGCGAAGTCGCAGTGCAATCCTTCGTCGCGCGAGATGAGCTCGTTCGAGAAGGTCAGGCCGGGCATGAGGCCGCGCTTCTTGAGCCAGAAGATCGAGCAGAACGAGCCCGAGAAGAAGATGCCTTCTACGGCGGCGAAGGCGATGAGGCGCTCGGCAAAGTTTTCCGAGTTGATCCAGGTCAGCGCCCACTGGCCCTTCTTCTGCACAGCGGGCACGGTTTCGAGGGCGTTGAAGAGGTAATCCTTTTCCTTGGGGTCTTTGATGTAGGTATCAATCAGCAACGAATACGTCTCGCTGTGAATGTTTTCCATCATAATCTGGAAGCCGTAGAAGCAGCGGGCCTCGGGCATCTGCACTTCCTGCATGAAGTTGATGGCCAGGTTCTCATTCACGATGCCGTCGCTGGCGGCGAAGAAGGCCAGCACGTGCTTGATGAAGTGCTGCTCATTGGAATTCAGATTATTCCAGTCCTTTTGGTCCTGCGAGAGGTCAATTTCTTCGGCCGTCCAGAACGAGGCTTCCGCCTTCTTGTAGAACTCCCACACTTGCGGGTTCTGGATGGGAAAAAGCACGAAACGGTTGGGGTTTTCGGCGAGTAAGGGCTCCATAAAACGAACGGCTTTCGGGTGACGGGGGGGAAGCCTGACGAGCCAGCCGCCCCCGTTGACGATGGGGTGGCCCCGGCTCAGCCAGTCTTCAAAGATAGCCCGGCAACCCCCTCGCCCGGAAAGCCGCCCCGCTAGGCCGGCCCGGAGCCCGGTACGAAGCCAGGGCGGGAAAACGTCCGATTTTTAGTGAGTTATCCACATTTTGCCTGTGGATAACGTTGGTTGTCCACACAAGCACCCCCGGCAGGGCCACCGGCTTGCACTCAATCAGTTAGGCCCCGCCGGAAAAAATGTGCTTGAACCGACCGTGCTTTTTGCCGAACGGATGAAGATTAGCTACTTAGGTTTGGTTTTACCGAAAAGCCGCCGTACTTTTGCGTTCCCTTTTGAGAAACCTCCAGCGGAAATAAGATGTACGCCATTGTTAATATCGCCGGCCAACAGACTAAGGTTGAGGCTAATAAATTTGTTTATGCCAATCGCCTGGCTGGTAACGTCGGCGACTCGGTAGAGCTGGGCAACGCCCTGCTGACCGATGACAACGGCACCATCAGCGTAGGTGCTCCTACCCTGAACGTAGCCGTAAAAGGCACCATCGTAGCCCACGTGCAGGGCGACAAAGTTCTGGTGTTCAAGAAGAAGCGCCGCAAGGGCTACAAGAAGCTGAACGGCCACCGTCAGCAGTTCACCAAAGTTCTGATTAACAGCATTGGGTAATTAGTTATGAGTTAAAAGTTATGAGTTATGAGTTGGCCCCAGCCGCTCAGGCTCTGAACTGGAAACTCATAATTCATAACTTCTAACTCATAACTCCCTTACTAACATGGCACACAAAAAAGGCGTAGGCTCGTCTAACAACGGCCGTGAATCGCATAGCAAACGCCTCGGCGTAAAAATCTTCGGTGGTCAGTCGCTCATCGCCGGTAACATCATCGTGCGTCAGCGCGGCACCAAGCACCACGCTGGCTCGGGCGTGGGCATGGGCAAAGACCACACGCTGTTCGCGCTGGTTGATGGCACCGTACAGTTCAAGAAAGGTCGCGACGACCGTTCGTTCGTATCGGTAGTGCCCGTAGCTACGGAAGCTGCTGCTGCGTAACTGCTGGCCTCAACCCTAAAAAAGGGCTGCTCCTGACGGGGCAGCCCTTTTTGCGTGCGGTAGCTTATGCAGGCCGCTGCCTACCACCCCAAGTAAACGCGAATGTTGGCCTGCCCACCCACGTTCCAGCGGTTGACGGAGCCGGGGCGCTCGAAATTATAATAAGGTGGGGCCAGTAAGCCCGCCCCGGCATTCAGGTCATAATAGGTATGGCCCCGCAGGCGATGCTGCACTCCCCAGAGCGCGTACACGCCGGGGGTAAGCACGGTAGGCGTAGCA
This sequence comes from uncultured Hymenobacter sp., assembly GCA_913778455.1. GTDB lineage: Bacteria > Bacteroidota > Bacteroidia > Cytophagales > Hymenobacteraceae > Hymenobacter. Next base: position 35,096 of record CAJYVK010000221.1, on the reverse strand, counting down.
GGCCGGCCCCGCAGGCGGGTAGCGGTTAGCTGCTCCCAATCGGTGGTGCCTTCCAGGGCCAGGTAGCGGCCGAAGCGAGGGACAGCCTGCGGCCCCCCTCCGTAATAATAACGGATGCCCAGCGCGACCGTGGCGGCGGCTAGGGCGTTGCGGCGCGTAGCACGCCGCCGGATGGTGGTATAGCTGGCCTGCATATCGGCCTCTAGCTGGGTGTACACGCTCAGGCGCGGGGCCACGCGGTATTCTGCGCCGAGCGAGAGCGGCAATTGCACTTGCCACGCCTTGGCATCGTAGGTGTAGCGCAGGTGCGTGAGACGCAGGCCAGCCTTGAGCAGGAGCGAACGGGGCCGCTGCACCGAATCGGGCGCGGCCCGCTGCGCCAGGGCCGGGCTGCCCAGGGCCAGCAGGCCAGCCCCCACCAGTAAACTCTTAAAAAGGTAGCGTTGAACCATAAGCTAATAAGTTTAGAGGCTGAAAACCAGCTCTAAGATACTAGCTACAAGTCACAAATAGGCCGATGCTCAGCCGGTAACGGCTAATCTATTAAGAAAATCGCTCACCGTAGCGGCGTGGCTGACGATGAGAAAATGGCCAGCCCCCGGCACTAGGTAGTCGATGGGGCCAGCCCCAGCGGGCAACAGGCGGTCGCGGGTGCCGTGCAGGCGCACGGCGGGCAGGCCCGGCCCCGGCCAGCACAGCAGCTGCGCCGTGGCCCAGCGGGCAAACTGCGGGTCGGTATCGGCCAGTATCTGGCGCAGCAGCCGGTACTCGGTGCCACCACGAGCACCAAAAAACCACTGGGCCAGCCGGGGCAACCACTTCAGCATGCCGAAGGGTAACAACCGGTGCAAGCCCGTGGCACCCGCCAAGCGCAGCAAGGGCGGCAAATCGCGCGGGCTGCTCAAACTGGAAATGAGCACTATCCGCGCCAATGGCCGTAGCCGCCCGATTTCCTGCGCCAACAAGCCGCCAAACGACACGCCCACCAGCCAGCAGGGCTCATCTATTTGTACAGCTTGAGCCAAGCGGGCCGCGTAGTAGGCCAGCGGCTCGGCGGGCGATTGCGGCGGCAGCCAAGTGAGTACCCGCACCTCCCCCATCAGCCGCAGGCGACGAAATACACGCTCGTCGGCCCCTAAACCGGGAATGAGGTACCACATTATGAATTATGAATTATGAATTACTTGTATTGCATCGGCGCATACTCTACACTGGCTGCTCTCACGCTTTCTCACGGGGCCAGGCGGGCGTAGATACCCTCCAGATAAAAGATATTGTGTGGCTGGGGATCGTCGGTTTCGTCGGCGTCGGCGGGGAAGGTGACGGCCAGCTTGAGGGCCACGCCGGGCAGGGGCACGGGTGGGTTTTCGGCGGTGGTGTATTCGAGCAGGCAGGGCCACTCCTCGGCGGTGGCCAGGGCATCGGCTACCTCTTCGGCCAGGGTCTCGGCTCGCTCGCCGGCCACGCGCAGCAGGGTATCGAGGGCGTGGAAGGGCAGGCCGAGGTGGAAGAAATGGTCGTCGTCGTCGCGAAACGTAGTAGCCCAGAGGGTTACGTCGTCGGTATTATCGAAGACGATGGCCGTAAGGTGGACCTGCTCCACAAAAAAGTCATCGTTGCTGACCAGGGCATCGCTCAAAAGTTTCACGGCTGCGCGGGGAAAAGGGAAACACTATATACCGGCGGTATGGCCGGCCACCCCTGCAAGCTACGCCCCGGCGGCCGGTGCCTCGGCAAACAGCTCCAGCGTGATGTGGTCGGCCAGCAGCTTACCGGCGTCGGTGAGGCGCAGCACGTCGCCCTCCAGCGTGGCCATGCCCTGGCCGGTGAGGCTGGCTAGGTAATCGGCACGCTCGGCCAGCAGGTCGAGGCCCAGCGCATCGCGCAGGTGGGCCAGGTCGCAGCCTCGGCTGGTGCGGAGGGTGGTGAGCAGGTATTCATTGGCCTGATCGAGGGGCGAGAGCAGTTCCACGGTGGCGGGCACCTCGCCGCGCTCCAGCACGACGGCCACGTACTGCGGGTTGTTGGCTACCGCGTACTGCCGGCTGCGGCCGTCGAAGGAGTGCGCGCTCGGCCCCAGCCCGAGATAAGGCACTCCCCGCCAGTAGTTGGCATTATGGCGGCTTTCGCGGCCGGGCTGACAAAAGTTGCTGATTTCGTACTGCTCGTACCCGTGGCCACGCAGCGTGGTCAGCAGCGTCTCAAACTGACGAGCCACGAATTCCTCGGGCGGCGCTACGAACGTACCTTTCCTGAGGCGGCGGCCGAAGGCCGTATCGGGCTCGATGGTGAGCGCGTAGGCCGACACGTGCGGCACGTTCAGCGCGAGCAGGTGGGCCAGGTCGTCTTCCCAGATAGCGTGGCTGGCCGCCGGCACCCCGTATATAAGGTCTACCGAAATATTCTCGAAGCCCGCCGCCTGCGCCGCCCGCACGGCCTGCCCCGACTCCTGGGCCGAGTGGGCGCGGTTCATCAGTCGCAGGTGCGGCTCGTGAAAGCTTTGCAGCCCGATACTGAGGCGGTTGACGGGCGAGGCCGCCAGCTCGGCCAGCTTGGTGGGGCTGAGGTCGTCGGGGTTGGCTTCGAGGGTAATTTCCGCCTGGGGCGCCACCGCGAAGTTGTTGTAGATAGCGTCGAAGATGCGGGCCAGCTCCGCGCCCGTCAGCAACGAAGGCGTGCCCCCGCCGAAATAGATGGTTTGCAGCGGTGCCCCCGCGTCGGGCAAGTACTGGCGGCGCAGCGTCATCTCCTTTAGTAGCGCCTCCACAAACCGCTCTTTCAACCCCAGCGAGGTGCTGAAGTGAAAATCGCAGTAGTGGCAGGCCTGCTTGCAAAACGGAATGTGGAGGTAGAGGCCGGACATAAGGCGAAAGCACGCGATTTTTGCGGGCGCGGGTGCTGTAAAACAGCGCCGCCCCGCCCATAATTCAACAAAAATCGGGCGGCGGAAATTAAAAGCTGCGCCTTGCGTTAGCTCCCCAGCGATGGTTCGACTTGCTACCGTATTTCTGTGGAGCTGCTGGCTGGTGCTGGGGAGTGCCGGGCGGCTGCGCGCCCAGGCCCCCGGGGCCGGGCCCGGCGTGGCGGTACCCAACGCGCCGGGGCTGGCCTCGCCGCCCCTGCCGCCCCCAGCCGGCCAGCCGGCGTCCGCGCCGCGCCAGGCGGGCCGCACCCGGGTGCTGACGTTTGAAACGGAGCCGGCCGAGCGGGCGCTGGTGCGCCGGCTGCACCCGCGGGCTACCGTACCCGACTCGCTCACGGCCCTGCGCACGGTGCGTGAGCTCGCGCTGGCCTTGCAAGCCGACGCCTACCTCACGGCCTCGGCCGACGGCATCCGCTGGGAGCGCGACACGGTGCGGGTGCGCCTGTACGTAGGCGAGCAGTTCCGCTGGGCCTACCTGCACAACGGCAACCTCGGCGACGGTCTGCTTACCCGCGCCGGCTACCGCGAAAAGTTTTTTCGGCGCACGCCCTGGCGGCCCGCCGACTGGGCCACCTTGCAGGAGCGCGTGCTCACGGAAGCCGAAAACCAGGGCTACCCCTTCGCCACCGTGGGCCTCGACTCGCTGCAGCTGACCGGGCGCGACATCGCCGGCCGGGTGGTACTCAAGCGCGGGCCAGCGGTGTACTTCGACTCGCTGCAAGTGGTGGGCACCAGCAAGACCAAAAAGCGTTTTCTTACTAAATACTTGCAGCTTACTCCCGGCTCGCCCTACAGCCAGCAGCGCGTAGATGCCGCCGTAGCCCTGCTGCGCCAACTGCCCTACGTGCGCCTGCGGGCCGCCCCCGAGGTGCGCTTCGCCCGCAACCAGGCCCGGGTGTACCTGCTGCTCGACGAGCGGCCGTCGAACCAGTTCGACGCCATCGTGGGGCTGCTACCGGCGGCCAATGGGGCCAGCGGGGTGCAGTTTACGGGCGACGTGACCATCAACCTACGTAATCTGCGCGGCGGTGGCAAGCAAGTGGGCTTGCAGTGGCGCAAAACCGACGCCGTGTCGCAATTGCTGGATGCCAGCTACTTGCACCCCAATATCTTCGGTACGCCGCTGGAGGTGGGCGCGACGTTCAACCTCTACAAGCAGACCGGCAACTACCTCACCCTGCGGCCCCGGCTGCAAGTGAGCTACCCTACGGCGCGGGCCGGGCGGCTCACCTTTTTTGCCGAGCAGAGCAGCTCGCGCCTGCTCCTCGACAGCGCCGCCTACGCCCAGCTCGGCACCCTGCCCAACTACGTCGATTCGGAATACACTTCCTACGGCCTGGGCTACTCGCGAGCCAACCTCGACGACCTGTACTTTCCGCACCGGGGGCTGTTCGTGAGCCTGCAAGGCGGCGTGGGCACCAAGACTATCCGCCGCAACGCGGCCATCAGTGAGACGCTGTACGCGGGCGTGAACCTACGCTCGACGCAGTACAGCTTTGGTGGGCGGGCCGAGCACTACTGGGCGCTGGGCCGGCAGGGCGTGCTGCTGGTGCGGGCGCGGGGCGAAGGGTTATTCAACCAACAGTTTTTTCTCAACGACCTCTTCCGGCTGGGGGGCCTGAACTCGCTGCGCGGCTTCACCGAAAATCAGTTTTACACCAGTGCCTACGGCGTGGGAACGGTTGAGCTGCGGCAATTTACCGGCCCCGAGGGCTACGTGTTCGTTTTCGCCGACCAAGCGCTGCTGCAAGCCTATACGTTTACCACCAGCCAGCTCAGCTCGCGGGCGCTCGACTCGCCCACCGGCCTGGGCGCGGGCCTGAGCTTTCGCACGGCGGCGGGCCTGTTTCAGTTTGTGTATTCGGTAGGTCGGTCGCAGTTTTTGAATACGGGCTTTTCGCTAACTAATTCCAAGATTCACTTTGGGTTGACTAGCCGATTTTGAACAACCGGGGCGAAAAACTCCGGTCAGTCGTTTTGCATTATCTGCCACTTCGTCGGCCCGTCGGCCAGGGTGTCACCCTACTCGCTACTCATCCCAATGATACCTGCCATATCGACTGAAAACCAACACTCTCGCTATTCTGTAGAAGCTGGTACGGCATTTGATTAAACAAGGACGAAGCCTCTTAATACGGCTCCCTCCTTATGAAACTTATCAGCCGAGAATTTATCCGCACTATCGCCCCCCAGCTCGACCTTCTGAACACCATTGGCGGCGGCGTGGCCCAGCCCAAGCTGCACGTCAACAAACGGCCCAAGGGTGTGGTGCTGCACGTAGCCATGCCCAGCGTGCCGGCCGAAAGCTTTCACGTAGTACTCAAGGATAACCACCTCACCGTATACGGCGAATACCGCCACGGCCCCGAAGACCAGCTCGCCGCCCCGCTCTTCGTGCAGACCCTCGACCTGCCCAAAAACCTGGACCTGCTCGGCATCAATGCCACCCACGAAAACGGCGAGCTGCGCGTAGCCATCCCCTTCCGCGACCCGGCCGCCAGCCAGTCGCGCGAAATCGACATTCAGCCGGGCAGCTAAGGCTGCCCGGCCCTTCGATACGGCCGGGACCGACCGGCCCCCTCTCCTACCGCAATAACGCCGGGACCGACCGGCCACCCTTGGTTTCACCCCCTCTTGAGAGCCACTGCGATGAGCAGTGGCTTTGTTATGACCGCGGATTTAACTGATTCAACGGATTTCGGGGATGTGGGCGAGCAAGTAAGCGGAAGTAAATTACCCTTATTATTGTCTGGCCCCCCCTTTCCTTTTCGGAGACTCTGCGCATAAAGCAGATGCGGCCGGGGGGTGAGGCGCCCACGTCTAGGTGGTTGAGATGGCGAATGATACGAGTGCTGAGTGTACACCACCCCGAGCACCACGCTGCCTTCAATAAAACAGCGGAATAAGCATGCCGAAACCTACCAGCAGGCTCAGGAAAAGCCAGCCCGTAATCTGCCCCCGGTAGCGGCGGGGCAGCTTGTTGCTGAGCAGCAGCATGGCCGACAGCACCAGCACCAAGTGCAGCAGCAGGAAAGCCACCGTCTTCACCCAGTTGCTGACGATGGTGTTCTCGGGCTGATATTGATTAGCCTCGCCCAGGCCCGCCGTCAGAAACCGCAGCAGGTGAAAGGCGGCTGTCTCGAAGGCCACGAAAATGGCTGCGCCCACTACCAGCGCCAGCGGTCCCGACTTGTCGCGCAGCTCAGCCATTGCAACGGATAAAGTATGGTGGGATAGACGCTACGGCAGCCGCTGGCCCAGTACCTCGGCCGTGCGCAGGCGCACGTACAACTCTTCGACCTTGGCCCGCGCCCAAGCCGTGCGCCGGAGAAAGTTCAAGCTGGATTTGATGCTCGGATTTACGGCGAAGCAGTTGAGGCGCAGGCGCTCATCGAGCCCGGCAAAGCCGTAGTGCGCTACCAGGTAATCGAGAATGGCGGCCAGCGTCACGCCGTGCAGTTCGCGGATGAGGTGGCCGTTGGCATCGCGGGCTTCGGGCATAAGCTTGTTTGGAAAAATGAACCGGAAATACGCCCGCAGGCTTTAAAAGTGCAAGCTACGACTCCGGCTCCCATACGCGAAGCGTGCGACCGTGCGTTACTTTTGGCCTGCTCCCCATGCTCACGCCCGAACTGCCCCTCCCCGCTGCCCCGGCCCCCCCGCCGCCCCCGGCCCCGCGCCGGGGCTGGCGACGCTGGGTGCTGGCGGGTCTGCTGCTGGGGCTGCTGGGCGGCGGGGCCTATTACCTCCGCCATCAGCGCCAGCTCAACCGCTACGCCCGCCGCACCTGGGCCACGCTCACCACGCGCTACCTCACTGGCCACGAGCGCACACCGCTGCTGGCAGGCTACTCAGTACATGGTATCGACGTATCGGCCTACCAGGGCCACATCGACTGGCCCCGCGTGGCGCAGCAGCGGGTGCGCTTCGCCTTCATCAAGGCCAGTGAGGGCGCTACCATGCGCGACGCCCGCTTTCAGCGCAACTGGCGCGAGGCCCGCCGGGCGGGCATTCTTAGCGGGGCCTACCACTACTACCAGCCCAACCGCGACGGCGACGAGCAGGCCAGCCTCTTTATTGCCACGGTCCCCATTCGCGTCGGCGACCTGCCGCCCGTGCTCGACGTAGAGGCCCCGCGCTTTCACGACGTGGCCGAGATGCGCCGCGGCGTGCGGCAGTGGCTGACCGCCGTGCAGGCCCACTACGGCGTGCGGCCCATTCTGTACTCTAACTACGCCTTTTACCGCCGCTACTTAGCCGGGCACTTCGACGACTACCCGCTATGGCTGGCCCACTACGAGGTGGCCCGCCCCGCCCTGCCCGCCGAGCGCTGGATTATCTGGCAGCACTCCGACGAAGCCTACGTGCCCGGCATCCGGGGCACGGTCGATTTCAACGTTTTTCAGGGCAGCTACGCTGCCTTGCAGGCCCTGCGCGTAGCCCCGCCGCCCCCTCCCAAAAAAGCCGCCCGGCCCAGCAACCTTCGCAAGTTGCTGAACCGGGCGACCTCGGTAGTGGAGCGCTGAGGCTAAGACCTACATTTTGGTCTTCATCTTCTCGCCGTCCATTTTCTCTTTGTGCATTTTGCCCATTTTTTCTTTGTGCATCTTGCCTTCTTTTTTCTCTTCCTTCATCTTGCCGTCCATCATTTTGCCATCAGCCATTTTGCCATCCTTGGCGGGCGTGGTTTGGGCGTGGGCGGTGAGAAACAGGCCCGACAGGGCGAGACCAGCAACGAGCTTCAGCGAGTTTTTCATGGGTTGGGGTGAAAGAAATGGGTGATTTCGGCCGAAAGTTGAGCTTTATTTCTGACACGCCGCGTGAAGGCAAAATGAATACCCAAATTATGTACAGACTTAGATCCCAGTGCTTTTCCAACTACTTCATCATCAGCCTGACGGCCCTGGCCGCGGCGGCTTGCGGCGGCAGCAAATCCCTGTTCACGCAGTCGGGCGATGGCTCGTACTACGCCGATAAGTTCGACGGCCGGCGCACGGCCAGCGGCGAACCCTACCGACCGGGCCAGCTCACGGCGGCCCACAATACGCTGCCCTTCGGCACCAAGCTCAAGGTCACCAACACCCGCAACGGCCACTCGGTAAAGGTAGTCGTCAACGACCGCGGTCCCCACTCCAAGGGCCGCATCATCGACGTGTCGAAAAAAGCCGCTCGCAAGCTCGACATCATCGACGCCGGCGTGGCTCCCATGAAGCTCCAGGTGCTCGAAATGGGGCCCGCGTCCCGCAAATAGCGGCGGCAAAAAAACGGCCCCCGCCGGGTGGCGGGGGCCGCTGGGTGCCATCTTCGCAGTATGAACATTCGCAAGCAGCTCACCTGGACGCCGCCCGCTGGCGGCAATCGCTTTTCCGCCCTCGACAGCTTTGTGCGTGCCGCCGAAGACGAAGACTGGACGGAGGCTGAAATTCAATTCATTATCGACGAGGTAGTCGAAGCTCGCGACGATGCCGAGGGCCTGGCCATTCTCGTGAGCTACACGCGTCGCTAGCCTAGCGGTTAGCCTTGGCCTTCGCCTTGGCAGCTTCCTTTTCGGCTTTGGCCCGCTCCTTTTCGGCCTTTTCGCGGGCCTTTTCAATCTCCTTGCGCTTGCCGGGGTGCTTGAGGTCGTAAGCCACGAGCTTGCGCACGCTGTCGGCTTCTACCATCTCGCGCTTGGTGGTGAGGCGGCCGGTGAGGGAGACGTAGTCGCCCTCACCCATTTGCGAGGTTACACCTTCCACGTTGGTTATCTGTCCTTTGGTCGTGATGAGGGTACCGTTGAGCAAGCGTTTGTCTTGCTCAATCGGGGCCGTGCGCCCTAGCTCGGTGAGGATAACCCGCCCGTTTTGCAGCATGAGGCCATCCTTAGCCATTACGCCGTTGACTTTAGCCCGCGTGGGAGTCGCAGCTCCCCCGGCGCGGCGCGGGGCCACCACCCGGCGCGGGGCCAGCACGCGGCGGGCGGCGGGCGGCTGGGTAGTAGCCGGGGCGGGCGGTGTCCCTTGAGCGGGTGCGGCGGCCGGAGTCGGCTGGGTTTGAGCTTCAGCACCGAGAGCCAGCAGTAGCGTGGCACCGAGCAGTAGCGAAGAGGCGATTACTTTCATATAGCGTAAAAAAAGAGAAAAATAGGCAAGCGAAAGAACAAGCTAAGCACGGGAGTGAGCACTCTAAGCCCTAGCCGCACAAGAGTATGTACGAGGGCCGACAAGCAAATAGATGCTGAGCTGCGCACCACGAAATAAGGGGCGGTATTTGTAAAATACAAATTTATGCGCGGCTGTGCACTTAGTATAGCCCAACGCCGCAACCTTTTTTCGCGTTCAAAGCAACGAACAGGTGGCCGGCTTGTTGTGCCGCCGCTTTCTTCGCGATATGGACTACAAAGACTATTATAAAATCCTGGGCGTCGAAAAAACGGCGACCACTGAGCAAATCAAGAAGGCTTACCGCAAGCTCGCGCGCCAGTATCACCCCGACGTAAACCCCAACGACGCCACGGCCGAGCAAAAATTCAAGGAGGCCAACGAGGCCAATGAAGTGCTGTCGGACCCCGAAAAACGGCAGAAGTACGACCAGCTAGGGGCCGACTACCAGCGCTACCAGCAGGCGGGCGGCGGACGCGGCCCGGGCGCCGGGGCCGGCGGCTTCGACTGGAGCCAGTACGCGCAGGGCGGCGGGGGCGGCTTTGGGGGCTTCGGCGGCGGTCAGTTTGAGGGCGAGGACTTTTCCGATTTTTTCAGCTCCATGTTTGGGGGCATGGGTGGCGGGGGCGGGCGCAGCAGCCGGCCCGGCGCGGGCCAGGATTACCAGGCCGAGTTGGAGCTCACCTTGCAGGAAGCCTACGAGGGCGGTCCACGCACCATCACGGTCAACGGGAAGAACCTGCGGATTACCATCCACCCAGGCGTGGCCGACGGGCAAACCATCCGGCTGCGCGACCAGGGCGGCCCGGGCCGCAACGGTGGCCCCAACGGCTCGCTGCTCATTACCTTCCGCATCTCGCCCGATGCCCGCTACGCCCGCACCGGCGACGACCTTACCCAGGATGTGCCGGTACCGCTCTACCGCGCCCTGCTCGGCGGCGAACAAACGGTAGAAACGCTCGGCGGCCCGGTCAAAATCAAGCTCAAGCCTGAAACGGCCAACGGCAGCCGCCTGCGCCTGCGTGGCAAGGGCTTCCCGGTGTACCGCGAGGCGGGCAAGCACGGCGACCTCTACCTGCGCCTCAACGTGCAGCTGCCCACTAATCTCACCGACGAGGAGCGTGCCCTTATTCAGCAGCTGGCCCAGCTACGCGGCGAAGCCTAACAAGTCTTTTTAGTACAACTAGTTATTTAATATTTAGCCTATGGAAACCCGCGTTTTGCTGCTGACCTTCCAGGAAGTCGATACCCGCTATGGCCTGGGTCGCGCCGCGCTGCACCAGTTTGTCGAGCTGGGACTGCTGCGCCCTGCTCCCGCCCCCGATACCATCGAAGTAGAGGAGCCCGATGAGCTGCTGCCGCGCCTGGCCCGCCTGCACCACGGCCTGGGCCTGGCACCCGAGGCTATCGACTTGGTATTGCTGATGCGTCAGCGCCTGCTGGGTTTGCAAGCCGCGCTGGCCCGCGAAACCGCCCGCGCCCGCGATTTAGAGCTCTTTCTGCGCGGCCACGGGGCAGTGAGCGACGTGTAGCGCCCCGGCTGCTTCGCACTTGCTGCGGGCTTACTCTTCACTGAAAAAGCACGCCACTTACCAGGGAATATTTTCCCTTACTCAGGGCTGGGCTCCCGTTTGAATACGATTCGCGCTTCCCCCTGCTCTACCAGCAGCGTCCTGGGAGATTGCTGGCGTACTAAGTGGAGAACTTTGCTTGTGCCAGCGGTATAAGGCGTGCCTTGATTAGCGGGCAGCTCCAGGCGGTAGGTTGTGCTGCTGGGTGGGCACTCCTGCCGCCAGATGCCGAAACCCAAGCTTTGCACGCTCAGCCAGCGGGTGCCGTGGGGCACCCGCAGCACCGCAAATCCGGCGGTGTCGCTCATTGCCGACGCCACCGCATTCCCTGACTCAGCATGGGCGGCAATGGTGGCGTAGGGCAGCGGCGCAGGGCTAGCCCCACCAGCGGGCGAACGCGCCAGCACCAGAAATTTCATATACAGCGAGTCGGGCGGAGTGACGAGCGGCCGGGCTACCGTGGTAGCTGCTGCGGGCGGCACTGCCTCAAATCGCAGATGCAGCTTATTACCCCGCAGGTGATATACCCCTTGCCCGTAGTAGCTACTACTCACGTTATCGCTCCAATAGCGGTACGCAAACGTATGGTTGGCGGCCAGGCATAACGTTTGGCCGGTAAGCAGCACGACGCCCGGCCCCCGCGTTTCGGTATAGCAGCCCGTAGCGAGCTGCATCGGCGCGCAAGCCGACAGGCTTGCCAACGGCAGTACCAAAGCGGAGCGCAGAAAAGACCACCGGTAGCTCATCGGCAACTAATGTACTATCCCCGCACCCGTGCTACACTGCATTTACCGCCAGTGCCAGCAGCAAGCCGCCCAATGTGGCACCCAGCTTAGGCCAGTTGAGGCGGTGCTCGGGACTAGTTTCGAAGAGAATAGTCGTCGAAACGTGCAGGAAAGTGCCGGCCACGAAGCCCAGCAGGCCCGCGTACACGGCCGGGCCCAGCAGTTGCTCTAGCACTAGGTAATTGCTGAATACCAGCCCCACCGGCGAGGCCAGGGCAAACACCAGCAGCCACGGCCACATCCTTCGCAAAGACCCTAGCCGCAGCAACAGCAAAGTAGCCAGCGCCACGGCCGCCGGCACGTGGTGCAGCGCTACCCCCAGCACCAGGGCGTAAAAGTGCTTGCCTAGTTCCCCGCTACCTACCCCCTTCACCAGGATACTACCTTCCAGCAGCGAGTGTACTACCAGGGCCAGCACCAGCAGCAGCGGCACGCGGCCCTGCTCGCTGGCATCGGGCGCGTGCACGTGGCCGTGCTCGATACCCTGCGATAAGACCTCCAGCAGTAGCTGCCCGAAGAAGCCCGCCAGCACCCAGTAGCCCACCCGCTGCGGGGTAGCGGGTAGCAGCGTCAGGGCTTCGGGCAGGATGTGCGTGATGGTGAGGGCAAATAGGTAAGACCCGCTAAATGCCAGCAGCGGCTTGAGCCACCGGGTAGTACGCGCCACGGGCACCATCCCGACCAGTACCCCCGCCCCCAGCACCGCCACCGTCAATAAACTTATCGCAATCCACATAGGGGCACAAAACAACAGAACTTGCAGCAATGTTGCGGCTGTTTTCGCAACACTGCTGCAAGTTCTGCAACTAGGTTTAAATCAAGCTTCAGTAATTCCTTACTGCTGAGCTACTACTTCTTGAGCTTATTGACGACGGGCACCGGCCTGGCCCTGAGCCGTATCGGGCGTAGCCGAGTCGGCGTTGTTCTTGCCGCCGCTGGCCTTGCCTTCGCCCGGTTTCATGGCCGTGCCTTCCTGCGTATCGGCCGACATCACGGCGCCGGCGGAGGGAGCGGGACGCTTTTCGAGGCGCGTGCCCGAGTTGAGAGGCTCGCTGATGGCCGCGCCTTTCTCCTGGCTCGGGGCGTAGTCGGTGGCCTGGTCGAAGTTGTCGCTGGGGCGGGTGCCCGGCGGAACCATGTCGAGCGACACTTTATTCTCGGGGCGCCAGTCGGAAGGCTCGCTGCTGCACGAGGCAAACAGCAGCACCGCGGCCGGAGCCAGGCAGGAAAGCAGCTTTTTCATACGGGTAAAAGTCTTGGCGAAACGTAAAGGAAAAACTCGGAAAGGGCCGGGTTATACGGCCGGCGCTAGGCCGCGGGGGTATCGGTAAGCAGGCCCTTGCGACGCAGCAGCGCCTCAAATAGCTTGCGGTCGTTGTCGTTGTTGAACAAACGCAGGGGCAAATGTAGAAACACCGGCACGTCGAACGTGCTGGCTACCCAGCGGCGCCAGGCGGCCAGCTCGGCCGGCGGGGCGGCCGGCTTGAGGTACAGCAGGAAGGCATCGGGCTCGCGGCGCACGCGGCCGATTTGATCCCAGGGCAGGGCCATTGCCCGCTGCTCGCTCTGGCGCAGGATGAACTGGCGCTGGTCGGCCTCGTAGTTCATGCGCTCAAACAGCGGCTTGCTTTGCTCCATCTGCGTCACGCCCGTCACGAGCGACGAGCGGATGAGCACGAATACCGCCGCCAGGGCCACGCCCAGCAGCAGCCACCACCACGAATGCCAGATGGCGGCCGGCAGCACCCCTACCGCAAACGGAATGAGGGCGTACCACCACTCCTTGCGCCACACCTCGGCCATCGCGATGCGGGTGTAGGTGTTGGGGTCGAACTGGTACTTCTTGGTTTTAATCGTGCCGGGCAACGACTGCGGCACCTGCTGCTGGCGGTAGCCGCCGCCCCCGCCGCGCTGGTTGGGTAGGTTCATAAGATCGCGGATTTAACGGATTTAACGGATTTCACCGATGATGACAGTGGCCGGTTTCCCCGATAGCTATTTAGTTGATGATGAGCTAACTAGTTAATTTAATGCTGCTTGCTGGCGGCTTCGCTTCACAGGGGGCGAAGGCTGATGCGCTGGCTGGCTTCGCTGGCTTTAGTCGATGCTGAATGCTTTGAGGCTGAGGTCCAGGATGTGGGCGGAGTGCGTGAGCGCCCCCACCGAGATGTAATCGACGCCCGTGGCGGCTACTTCGGCGATGGTTTGCTCGGTAATGCCCCCGCTGGCCTCCAGCGGCAGGCGGCCGGCTACCAGGGCCACGGCCTCGCGCAGCAGGGGCGGCGGCATGTTGTCGAGCATAATGCGGGTAATGCCCCCGACTTCCAGCGCTTCTTCCACTTCGGCCAGCGTGCGGGTTTCAACCACGATGGGCAGGTCGCGCCCGGTGCGGCGCAGGTACTCGTGGGTGGCCGTGATGGCCGCCGCCACGCCCCCGGCGTAGTCTACGTGGTTGTCTTTCAACATAATCATGTCGAACAACCCGTAGCGGTGATTGACGCCGCCGCCAATGAGCACCGCCCACTTTTCGCAGATTCGGAAGTTGGGCGTCGTCTTGCGGGTGTCGAGCAGCCGGGCCTTGGTACCGGCCAGCCGGGCGGTGAGCTGCGCCGTGTGCGTAGCAATGCCGCTCATGCGCTGCATGCAGTTGAGCACCAGGCGCTCGGCAGTGAGGATGCTGCGGGCCGGGCCTTCCACCGTGAAGGCTACGTCGCCGTGCTTCACCCGCGCCCCGTCGGCCAGCTGCACGCTGAGCGTGAGCGCGGGGTCTACTTCCTTGAAGATCAGCTCGGCCAGCTGCACGCCGGCCAGTACGCCCTCGGCTTTCACCAGCAGCTTGGCGCGGTTGCGGGCCTCGGCCGGAATGGCCGCCAGGGCCGAGTGGTCGCCGTCGCCCACGTCTTCGGCCAGGGCCGTGCGAATGAACGTGGTGAGCGCTGCGGGCGTAAGGTAAGGAGCGGGATAAGCTAACACCCGGCAAAGGTACGCCAGCGGGCGGGCGCATAAAAAAACCCGGCTGCGGGCAGCAGCCGGGTCGAGAGCAGGTAAGCCCGCTATTCCTTGGTAAAATCGATGGTATCTATCGTGGGCGTGCTCTGCTTGGGCTTGAGCTTGATGAATACTTGGTAGTTGCCATTACGCCCGGCGTAGCGGCAGGTGGCGTACAAAATGCCTTCGCCGCTGGCCCCTTGGTGCACAATATCAAAGCTAGCCGGCGGGTTTTTGGCGAAAAAATTTTTCATCACCAACTCGGTCTGGGTAGCGTTATAGCTTTGTTTATCACCATCGAACCCTACCTCAACCGACGGGGCCAGGTACTGAGCCAGCGTTCGCGACGAGCCGCTGGCAATGGCCGAGCGAACCACCGACAACTGGTCGGCCTGCGCCCGGCCGGTGAAAACCAAGGCAATGAATAGCCAGCTAAATAAAAATGCTTTAGTAAAGTATACTTTCATAAAAACAAGCTTCGCGAACTGGTCGGAGGCGCTTGGTGAACGGTAAGCTAAAACTATGCCAGCCGGCGATATTTTGAAGCCTTTCTGAAGGCAATATAGTCAGCGGCTCTACTACGGGAAGCAGGCGCATTAGGGTGCGAGGTGTACTTTTGTGGGCATGAACAAGCAGGTCCTCTTAGTTATTCTGGATGGGTGGGGCATCGCCCCGAATGTGGAGGTTTCGGCCGTTGACAAGGCGAAGACGCCTTATTTTCATCACTTACTCAATCGCTTTCCGCACAGCACGTTGCAGGCATCGGGCGAGGCCGTAGGGCTTCCCGATGGCCAGATGGGCAACTCGGAGGTAGGCCACATGAACATCGGCGCTGGCCGGGTGGTGTACCAAGAACTGGTGCGTATCGGCAAAACCATTCAGGAGCGCAAGCTGGGCCAAGTACCCGCGCTGAAGGATGCGCTGGAGTACGCCAAGCAGAACAACAAGGCCTTCCATCTCATTGGCTTGCTGTCGGATGGTGGCGTGCACTCGCACATCGACCACGTAAAGGCGCTGTGCACCATCGCCCACGAGGCCGACGTGCACAAAGTTTTCGTGCACGCCTTTACCGATGGGCGCGATACCGACCCCAAGAGCGGCGTGCACTTCGTCAATGACCTGGAGCAGCACAACGAGCGCACGGGGGCCAAAATCGCCTCCATCGTGGGTCGCTACTACGCCATGGACCGCGACCAGCGCTGGGAGCGCGTGAAAGTGGCTTACGACCTGCTCGTAAACGGCGTGGGCACGCCCTCGCAAAACCTGATTCAAAGCATTCAGGAGCAATACAAAGAAGGTGTCACGGATGAGTTCCTGAAGCCCATCGTGAAGACCGGGGCCGACGGCTTGCCGCTGGCGACCATTCAGGAGGGCGATGTGGTGCTGTGCTTCAACTTCCGCACCGACCGGGGCCGCGAAATCACGGAGGCGCTCACGCAGCAGGATTTCAACGCCTACCAGATGCACCGCCTGGCCCTGCGCTACCTCACCATGACGAACTACGACGCGACGTTCGTGGGGGTAACGCCGATTTTCGACAAGGACAACCTCAACAACACGCTCGGCGAAGTCCTGTCGGCCCACGGCCGCACGCAGATCCGCATGGCCGAGACGGAAAAATATCCGCACGTGACGTTCTTTTTCTCGGGGGGCCGCGAAAAGGAATTTACTGGCGAAACGCGCATTCTGCGGGCCTCGCCCAAGGTAGCCACCTACGACCTCGCGCCGGAGATGAGCGCCTACGAGCTGCGCGATGCCCTGGTGCCCGAGCTACGCGCCAATTCGGCCGATTTCGTGGTCATCAACTTTGCTAACCCCGACATGGTGGGTCACACTGGCGTATTCGAGGCCGTGGTGAAAGCCGTGGAAACGGCTGATACCTGCGCCCACGACGTGATTGAGGCCGCGCTGGCGGCCGGCTACGCGACCATCGTCATTGCCGACCACGGCAACGCCGAGTTTATGCGCAATGCCGACGGCTCGCCCAACACGGCCCACACGACCAACCTCGTACCCTGCATCCTGGCCGACCCCACTTACCAGGGCACGCTGGCCAACGGCAAGCTCGGCGACATCGCTCCCACCGTGCTGGAGCTGATGGGCGTGCCCCAGCCCACCGAAATGACCGGCCAGAGCCTACTACGCCCCGCCGGCCGCTAGCCGCCCCCAAACAAAAAGGCGGCTTTCTTCTTTTGTCGCAGTGTCCCGCCCCGTGCCAGCACCGGGCGGGACATTAGTTTAGTATGAGCTGTAGAACGAGCATTTACCTAGCCGCCAGTACCTTGCTGGCCCTGGCGGGCTGCGGCCAGGGCACCGCCGGCCCCGACCCAGCGGCCCCGGGCGCAGCCCACCGCGCTGGTCCTTATTTCGACGTGCGGGGCTTGCTCGATGCGCAGGTAAAAGCCCTCAGCGCCCGCCGGCCCGGCGTGGAGAAGCAAGTGAGCCTGCGCGGCGACGCCCCCGAAATCGTACGGGTGCCCACCGTGAAATGGGCCGATGAGCTCCAGATTTTTTACCAGGCCGACATCAACAAGGCGGCCCTGCGCGGAGCTTACGCGGTGGACTCGGCCAGCCTGCCCGGCGGGGCCGTGCGCCGCACGTATCGCCTGCAACCCGGCCACGACAACGCCCCGGTTCTGCGCCTGACCGTGACCAGCACCGGCCACCAGCCCCAATCGCTAGCGGCTACTCTCCGGCAGGACAACACGCTTTTTTTCGGCCAAAAAGACTTGCTACTGACGCTGCAAAACGGCCAGATCAGCCAGTACAGCGTACGCGGCGTGCAGAAGCTCGTGCTATTTGATACCCTGCGCTATGCTACGGCGGCGCGGGTGCAGTAGCCCACGGACGCTACTCCCCCATCAGCGTGGCGACCACCCAGCGGCGGCCGCCGTGACGACGGTGCTCGCCCAGGCACAGGCCCTGCCAGGTACCCAGCAGCAGGCGGCCATCGGCAATGGGCACCGTGACCGAGGTTCCCAACATAGCGGCTTTGAGGTGGGCCGTCATATCGTCGGGGCCTTCCAGGGTATGCTGGAAATACGGGGCATTGTCGGGGGCCAGCCGGCGGAAATACTCCTGAAAGTCGCGCCGCACGGTAGGGTCGGCGTTTTCGGTAATGAACAAGCTGGCCGAGGTGTGCTGAATGCAAAAGTTGGCCGTGCCCACACGTAGCGTTTCCAGCTCGGGTAGCTCGCTCAGCAACAAGTCGGTAACGAGGTGAAAGCCTTCGGCCACGGCGGGCAGGCGCAGGCGTTTTTGAATAAAGCGCATGGAGTGATGAGTGACAAGCAAGTAGTAGCTTCAATTCGCGGATCAAAAGTCCACGCTACTTCTTGGCGGTAAGTTGACCTTGCAGCCGTAATAGCCTTTCTTCTATTACTTCGTGCTTTCGTAGGCGCCGAGGCTGGGCGTGGCCGTAGTGCGCGGTAAGTTGAGCAGGTCGCGCTCGGGCACTGGGCTGAGGGGGTTGGCTCGCTTGCGGGCTGGGGAAGTGGCCCCTAGCCGGTAATCACCTAAGCCGCTACCGATGGGCTTCAGGAAAAGCGGGTCTTTGTTAACCAGATTGTTGAGTGCGGAATTGCTCAGGCCAGGCTTGCCGGGAGCATCGGTGGCCGCCGCGTAGACCTGCGTCTTGAGCACGGAATTCTGGATGCTGACGCTACCCTTGTACGCATCGTACTGGTCCAGAAATACTTCGTCATCAATGGCACCCCACACGATGGAGTTTTGCACGCTCACGGTCGGCGCCTGCGTGGTGGTAGCCCCCCGGGAGTTAACTACCGCGTTGGTGAAGGTTAAGGATTGGGTCTTGCGCACGCCGCCGGTGGCGGCGTAGTTGGCGATGGTGCAGAAATTGAGCGCGGTATTCCCGCCTTCGCCCAGCACCGCGTATTCGTAGCAATCGTACAACAGAGTATTGGTCAGCGTAGCCTTGCCCTGGATGTTCAGCACGCCCGCGCCCGCGCCCAGCGTGCTGGTAGCACCGGCGAAGCTCACGTCGCTGCCCGAAATGTAGCGGATGGTTGTGTTCTGAATTGTCACGTCGGGCTGCGTAGCATTATCGGGATTATACAACAGCACGCCGATGGTCGCGTTTTGAATCTGGGCGTAGCGGATGAGATTGCCCTGGCTGCCGGGAGCCAGCACGATGCCCGTCCACTGGCCGGGGGCTGTAGCGTACTGCGTTTCCGCGCTGCGGTCGCCGCTGAAGCGCACGAGGTTGGCGTTGCTGGCCTTTACGGTATCGGTAGCGCCGCTGCCGGGGCTGTAGTCGGCGGGCGCATTCACTACCAACCGGCCCTGCACCACCAGTGCCGCCCCGGCGTGGGCGTAGATGCGCGTGCCGGGCTTGATAGTCAGCGTGCAGCTGGTGGGTACGCGCACGGTACCGTAAAGCACGTGCGGCCGGTCGTTACGCCACACCTCACCGCAGGCCAGCGTCGCGTTATTGTGCAAATAGATATTCTGCCCAAACGAGCGCAGCAGCACGTGCTGCTCCTGGCCGTTGGTGCGAAAATTGAGCTTTTCCTCCAGGACGTACTTCTTGGCGGCCAAGCTCTGCCCGTTGTCTTTCAGCAGGGCCCGCACCAGGATGAGCAGGCTGTCGTTGCCCCGAATGTAGACGCTGCTGGCCGTCTGCCGCAGGTCGCCGTTGATGATAAGCGTGTAGGGCGAAGTGGCCGAATTATCGAGGCTGATGAGGTCTACGTTGACCGCCCGGGGGTTGCGATTGTACACCCACAGCCGCTTGGTAACGGTGCGCAGGGTGGTAAAAACCGTGTCGAACTTCACCGTATCGGCCGAGAAGGCCAGTCCACCCGTGGTTTGCAGCTCTTCCTCCCGCGGCTTGCAGCCGGGTAGCAGGCTCACTCCGGCACTGAGAAAGAAAAGGAAAGGCAGCAGTAGCTTTTTAAACATCAGAGAAGCACGAAGCCAGTAATAAGTAAGAAGCCAACGACCAACGGCAATCCGTAGTGCCCGCCAAAAAAAGATGTCATGCCAAACTTACCAACCATCTTCACCGACCTATCCATTCCGATGTGAGAAGATGCTTCGCAAGCTCAGCATGACACCCTAAAGTAAAACCAAATAAACAGTCAGCCCGCCGCCGCAGGCAGGCGGGCGTATCCCCGAAATCCGTTTAATCCGTTGAATCTGCGGTCATTCGGCACCCACTTTCAAGCGCTCGGCACTCTCGGCCAGGCGCAGCTGCTCTACAAAGTCGTCGATGTTGCCATCCATTACCGTGGGCAGGTTGTACACGGTGTAGCCGATGCGGTGGTCGGTCACGCGGCCCTGGGGGTAGTTGTAGGTCCGAATTTTATCGGAGCGGTCGCCGCTGCCAATCATGCCCTTACGCAGGGCACCCTCAGCCTCGTTTTTCTTGGCCAGCTCAATTTCGAAAATGCGCGAGCGTAGTACTTGCAGCGCCTTATCGAAGTTTTTGAGCTGCGACTTCTGGTCCTGGCACTGGGCCACGATGCCGGTAGGCAAGTGAGTAAGGCGCACGGCCGAGTAGGTCGTGTTTACCGACTGCCCGCCAGGGCCGCTCGACATGAAGAGGTCCTTGCGGATATCGTTCATGTCCAGCTCGATGTCGAATTCCTCCGCCTCGGGCATTACCACGATGCTAGCCACCGAGGTGTGAATGCGGCCCTGGGTTTCGGTGGCGGGCACGCGCTGCACGCGGTGCACGCCCGACTCAAACTTGAGCTTGCCGTAGACGTCCTCGCCCTTCACGGCCAGGATGATTTCCTTGTAGCCACCGGCGGTGCCTTCCATGGCGTCCACGAGCTCCATCTTCCAGCCCTGCTTTTCGGCAAAGCGCAGGTACATACGCTGCAAGTCGCCGGCGAAGAGCGAGGCTTCGTCGCCGCCCGCCCCGGCCCGAATTTCCATGATAACGTCTTTCGAATCGTTGGGGTCCTTCGGAATTAACAAATCTTTTATCACGCCCTCCAGGCGTTCGGCCTCGGGCTGGAGCTCGTCGAGCTCGGCCTTGGCCATTTCGCGGAAGTCCTCGTCCTTTTCGGTGGCGATAACCTGGCGAGCCCCTTCTATATTACTGAGCACCTGCTGGTAAGCCCGGTACTCCACCATGATTTTGCCCAGCTCCTTGTACTCCTTGTTCAAGGACTTGAAGCGCTTCATGTCGCTCATCACCTCGGGCTGCATGAGCTCGTGGTTCACGTTGTCGTAGCGCTCGCGGATGGCTTCGAGTTTATCCAGCATTTTGTGGTCGAAAAAAATAGTCAGTAGTTTGCAAAGATACGGCTTGTCAACAACGTCCTTTGCGGTCGGCGTTCCGCGCCAATTCTTTACGCTGGCCTAGGGTTGGCCTTCCCGCTTTCGCTAGGTCTTCTTTTCCTGCGCGGCGGGCTGCGGCCAGCCGGGCTTTCGACACCTGAGAGTATGCAAGTTTTGAAGTTCGGGGGCACCTCGGTGGCCTCCGCCGAGAACATCGGAAAGGTTATCGCCATCGTGACGAGCGCGCTGGCCCAAGGACCAGTGGGGCTGGTCGTATCGGCGCTGGGTGGCACCACCGACGCGCTCATTACCATCGGCCGCACGGCGGCCAGCGGCGACGAAACCTTCCGCACCACCCTGCGCCAGCTCGAAGCCCGCCACCTCACCGCTGCCGAAAACCTGCTGCCCGACGCAGTCAGCCAGACTGAGATTCAGCCCTGGCTCACCGCCCAGTTCGCCGAGCTGGCGCGGCTGGCCGATGGCATTTTTGCGCTGGGCGAGCTTTCGCCGCGCACCCTGGATAAACTGATGAGCTACGGCGAGCTGCTGTCGTCGCGCCTCGTGGTGGCCGCGTTTCAGGCGCGGGGCATCGCCACGGCCTGGGCCGACAGCCGGCAGCTCATTCGCACCAACTCGCGCTTTGGCATGGCCCAGGTAGACGAGGCCGCGACCGAGCTCCAAGTGCGCCAATTCCAAGCAGCAACCACTGAAAAGCTATGGGTAGCGCCCGGCTTCATCGCCGCCGATGCCGAGGGGCACACCACCACGCTGGGCCGGGGCGGCTCCGACTACACGGCCGCCATCCTGGCCGCCGCGCTGGGCGCCGAGAAGCTCGAAATCTGGACCGACGTGAGCGGTATGCTCACCGCCGACCCGCGCCTGGTGCGCTCGGCGCGGCCCATTGCCCGCATCAGCTACGAGGAGGCGATGGAGCTGTCGCACTTCGGGGCCAAGGTGCTGTACGCACCCACAGTGCAGCCGGTGCGGCAGCGCGGCATCCCGATGTGGATTAAAAACACCTTTGCCCCGGCCGACTACGGCACGCTGGTAGAGGTAGCCCCGCCGCCCAGCATCGGGGTAGTGCGCGGGCTGTCGAGCATCGGCAACCTATCGCTGCTCAACCTGGAAGGCAGCGGTATGGTGGGCGTGCCGGGCTTTTCGGCACGGCTGTTTGCGGCGCTGGCCCGGGCCCGTATCAACGTGGTACTCATTACGCAAAGCTCGTCGGAGCACTCCATTTGCGTGGGCGTGAGCGAGAGCGACGTGCCCGCGGCGCAGGAGGTGGTGAATGAGGAGTTCGCCGCCGAAATCTCGGCCGGCCGCCTGGAGCCGCTACGGCCCGAAACGGGGCTGGCCATCGTGGCGCTGGTGGGCGACAACATGCGCAACCACCCTGGCATCAGCGGGCGCTTGTTTAGCGCGCTGGGGCACAATGGGGTGAATATCCGGGCCATTGCCCAGGGAGCCAGCGAGCGCAACATCTCGACCGTGATTCGGGCCGACGACGTGCGCAAGGCCATCAACGTGCTGCACGAAGAGTTTTTTGAGGCGACGTACAAGCAAGTCAACCTGTTCATCCTCGGCCCCGGCAACGTGGGCGGCAAACTGCTGGGCCAGCTCGCGCAGCAGCAAGATTACCTACGCGAAAAGCTCGGCCTCGACCTGCGCGTGGTGGCCATCGCCAACAGCCGCCACTGCCTCGTGAGCAACGAGGGCGGCCTCGACCTGCGCACCTGGCCCGAGGACTTGGACAAAGCGCCCCGGCTTTCGCTTGATGAGCTTACCCAACTCATTATCAGCAAAAACCTGCGTAACTCCATTTTCGTGGACGTAACGGCCAACCCCGCCGCCGCCGACCAATACGCGCCGCTGCTGGCCAAGAGCGTGGCCGTGGTAGCTTGTAATAAAATCGCTGCCTCGGCTGCCTACGCCAGCTACCGCCACCTCAAGGAGTTGGCTCAGGATTTCAACACCAAGTACCTCTTTGAAACCAACGTGGGGGCGGCGCTGCCGGTTATCGGCACGCTGGGCGACCTCACCCGCAGCGGCGACGTGGTGCGCCGGATGCAGGCGGTGCTGTCGGGCACGCTCAACTTTGTATTCAATAACTACGACGGCAGCCGGCCCTTCGCGGAAGTGGTAGCCCAGGCCCAGGCTGAAGGCTACACCGAACCCGACCCGCGCCTCGACCTCAACGGCTCGGACGTGGCCCGCAAAATCCTCATCCTGGCCCGCGAGGCCGGCCAGCAACTAGAGATGAGCGACGTAGCCAATGAAAGCTTCCTGCCCGCCAGCTGCCTGGAGGGCGACGTCGCCGCCTTTTACGAGCAATTGGCCGTGCACGAGCCGCACTTCCGCGCCCTCTACGACGCGGCGGCCAGCCAGGGCAAGCGCCTCAAATTCGTGGCGCAGTACGACAACGGCAAAGCGGCGGTTGGCTTGCAGCAGATTCCGCCCGGCCACGACCTCTACGAGCTGCGCGGCAAGGACAACGTAGTGCTGTTCTACACCGACCGCTACCCCGAGCAGCCGCTCGTGGTGAAGGGTGCGGGGGCCGGCGCCGAGGTCACGGCCAGCGGGGTGTTTGCCGATATCATCCGCGCCAGCAACATTTAGCATTTAACAATTATCATTTACCATTTAACAGGCCGTTTTTGCGGCACTGAATGATGATTGGTGGAAAGCCGAATGTGCTGTATGAGAAGGCTTATGCTTTTGGCGTTCGGGCGGTGCGAGCTTACCAGTTTCTTTCATTGGAGAAGCGTGAGTATGTGCTCTCCAAACAACTATTGCGTTGCGGCACCAGCATTGGGGCCAATGTGGCGGAAGCGAATGGCGCTCTCTCCAATGCTGATTTTTCAGCCAAAATTTCCATCAGCTACAAAGAATGCCTGGAAACCAAGTATTGGCTTAATCTACTGCACGATACCGATTACCTCACCGCTGCCATGTTTAGCAGCTTACACCATGACGCCGACGAGCTAGCCAGAATGCTCTTCACCACCCTGCGCTCCACCAACCGCATCAAAACCACTAGCAGCCACCCATCCGTTGAATAGCTGTTAAATGTTAATTGATAAATGCTAAATGAAGTAACCGTCCACGCCCCAGCCACCATTGCCAACGTTGGCTGCGGCTTCGACGTGCTGGGGCTGTGCCTTACCGCGCCCTACGATACGGTGCGCCTCACGCGCCGCGACCAGCCGGGCCTCGTAATCCGGCACCTCGACGACTACGACCTACCGACCGACCCCAACCGCAACGTGGCCGGCGCGGCGCTGCTGGCCCTGCTGCGCGCCGTGCCCGAGCCGCTGGGCTTCGAGGTCGAGATCACGAAGGGCATCCGGCCGGGCAGTGGTATCGGCAGCAGCGCGGCGAGCGCGGCCGGGGCCGTGGTGGCGGCCAATGCGCTGCTGGGCAATCGCTTCAGCAATACCGAGCTGATTGATATGGCCATGTATGGCGAAGCGGTGGCCTCGGGCGTGCGCCACGCCGACAACATCGCGCCGGCCATTTGCGGCGGCTTTACCCTGGTGCGGGCCGTGCAGCCGACGCTCGACGTGCTGGCCCTGCCCGCCCTGCCCCTGTGGGTGGCCGTGGTGCACCCGCAGTTTGAAGTCAAAACCAAGGAGGCCCGCGCCGTGCTACCCACCTCGGTACCGCTGGCCTTGGCCGTGCGCCAGTGGGCCAACGTGGGGGGCCTGGTGGCCGGCTTCCTCACCCATGACCACGCACTGATTGCCCGCGCCCTAGAAGATTACATCGTGGAGCCGGCCCGCGCCGCGCTTATCCCCGGCCTGGGCGATGCCAAGCGGCTGGCCCTGGCGGCCGGCGCGCTGGGCGGCGGTATCTCGGGCTCGGGGCCGTCGATTTTCATGCTGAATAAAGACGAGGCCACGGCCAACGCCGCCGCCGAGGCGCTGGGCAGCGTGTACCGCAAAATGGGCATTGATTTTCACTTGCACGTGGGGCCGATTGCCAGCCAGGGCGCGCGGGTGGTAGCGTCAGCATAGCCCTCTGCCGTCATGCTGACGAAGGAAGCATCTTATCGCGTCCCAACACTTCATTCCACCCTGACAAGATGCTTCCTTCGTCAGCATGACAATCGTATTTTCTTGAGATAACATGCGCTACTACAGCCTCAACCGCCAGTCGCCCCCCGTCGATTTTCGCACTGCCGCCATCGCCGGGCAGGCCCCCGACGGCGGCTTGTATTTTCCGGAAAGCATCCCACAGTTTTCGGCCGACTTGCTGGGTAATCTGGCCAGCCTTTCGCAGGCCGACATCGCCTACGAAGTAATGCGGCCCTACGTGGGCGACACCATCCCGGAGGCCGACCTGCGCCGCATCTGCGCCGAGACGGTGGACTTTCCCTTCCCGCTGGTACCCATCACTGAGCGCATCGGCGCGTTGGAGTTATTTCACGGGCCGACGCTGGCGTTTAAGGACGTGGGGGCGCGCTTCATGAGTCGCTGCCTGGGGTATTTTTCGCGGGGCGAAACCCAGCCGGTAACCGTGCTGGTAGCCACCTCGGGCGATACGGGGGGCGCGGTGGCGCATGGCTTCCTGGGGGTGCCGGGCGTGGAGGTGGTCATTCTGTACCCCTCGGGCAAGGTGAGTCCCTTGCAGGAATTGCAGCTTACCACGCTGGGACAGAACATCACGGCGCTGGAAGTCAGCGGTAATTTCGACGACTGCCAGCGGCTCGTCAAGCAGGCTTTTCTGGACCAGGAGCTGACGAGCCGGCGCACGCTCACGTCGGCCAACAGCATCAACGTAGCGCGGTGGCTACCGCAGCAGCTGTACTATCTGTTTGCCCTGCAACAGTGGGCAGGGGCCGCGCCGCCCGTGATAGCGGTGCCCAGCGGCAACTTCGGCAATCTATGCGCCGGGCTGCTGGCCCACGCCTCGGGCCTGCCAGTAGGGCACTTCATCGCCGCCTGCAACGCCAACGATGCCGGGGCCGAGTACCTGCGCACGGCCACTTTCGCGCCTAAAACGGCCGTGGCGACCATCTCCAACGCCATGGACGTGGGCCACCCGAGCAATTTCGTGCGCATCCTGGAGCTGTTTCGACACGAGCACGCCACCATCAGCCAATTGCTGAGCGGCTACACGGTGAGCGACGCCGACACCAGCGCCACCATTCAGCGCGTGGAGGCCGAGCGCAAGTACCTGCTCGACCCGCACGGCGCGGTGGCGTTTTTCGCCCTCGAAAATTACCTGGCGGCGCACCCGGCCGCCGCAGGCTTTCTGCTGGCCACGGCCCACCCGGTGAAATTCCCAGAGGTAGTCGAGCCGCTCATCGGCCGCCAAATTGAGCTGCCGGCCGCCCTGCATTACTTACTGGAAAAGCCCAAGCAGAGTGTGCCGCTGGCCCCCAGCTACGAGGCATTGCGGGCCTGGCTGTTGGGATAATTTGCGCGGGAATTTTCCGCCGGGGTAAACGCGGAGGTACGTTGGGCTGTTCTGGCACTCGGCGAACCTCCGCGGTTCACCCCAGCGTACCTCAGCGGGAAACTCCCCACCACACCATGCGAAAAGCGCTCTTATTGCTGCCCTTCTTCTTCGCCGCCTGCCGCCCCGACCAGGTAGAACACCTGCCCGGCACCAAGCAGATAGCCGAAGAAACCGCCAACTGGGAGGTCAAGCGCATCATGCCCAACGACTTGCTGCACGCCACCCGCTGGGCCGGCGACTCCCTCACGGCCTACGCCGATACGCTGCTGCGCCGCACCCTGGCCCGCGAGCTAGCCAAGGGCAGCCTCGCCCGGGCCGCTACCTTCTGCCGCCCGCAAAGCTACCCGGCCGTCGATTCGATGGCCCGCAAGTGGCACGCTAGTCCCCGCCGCGCCGAGTGGCAGGCCGCTCCGGCCAGCACCACCCTGGCCGCCGCGGGCCTGCGCCCCGACACGCTCCGCCTCATCGGCCGACCAGCCGCCGATACGTTTTATTACCAGCGGCCCATCGTGCTGGCCAACCGCCTGTGCCTGCGCTGCCACGGCCAGCCGGGCCGCGACCTCACGGCCGCCGAGGCGCAATTGCTTCAGCAGCAGCACCCGGGGCTAAAATCGGTAGGCCGGCAGCCCGGGCAGGTGCTCGGGGCCTGGCAGCTCACGCTGGAGCGTAGCGGCGTGGCCGAGTTTTACACCCTGAAAACGCGCAAGAAGTGGAAGGAGCACAAGATGCCGAAGCTGTTTTAGCGGTACCGGGCTCGTTTAGGCTAAGCCGGACGTTTCTGCGTACAGCTTATTTTCTTGCTTATACTATCTGCTATGGCTAGTGCTGTTGACCCTGTTATCATTATCGGCGCGGGCATGGCCGGGCTGGCTTGCGCCACCTGGCTGCACCGCGCCGGCCGCCCCGTGCTGCTGCTCGAAGCCGCCGACGGCGTGGGCGGGCGCGTGCGTACCGACCTCACGCCCGACGGCTTTCGGCTCGACCGGGGCTTCCAGATTTTACTGAATAATTATCCCGAGGCCCGGCGCATGTTCGACTACGGGGCGCTCAAGTTGAAATCCTACCGCTCGGGGGCCATCATCCGGCTACCCGACGGCCAGGAAACTACCCTCGAAAACCCGCTGCACGCCCCCATGATGGCGTTTGCCGCGCTGGCCTCCCCCATCGGCACGGCCAAGGACAAGGCGCTCATCATGAAGCTAGCGGCTCAGCTGGCGGGCCGCCCGCCCGAGCAACTGCTGGGCCGGACCGGGGCTACGACTACCCTCGCTTACCTGCGTGAGTTTGGCTGGAGCGAGCAGATTATTACTAATTTCTTCCAGCCCTTCTTCGGCGGCGTGTACCTCGACCGCGAGCTGGGCACGGCCAGTAATTTCTTCGAATTCGTTTTCCAGCAGTTCATGCAGGGCGCGGCCACGGTGCCGGCCCTGGGCATGCAGCAGCTGCCCGAGCAGTTGGCGGCCCGCCTGCCCGCGGCGGCCATCCGCCTGCATACGCCCGTAGCCGCCATAACCGAGGGCGGGCGCCGCGTGCACCTGGCCAACGGCGAGCCCCTATCCGCCACCGCCGTAGTGTTGGCTACCGACGGCCCGGCCGCCGCCCGCTTGCTCGGGGCCGACCTGCCCGCCCCAGCCCACCCCGTGGCCCGGCTGACTACCTGCACGTATTTTGCTACGGCCGGCGCGGCTCCCAGCCACGGGCAGCGACTACTGCACCTCAATGCTCGGCCCGGTGCTTTGGTACACAACGTAGCCTTCCCGGCCGAAATCAGCCCGGCGGTGGCCCCTGCTGGCCAGGGGCTGGTATCGGTGAGCACGCACGGCGAGCATGGCTTATCGGAAGATGAATTGACGGACCGCCTGCGGGCCGAGCTGGCTGCTTGGTTTGGGCCGGTGGCCACTATGTGGCGGCACTTACGCACGTATCGCATCGAGCAGGCTCTGCCTATCTACGGCCCCGGCCAGCCTGTGCAACAAGAGTTACGCCTCAGTGATACGCTTTTCCGCTGCGGTGACTGGGTTAGCTATCCTTCGCTTAATGCGGCGCTTGGTACCGGCCGCCAAGTGGCCGAGATGCTTGTAGGGTAAGCTTCAGCTTGCCCGGCGTGAGGTGCGTCGCGGCTCGTTGGACGCCGGGCAAGCTAAAGCTTACCCTACACCAATGCCACTAATGCTTGCAGCAGCGGGGCGGGGCGCTCGGCCAGGTAAGCCACGCACTGCGTCAGTAACACGTTTTCGCCACCCGCTACGCGTAGCGGCCGGGCCACTACGCCGGGCACCGCGCTCAAGTCGAAAAAGGAGGGCACAAAGGCTACGCCTAGCCCCAACCGCACGAGGTTGCTGAGCAGTTCGAGCGACGATACTTCCTGCACGATGGCCCCGCGCCGACTAAAGCCTGCCTGCTGGCACAAGTGCTCAATCTCCTCGTACACCGGGTGCAGCGGGCGGCTGATTTCCACCCACTTTTCGTGGGCCAGGGCTTCCAGCGGCACCTCGGGCTGGCGGGCCAGCGGGTGCGCGGCGGGCAGCGCCACCGCCAGCCCGCCCCGGCCAAAGGGCCGCGCGGCCAACTCGGGGTGCAGCAGCGGCAGCATGGTGAGACCCAGCTCGATGCGGCCCGCCACCAGCGCCTCCTGCACCGCCCGGAACGTCGGCAGTTCGTGCAAGTGAAACTGTACATCGGGAAAGCTCTCGTTGAAACGCTGCACAATGCCTACCAGGCGGTCGGGGCGCAGCAGTTGGTAGTAGCCCAGCTCCACGGACTTTTGCTGCGAGCCCACGCGGCGCACGTTTTCAATAGCTTGGCGGCTAAGCTGCAATAGCTGCTGGGCATCGGCCAAGAAGGCGGTACCGGCTTCGGTGAGCACCACCCGCCGCTGACGCGTGCGCTGCTGGTGGTCGAACAGCTCAACGCCCAATTCGCTCTCCAATAATTGAATCTGCTGGCTGAGGGCAGGCTGCGACACGCACAGCCGCTCGGCCGCCCGGCCGTAGTGCAGCCCGGTGGCAACCTCGGCGAAGTAGCGTAGCTGGCGGAGTTCCATACCGCAAATTTCAATAAGAAATTCTTATTGGCCTCATAAGTAACCAATATTGGACTTCTCAACTAACGCACGTTAGTATTGCGTTTAATCCACCTACTATCACCATCTCCGTCAGTCATGGAAACTCTCGTCGCCCAGGAGCTTCAACAGCGCGCTACTACCGATTTTCTGCCGCTGCTCGGCACCGATTACCTCGAATTTTACGTGGGCAACGCCAAGCAGGCGGCCTACTACTACAAGGCGGCCTTCGGCTTTCAGACCGTAGCCTACGCCGGCCCCGAAACCGGCGTACGTGACCGCGCCAGCTACGTATTGCAGCAGGGTAAGATCCGACTGGTGCTCACCACCGCCATGCACTCCGACCACGAGATTTCGGCGCACGTACGGCAGCACGGCGACGGCGTTAAAATTCTGGCCCTGTGGGTAGACGACGCCTTCGAAAGCTACGAGAAGACCATGAGCCGCGGGGCCCGCTCGTACCAGGAGCCCAAGGTGCTCACCGACGAGTTTGGCGAGGTGCGCACGGCGGGCATCTACACCTACGGCGAGACGGTACACCTCTTCGTGGAGCGCAAAAACTACCGCGGCGCTTTCCTGCCCGGCTACGTGGCGCAGCAATCGAGCTTCAACCCCAGCGAGGTGGGCCTGCGCTACGTAGACCACTGCGTGGGCAACGTGGGCTGGAACCGCATGAACGAAACCGTGAAATGGTACGAGGACGTGATGGGCTTCGCCAACATCCTGAGCTTCGACGACAAGCAGATTACCACCGAGTACTCAGCCCTCATGAGCAAGGTGATGAGCACCGGCAACGGCTACGTGAAATTCCCCATCAACGAGCCGGCCGAGGGTAAGAAAAAGTCGCAGATTGAGGAATACCTGACCTTCTACGAGGGGGAGGGCGTGCAGCACATCGCAGTAGCTACCGACGACATTATCAGCACCGTGCGCGAGCTGAAAGCCCGCGGCGTAGAGTTTCTGCACACGCCCGATACATACTACGACAACCTGCGCGCCCACGTCGGCAACATCGACGAGGATGTAGAGGCTCTGCGTTCCCTGCGCATCATGGCCGACCGCGACGAGGAAGGCTACCTGCTCCAGATTTTCACCAAGCCCGTCGAAGACCGCCCCACGGTGTTCTTCGAAATCATCCAGCGGAAGGGAGCCAAGAGCTTCGGTGCCGGCAACTTCAAAGCCCTCTTCGAAAGCCTGGAGCGCGAGCAAGACCGCCGCGGAAACCTGTAGTTTAATTATGAATTGTGAGTTATGAATTATGAATTGGGCTCGCCAATGGTCACTGTTGTAGTTACTGTAGCCGTTACTAGCTCCCTACTTAATTCAGTCATTGCGCTCGAAAAGCCCAACTCATAATTCATAACTCATAATTCATAATTAAAAACAAATGCCTGTCTACCACAAGCTTGGCCGGCTGCCGCACACGCGCCACACGGTATTCGAGAAGCCCGGGGGCGGGCTGTACTACGAGCAGCTATTCGGCACCATCGGCTTCGATGGGATGTCGTCGCTCATGTACCACCTGCGCCGGCCCACTACGGTGAAGGAGATTGTGGGGGAAACCGACCTCACGCCGAAAATTGCGGTAGAGAAGAGCATCAAAGCGCGGCTGCTCAAGGGCTTCGAGGTGCCGCCGCAGGATGACTATCTGGCCAGCCGCACGCCGGTGCTAGTCAATAGCGACGTGCACATCGTGCTCGCCGCGCCGCGCCACTCGCTCACGGCGTACTTCTATAAGAATGCCGATGCGGATGAGTTATTGTTCATTCACAAGGGCACGGGTAAGCTGCGCACGCAACTGGGTAATATCTGCTTCGAGCCGGGCGACTACCTGCTGATACCCCGCGGCATCATCTACCAGATTACATTCGATACGGAAGACAACCGGCTGTTTATCGCCGAGTCGTTCCACCCCATCTACACGCCCAAGCGCTACCGCAACCACTTCGGCCAGCTGTTGGAGCACGCGCCCTATTCGGAGCGCGACTATAAGCTGCCCGACGAGCTGGAAACGCACGATGAGCTCGGCGACTTCACGGTAAAGATCAAAAAGCAGGGGGTGCTGCACGAGTTGGTGTACCCCAGCCACCCGTTCGACGTGGTGGGCTGGGACGGGTATAATTTCCCCTACGGGATGAATATCCGCGACTTTCAGCCCATCACCGGCAAGGTGCACCAGCCGCCACCCGTGCACCAGCAGTTCGAGACCAAGGCGTTTGTGGTGTGCTCGTTCGTACCCCGGCTGTTTGACTACCACCCACAGGCCATTCCGGCCCCCTACCACCACTCCAACATCGACTCCGACGAGGTGCTGTACTATGTCGACGGCAACTTTATGTCGCGTAATAACATTGCCCAGGGCCACATCACGCTGCACCCTGGCGGCATTCCGCACGGTCCCGCACCGGGCGCTTATGAGCGCAGCATCGGCAAAACCGGCACCGACGAATGGGCGGTAATGATTGACACCTTCCGCCCGCTGATGGTGACGGAAGCCGCCCTGAAGCTCGACGACGGCGTGT
The DNA here is from genome assembly GCA_913778455.1 of uncultured Hymenobacter sp. Classification (GTDB taxonomy): domain Bacteria; phylum Bacteroidota; class Bacteroidia; order Cytophagales; family Hymenobacteraceae; genus Hymenobacter. Next base: position 3,397 of record CAJYVK010000221.1, on the reverse strand, counting down.
ACTATAAAGCATGGCTGGAGCCCGAGAGCCCAGCCACCGCCACCGACGACCAGCGCCTCGAACGGCCTGAATAACCTTGCTAAGCTGTTGGCTTTTAGCTGCTAGCCTTTAGCTATCAGGCTATTCCCAATCGGAAAGCTAACGGCTAGCAGCTAAAAGCTACCAGCTTACTACATGAAAGAACTACTCGCCAAATTTGAGCAAAAGCGCCCCGAAGTCGTTTTTGAATGGCAAGATCCCGAGACCGAAGCCGAAGGCTGGGTGGTCATCAACTCGCTGCGCGGTGGGGCGGCCGGCGGCGGCACCCGCATGCGCAAGGGCCTCGACAAGCGCGAGGTCGAGAGCTTGGCCAAGACGATGGAAGTGAAGTTTACCGTCTCCGGCCCGGCTATCGGCGGGGCCAAGTCGGGCATCAATTTTGACCCCCAGGACCCCCGCAAGCGCGGGGTGCTGGAGCGCTGGTACAAGGCCGTCATTCCGCTGCTGAAAGCCTACTACGGCACCGGCGGCGACCTCAACGTGGACGAGATTCACGAAGTAATTCCACTCACCGAAGACTACGGCCTCTGGCACCCGCAGGAAGGGGTGGTCAACGGCCACTACCGCGCCACCGAGCCCCAGAAAATCCAAAAGCTCGGCCAGCTGCGCCAGGGTGTGGTGAAGGTACTCGAAGACGCTACCTACACTCCCAGTTTGGCCCGCAAATACACCGTAGCCGACCTCATCACTGGCTACGGCGTGGCCGAGGCCGTGCGCCACTACTACGCCCTGTGGGGCGGCCGGGCGGTGGCGGGCAAGCGGGTCATCATTCAGGGCTGGGGCAACGTGGGCGCGGCGGCGGCTTACTACCTGGCCAGCCAGGGTGCCCGCATCGTGGGCATTATCGACCGGGCAGGCGGCCTGCTACGGCCCGAGGGCCTGACGATGGAAGAGGTGCGCGAGCTGTTCCTAAGCCGCGACGGCAATGCTTTGCACGCGCCCGACTTGCTTTCTTTCGAGGAAGTCAACCACAAGATTTGGTCGGCCGGGGCCGAGATCTTCGTGCCCGCCGCGGCTTCGCGCCTCGTTACCCAGCCGCAGGTCGAAGCCCTGGTAGCCGCCGGGCTCGAAGTCATTTCGTGCGGGGCCAACGTGCCCTTTGCCGACCCGGCCATTTTCTTCGGCCCCACCGGCGAGTGGGCCGATGCGCACTGCGCCGTCATTCCTGATTTCATCGCCAACTGCGGCATGGCCCGCGTGTTCGCCTACCTCATGGAAACGGGGGCCGAAATCACCGACCAGGCCATTTTCTCCGATACCTCGCGCATTATCGAGGCCGCGCTGGCCCGCACCCGCCGCCAGAGCGCCGAGACAACGGGCATCGCGCAGCGCTCGTTTGAGATGGCGCTGCGGCAGCTAGTGTAGCTTTGGTCGTTCTTAGGCTCTCTCTATAATTTGTCATGCTGAGCCTGCGAAGCATCTTCTCTCAGTTGGGTTAATTGCCCTGGCACGAGAAGATGCTTCGCAAGCTCAGCATGACAAACGTTTTTTACGCCATTCATGAGTGAAACCCCCACCCTGCGCACCGTTGAGGTCACGCGCTACATCACGCCCCTGCGCGAAGGCGGCTCGCTGCCCGCGCTGGTTGAGGCCGATGATGGCTTTATGTACGTGCTCAAGTTTCGAGGCGCGGGCCAGGGCATCAAGGTACTGATCGCGGAGCTGCTGGTGGGCGAATTGGCCCGGGCGCTGGGCCTGCGCGTGCCCGAGCTGGTGTTTGCCGAGCTCAGCGAAGCCTTCGGCCGCACCGAGCCCGACGAGGAGATTCAGGATTTGCTGAAAGCCAGCACCGGCCAGAATCTGGCCCTGCACTTCCTGGCCGGGGCCAGCACCTTCGACCCCCTCGTGACCACCGTCGAGCCGCGGCTGGCCTCGCTCATCGTGTGGCTCGACTGCCTCACGCTCAACGTAGACCGCACCGCCCGCAATACCAACATGCTGCTTTGGCACAAGGAGCTGTGGCTCATCGACCACGGCGCGGCACTCTACGTGCACCACACCGGCCCCGGCTGGGTGAAGGCCGCCACCCGGCCCTTTCCGTCGGTAAAAGACCACGTGCTGCTGCCCCGGGCTACCGATCTGGCCGCCGCCGATGCCGAGGGTCGCGCCCGCCTCACACCCGAGGTACTGGCCCGGCTCATCGCCCTCGTTCCCGACGAGTGGCTGCAAGAGCCCGACCTCACGCCCGCCGAGCAGCGCGCCCAGTATCAACAGTTTTTGGAGGCGCGCCTGGCCGTTTCCGCCACCTTTACCCAGGAAGCCGACCATGCCCGCCAAGCACTTGTTTGAGTACGCCGTGCTGCGCGTAGTGCCCCGCGTGGAGCGCGAAGAGTTTCTGAACGTGGGCGTTATCCTATACTGCGCCGCCCAGGGCTTTCTGCAAGTCACCTGCGAGCTGAACGAAGCCCGCCTGCTGGCCTTCGCCGGCGCGGGCCTCGACCTGGCCGACGTGCGCGAGCGCCTGCGCTCGTTCGAGCGCATCTGCGGGGGCCGGACCACGGGCGGCCCCATCGGGCAGCTGGCCATTGCCTCGCGCTTCCGCTGGCTCACGGCGCAGCGCAGCACCATTATCCAGACTTCACCCGTGCACCCCGGCCTGTGCGACGATGCTGCCGCTACCCTAGCCCGGCTGCACGCGCAGTTAGTAAGCGACTGATTGAATGGCTGCTGGAGTAAGGGCAGCCTGCTACGGCTTTTGCCTACTCCAGCAGCCACCCGCTTCCGGGTGCCACCGTTACGCTTACTTCTTCGCCCACGGCCACAACCGCCGCACTAGTCCGCACCCGCACCAGCGTAGTGGCTAGCTGAATTTCCGCCTCGTAATGGCTGCCGAAGAAGCGGACCGCCCGCACCGTACCGCTGGCCCCACCGTCGAGGGCGCTTCCTAGCCGCAGCTGCTCGGGCCGTACCAGCAGGGCCTTGTCTGTCGGTATACCGGGTAACAGCGCCGCCTGGTCGGCACCCCGCACCAGGTTGTACTCGCCAAACAGCCCCGCCACGTACGCGGTCGCCGGCTCGTGATACACCTGCTGCGGCGTGCCCCGCTGCACGACCCGCCCCCGCTGCAACACCATAATCTCGTCGGCCCACGCCAGCGTATCGGCCGCGTCGTGCGAAACCAGCAGGCAAGTGATACCCAACTGCTGCCCCACCTCCTCAATAATGCCTTGCATCACTTGCTTGTGCACGCGGTCGAGGTTGGAAAACGGCTCATCCAGCAGCAGTAGGCGTGGCCCGCCCAGCAGCAGCCGCGCCAATGCTACCCGCTGCTGCTCACCCCCTGATAGCTCATCGGTGCGGCGGGTTCGCAGTTGCCCGATACGGCAGATGGCGTACACCGCTTCCACTTCGCCGGCCG
>CAJYVK010000220.1 GCA_913778455.1 uncultured Hymenobacter sp. | reverse complement strand
TTTTAGCGTAGTTGACGGGTAGGAAATACCATTTAACAGCCTGCCGACGGTTTCCTGAGCGGGTAGTGCGAGGCCAATGCGATAAATGAGCGAACTTTGCGGTTCGTATCGCGGCCGGCGCTATCGGCTCAGAACCCGTTGCCAGGCTGTTAAACGTTAATTGATACTTGATTAAATGACCAGAATTCGCTCCACGACGGTGCTCGGCGTGCGCCACAACGGCCAGATTGCCCTCGGGGCCGACGGCCAGGCCACGATGGATAAGCACGTGGCTAAAAACAACGTGCGCAAGGTGCGCCAGCTCAACGACGGCAAAGTCGTAACCGGCTTCGCGGGCTCCACCGCCGACGCTTTTATGCTGCTCGACCGTTTTGAGGAAAAGCTCTCGGCCTACGGCAACAACCTCAAGCGCGCCGCTATCGAGCTCGCTAAGGACTGGCGCAAAGATCAGTACCTGCGCAAGCTCGAAGCCATGATGGTAGTGGCCGACAAGGACGAGCTGCTCATCGTGAGCGGTACCGGCGACGTGCTGGAACCCGACTCCGACGTGGCGGCCATCGGCAGCGGGGCTATGTATGCGCAGTCGGCCGCGCTGGCCCTCAAAAAGCACGCCCCGCATCTCACCGCCCGCCAGATGGTGGAAGAAGCCCTGCACATCGCGGCCGACATCTGCATCTACACTAACCACAATCTAATAATCGCCGAGCCGGCTTAATTGAGCTACTTAATTGAGCTATTAGCTAATAGCTGTTAGCTGTTAGCTTTTCGTACAGCATCCGCCAGTTTACCTACCCACAAGCTAACAGCTAGCAGCTAATAGCTAAAAGCTTACGACAAAATGCACATTACCAATTTTCTCAAGCACCACTACCGCCACTTCAACGCCGCCGCCCTCATCGATGCGGCCGATGGCTACAACAAGCACCTGGCCGAAGGTGGCAAAATGATGATTACCCTGGCGGGTGCCATGAGCACCGCCGAAATGGGCATTCAGCTGGCCGAGCTTATCCGCCAGGATAAGGTGCAGATTATCAGCTGCACTGGCGCTAACCTCGAAGAGGATATCTTCAACCTCGTGGCCCACGACTTCTACGAGCGCGTGCCCAACTACCGCGACCTCACGCCCGCCGATGAGCAAGCCCTGCTCGAGCGCCACATGAACCGCGTGACCGACACCTGCATTCCTGAGGAAGAGGCCATGCGCCGCCTGGAGCACACGGTGTTGAAATTCTGGGAGAAGGCCGACCAGGAAGGCAAGGCGTATTTCCCCCACGAGTTCTTCTACCAGATTCTGCTCAGCGGTGAGCTGGAGCAGTACTACCAGATTGATCCCAAAGACTCGTGGATGCTGGCGGCGGCCGAGAAAAACCTGCCCATCATCTGCCCCGGCTGGGAAGACTCGACGCTCGGCAACATCTACGCCGGCCACGTCATCTCGGGCGACATCAAGAACGTGCACACCATGAAAACCGGCATCCAGTACATGATGTACCTGGCTGACTGGTATACCAATACGGCTACCGAGGAAAGCAAAGTAGGCTTCTTCCAGATTGGTGGTGGTATTGCCGGCGACTTCCCCATCTGCGTGGTGCCCATGCTGCACCAGGACTTGCAGCGTCACTCAGTGCCGCTGTGGGGCTACTTCTGCCAGATTTCGGACTCCACCACCAGCTACGGCAGCTACTCGGGCGCCGTGCCCAACGAGAAAATCACCTGGGGCAAGCTGGGCGAGAAAACCCCGAAATTCATCATCGAATCGGACGCCACCATCGTGGCACCGCTCATTTTCGCCATCGTGCTCGGCCAGTAGCCGCCGCTCGGTAGCCAAGTAAAAAAGCCCGCTCCTGTACGTCAGGGGCGGGCTTTTTAGGGCAGGGTGGGGGCGGGGCGAAGGCCGCGCCCGGAAGCCAGGACCAGCATGGGGCTAGCAGCCGGGGCCAGCCGGAACCGGCTGCGGGCAGGGACGGGCCGGGCGGTCGAGGGCGGTGGCCCGGGCCTCCGGCTCGGGGCGGCCGCTGCGCTCGTGACAGGTGGTGGGCAGGAAATCGTCATCCTGAAAGTTTTCGTGGTAGTCGAGCGAGTCGCTCAGTGCGAGGCGGCCAAACAGGTAGAGCATAGCAACAGGTGTTAAGGAAAAGGATGTCTACCAGTAGAGACGCACCACGGCCGAGTATATTGCAGAGGTAGCCGATTATTAATAACAATTTAATGCCGGGGCCAGCGGGCTCGAGGGCTGGCTAGCGCCCCAGCAGCTCATCGGTAAAGTGCGCCTGGTGCGGCGGTTGGGCAAATTTTTCGGCGTTGTACGCCGCCGAGTTGCCGCGCGGAATCGACAGCGATTGCCAAGCCGCGCCCGCCTGCATCCGGGCCAGAAAAACCAGTTGCCCCACGTGGTAGGGATAGTGCGCCAACTGCCGGTTAATGGCCTCCGTCACCGAGTGCCCTTGGTTGCGGATGTAGATAATGCGGTCCAGATCGGCTTCGGTCAAGCCGTCGAGAGCGGCGAAGAGGCACTGCCAGCCGGCTTCCCAGCGGCCCAGCACCTCGGCCCGGCCAGCCAGGTCGGTGTCGAATTCAGCCTCGCGCACTCGCCAGGGCTTCTCGCCATCGGCGGTGAGAAAGTCGGTCCAGCGCGACAGCATATTGCCCGCCAGGTGCTTGACGATGGTCGCCAGGCTGTTGCTCTCGGCAGTAGGCTGCCAGTGCAGCTGCGCGTCGCTGACCTGGCTCAGGGCCTGCTCACCGAGCAGCTTGTAATAGGCAAATTGCTTGCGGGCGCTGGAAAGAAAATCGGTAGGCATGAGGTGGTTAGGGAAGTAAATTGAATGCTGCAAAGTACAGCGGCGGCGCTCGTTACAGCACCCCACCGTTGACCCGGATAATCTGGCCGTTGACCCAGGCAGCCGCTTCGCTCACCAAAAAAGCCACTACGTCGGCTACCTCCTCAGCGCGACCCAGGCGGCCGAGCGGTGCGGCCTGGGCCACTTGCTGAATCTGGGCGTCGGTTTTGCCCTCGGCAAACATCTCAGAATCAATAAGGCCCGGTGCGACGGCATTCACGGTGATAGCACGGCCCTTCAATTCTTTGGCAAATACTCGCGTGATAGCTTCCACGGCGGCCTTGGTAGCCACGTAGGCCCCGAGGCCCGGCGTGGCCCCGGCCACGGCAGTGCTCGAAAAGTTGACGATTCGCCCGCCCCGTCGCAGATGCCGGGCGGCCTGCCGCAGCCCGTGAAGCGTGCCCCGCACGTTGGTATTGATTAGCTGGTCGAGCAGGCTGTCGTCGGTATCGGCCAGGGGGCGCACCGCTGAAATGCCGGCGTTATTGACCAGGACATCGATGCCGCCGTAGGTCTGCCTGGCCGTGGCGAAAAGGCGCTCTACGTCGGCCGCCTGGGCTACATTGGCGGGTACGGCGTGCGCTTGGCCGCCCCCCGCCACAATCTCAGCGACGACCGCCTGCGCCGCCTCGGGGTGCGTATGGTAATTAACAAGCACCGCGTAGCCCTCTTGGCCCAGGCGCAGGGCGATGGCGCGGCCGATGCCGCGCGAAGCCCCGGTAACAATAGCGGTTTTGGTGGTTGTAATAAGCATGGGGGGAGAGAAAAATTGACAATGACAAAATTCCGCGCCCTGCTCCACCTGGCTGTGGTGATGATTTAAGTTTTGCTATTTCAATTTGTTATAAATGAGCACCGCAATTACGCCGCCGAAAATCCTGGCTCGTCAGCACGAAATCTACACGCAGTTTCTACGTGAAATCGACCGGCACCTGGCCGACCTCGTGGCGGGTCGGGCCACCGAGATGTTTGAAATTCGGGACCTGGCTGGGCTGCTGTGCATCCACCCCACGCATCTTAGCAACACCGTCAAGCTGGTGGCTGGTCACTCGCCCTGCCACGATTTCCAGTTTCGCATCCTGGCCGTGGCTCAGCAGCTATTGCGCGAGACCGACCAGCCAGTAGCCGCTATTGCCGCCACGCTCACCTACGACCCGGCCAATTTTACCAAGTTTTTCAAGCGCTTTGGTGGCTGCACGCCCCGGCAGTACCGCGAGCAGGTACGCGCTGCGCACGGCCTACCGGCCACTGCCGAAGCGTAGACGCCACCCAAAAACTGGGCTACTCACCATAAGCCAGCCGGTCAGCGCCCAGACCTTTGCCGTAGCAATTCACCCAAGCAACTTTTCCAGTATGAATACCTCTAAAATCGCCCTCGTGACCGGCGGCAGCCGCGGCCTGGGCAAAGACATGGCCCTAAATCTGGCTAAGAAGGGCCTCGACGTCATCCTCACCTACCACACGCAGCAGGCCGCGGCCGAAGGCGTAGTAGCCGAGATTGCGGCGCTGGGTCAGCGGGCCGTGGCCCTGCAACTCGATGCCTCCCAGGTTAGTGCGTTCGGCGCTTTTTTTGAGCAGGTGCAAACTGCCCTGCGCGATACCTTCGGCGTCGAGCGCTTTGACTTTCTGATCAATAATGCCGGCACCGGTCTCTACGCGCCCTACGCCAACACCACCGAGCAGCAATTTGACGAGCTGCTGAACATCCACCTCAAAGGCCCGTTCTTCTTGACGCAGCAGGCGTTAACGCTCCTGAATGACGGCGGTGGCATCGTCAATATCTCGTCGGGCCTCACGCGAATCACCTTCCCCGGTTCCTCGGCCTACGCCAGCCTGAAAACGGCTATTGAAACGCTCACCAAGTACCAGGCTAAGGAATTGGCGGGCCGCCGCATCCGGTCCAACGTGGTGGCACCCGGTGCCATCGAGACCGACTTCGGCGGCGGCCGCACCCGCGACAACAAGGAAATCAATGCCCACATCGCCGGCCTCACGGCCATGGGCCGCGTGGGCTTGCCAACCGATGTTGGACCCGTGGTGGCCTTCCTCTGCACGCCCGAGGCCAACTGGATTGATGCCCAGCGCATCGAGGTGTCGGGCGGTCAGGCCATCTAGACCGCAGATTTAACGGATTAAACGGATTTCGGGTATACGCCCGCCTGCCTGCGGCGGGCTGACTACTCGGATGTAGCTTATTGCTAGGCGCCTGATTCGCTAATTAGACAGCCCGCAAAGTCTGCTTTACTAATCTTTAATAATAAAAAGTCCGAAAAAGGAGAGGCCACCCGCAGGGGTGGCCTTTCCTTTTGATATCAAAATCCAGTTAGTCAGCCCGCCGCCGCAGGCAGGCGGGCGTATCCCCGAAATCCGTTTAATCCGTTGAATCTGCGGTCTAGGGGCGGAACAATGGCCGGCCGGGGTTCCAGATACCCCATGGAATCATGAGTAGCACCAGCACCAGTGCGATGGCGAAATAAGTAAAAGCCTTCTTGTGCTTCAGCGTATCGCTGGGCGCCTTTTTAAGGGCGATGCGGCCCACCTGGGCCAGGATGGCGGCCAGGATCATTACGGCAATGTGCTCCATGCCGAAGAAGCGGGCAGTGGGGTCTTTCATGGCACCGGGCTGCTTCATGGCGTTCAGGCCCCAGGGGCTCAGGCCGAAGTACAGCCCCAGCCCGATGATGACTTGCAGCCACATAAAACCCGAAAATGCGGCCGAGATGCCGTTGTCGCCCTTGGTGAAGGGGCGGCGACCTTGCCAGCCACCATACGCCCGAAATACGGCCAGCAGGCCCGCGCCCAGCACAAACCAGCGCAGCCAGGAGTGAAGCAGAAGAAGAACTTGGTACATGAGAAAAGCGAATGCGCCGGGTAGCCCCGGCCAGTGAAAAAACTGCCGCGAAGCTACGGGCCGGGCCGCGCTTTACTCGAACTCGCCGGGCGCGGGTACCGGGGCCGGGGCCCCGCCCCGGGCCGCCGCCGCTTGCTGCTTATGGCGCACGGCCACCAGCATGGCCAGAAAAATAGAAACGAACGGCAGCACCAGCCCCAGCAAAAACCACGGCCAGAACCGCTGCCGGTGCGAGTACGCGATGTAGCCCGTGAGGAGGGCCAGCGGCACTATTACTAGCAGGGCCAGCAGGTAGGGGCCGAAAATCAGGAAAAAGGTCATACTCAACGCGCTTTGCCGCGCTTTACCAAGTAGGCGTGCAGTACCTTATCGAAGGGCTCGCGCACGTCGACGGGTACAAAATCTATTTTCAGCTGGCCGCAGCGCAGGGCCAGGTCGTCTTCAAACTGCCGCATGGCGGCGCGGTACTGCGCCCGCACCTGCGCCGGCTGGAGGCGAATTTCCTGGCCCGTTTCGACGTCTTCGAAAATGTAGGGGCGATCCTGAAACTCAAAATTACTTTCCGTGGCCCGGTCCAGCACGTGAAACAGCAGCACCTCGTGGTGCTGGTGGCGCAGGTGCTGCAAGGCGGCCAGCGCGGCTTCCTGCTCCTGCGCTCCCCGCCCCAGCATGTCGCTAAACACGATGACGAGCGAGCGCTTGGGAATCTGCTGCGCAATGGTGTGCAGCACGCCGGCCACGTCGGTGAGGGCGGTGGCGCGGCGGGTGGCCGCGGCCGGCGCGGGCCGGTTTAGCAGCTGTTGCAGGGCCAGCAGCAGCGTGTGGCGGTGGCTGCTGGTCGAGCGCACGGGCGTTTGCAGCTCCACCGTTTCGCCGAAGGTGACGAGGCCCACGGCGTCGCGCTGGCGCTGCAAGAGCGTGGTGAGGGCGGCGGCGGCCAGCACCGCAAACCGGAGCTTGTCGTGGCCCGGCGCGGGGTAGTACATGCTGGGGCTCACGTCGAGCAGCAGGTGGGCCCGCAGGTTGGTCTCCTCCTCGTAACGCTTCACGAAGAGCTTGTCGGTGCGGGCAAATACCTTCCAGTCCATGTGCCGGGTGCTGTCGCCGGGGTTATAGAGACGGTGCTCCGAAAACTCGACCGAGAAGCCGTGGTAGGGCGATTGGTGCAGGCCGGTGATGAACCCGTCAACTAATTGCCGGGCTAATAATTCTAAATTTTCGAACGACCGGATGGCGGCTAAATCGAGGGCGGGCGTGGGCATGGATAATCAGGAGCGAGGAAGTACGCAATTATAAATCAAGTTGCTACATCAATCTAGAGAAGCGTTTACTTTTGGCTTGCCTTAGCCAGTATTTAGTTAGGTCTCAAACTAATCTTATGTCTTGATAGACAACGTAGCGGCCGGCTGGGTTTCGCGGGGGCAAAAGGCAAATTTAGGTAAACGGTTCAGGCTCTATCTTTGCCCAAGTCGGGGCAAGTTTAATGGCTCGGCCGACTTATTTACCTCCCTTTATCCCCTCCCTCCGCTCGTGGAAGAAAGATACTCTAAAGACCAGGAAGAAATTTATTCGCACCGCATGAAGGCGGGCAAGCGCACGTATTTCTTCGATGTAAAAGCTACTCGCGGCCAAGACTATTACCTCACCATCACCGAAAGCAAGCGCCGTCCCGGCGCCGACCCCGATGGTCCGGCCAGCTACGAGAAGCACAAGATTTTCCTCTATAAAGAAGACTTCAACAAATTTATCGACGCCCTGCACGACGCCGTAGACTTCGTGCGCGACGAGCTGCTGACCGAAGAAGAAGTGGCTGAGCTCGACCGCCCGCGTCCCACCTACGACGGCGAGCAGTCCCGCCCCGGCAGCTACGGCCCCGACAGCCGCCCCGCCGACGGCCCCGCTGGCCACGCCGCCCCCGACCTGGGCGACAGCACCTACTAGCCACGCCACGATTGCCAGAGGGGGAGAAAGTTAAGTAGTAGCCGCGCCGCTGTTCTCACCGAGGGCAGCGGCGCTTTGCGTTAAGGGAGTTAATGAGTCTGCCGCGCCGCCCATCGTACCTTTGCCCCAGAATTGTGGGCAACTCATAATTCATAACTCACAACTCAACACTAAAGATAATGGGCCTCCGCTGCGGTATTGTCGGCCTGCCGAACGTCGGCAAATCCACGCTTTTCAACGCGTTATCCAACGCCAAGGCCGAATCGGCCAACTATCCCTTCTGCACCATCGAGCCCAACGTGGGCGTGATTACCGTGCCCGATGAGCGCCTCCAGATTCTGGAAGCCCTCGTTAATCCCAAGCGCGTGCTGCCCACCATCATCGAGTTTGTCGATATTGCCGGCCTCGTAAAGGGTGCCAGCAAAGGTGAGGGCCTGGGCAATAAGTTTTTGGCCAACATCCGCGAGGTCGATGCCATCATCCACGTGGTGCGCTGCTTCGAAGACCCCAACATCGTGCACGTAGCCGGGGGCGTTGACCCGGTGTTTGACAAAGACGTTATCGATACTGAGCTGCAACTCAAAGATCTCGAAAGCGTGGACAAAAAGCTCGTTAAAAGCGAGCGCAGCGCCAAGGCCGGCGACGCCGTCGCCAAGAAGGAGGTAGCCAGCCTGCAAAAATTCAAAGCTGCCCTCGAAGCTGGGCAAAATGCCCGCGCCGTCGCCGCTACCGACGACGACCTTGCCGCCATCGCCGACTTGCAGCTGCTCACCATCAAGCCCGTCATCTACGTGGCCAACGTGGATGAAGCCAGCATCGCCACCAACGGCAACAAGCACGTGGAGGCCCTGCGCCAGCACGTGGCCGCCGAGGGTGCGCAGGTAGTATTAGTATCGGCCGCCATCGAAGCCCAGATTGCCGAGATGGAAGACCCCGAGGAGAAGGCCATGTTCCTGGGCGAGTACGGCCTCACCGAGTCGGGCCTCAACAAGCTCATTCGCGCCAGCTACGAGCTGCTCAACCTCATCACCTACTTCACGGCGGGGGTGCAGGAAGTACGCGCCTGGACCGTGCACAAGGGCGATAAGGCGCCCGCCGCCGCCGGCGTCATTCACTCCGATTTTGAGAAGGGCTTTATTCGCGCCGAGGTTATCAAGCTGGCTGATTACCAAGAGTATAAGACCGAGGTAAAAATCAAAGAAGCCGGTAAAATGGCCGTAGAGGGCAAGGACTACGTGGTGCAGGATGGCGACATCATGCACTTCCGATTCAACGTGTAAGCGGTATCTGCCGAACAAGAAAACAGAAGCTCCAGCCGTTTAAGCTGGAGCTTTTTATTTACCCCATGCGTAAGTCAGTTTTTTATATAGCTTCATTGTTTGGTATTTTGTCGGCGACTGCTAAAGGAGAGCAGCGCGAATCTGGCTCACGTCGTACAGAGCCACGCCAGTTTAGCATTGTTGTCTACCATGCCGAATGCACGGAATGTGGCGATTCTGAGATTGAAAGCGGCGAGGTTAAAGTGCCCTTGGCCTTCCGTGAGCGCTTCTTGCAGGCTGTTGCTAATTCACCACGCTCCGGCCCCGGAGATTACTCCACGAGATATAGCCGATTGCTGGCTTACTGCAACGCTACTGGCTGGCGGGTGGGTAACGTAAAGCTGGCCTCTGAGGCAGCTTTCGACAAGCTGTTTTTATTACCGGGACGCACCCGCACCGATACTATAAAAAATAAGTTTGGCGTAGTTTATCCCTGGGACTTCAACCGGCGCTACCGCGTGACGGTAGAAGTAGTCGGCATTAAATGGAGCTACCTGACCGTTCGAGTGCGAAAAGCCGTGCGGCTGTCAGATAGGAAGGAGTAGTGAGGCTTCCAGCGGTTCGTTGCTACCGGTCCTTTCACCTACTTCGGCTGGTGCTATGTGTACGCCACGATGAAGAAGGTCTCCACACCCCTGTAGTAGGAAGAGTTGAGTGGTGGCTGGGTTGGAGTAGGCGACGCGAAGTATAGGTATTTCATGGAGCCCCGGCTGGGTGGCTGGCCCATCCCAATCTTGCCAAAACCCAGTGGCCATTCCCTATCTTTGTCCTCCTCAAAAAACTTAGTCCAGCCTTTTTTATGAAGTTCACTGTTTCGTCCTCGGCCCTGCTCAAGCAGCTCCAGAGCATCAACGGCGTGGTCACGAACAACCCCGTGGTGCCCATCCTCGAGAACTTCCTGTTTGAGATTGAGCCGGGTAAGCTCACTATCACCGCCTCCGACCTGGAGACGAGCATGATCACCGAGCTGCCCATCGATACGGACGAATCGGGTCGCATCGCGGCTCCCGCCCGCATCCTGCTCGACACGCTTAAGAATCTGCCCGACCAGCCCGTGACGTTCTCGCTGGACGAGGAAACCTACAACATCAGCATCAACTCGGCCAACGGCCGCTATAAGCTGGCCGGTGAGAATGCCGCCGACTTCCCCCGCGTGCCGGTGGTGAAGGGCTCGGCCCCGGTCGAAATCCCGTCGTCGTCGCTGGCCCGCGCCATTAACAAAACCATCTTCGCGGTGAGCACCGACGAGCTGCGCCCTGCCATGACCGGCATCCTGGTGCAGCTGGCCGATTCGCAAGTGACTTTCGTGGCTACCGATGGCCACCGCCTGCTGCGCTACCGCCGCCAGGACGTGGGCGCTGGCCAAACCGCCAACCTCATCATCCCGCGCAAGGCGTTCAACCTGCTCAAGAGCTCGCTGCCCAGCGAGGCCACGCCGGTACGGGTGGAGTTCAACCAGAGCAACGCCTTCTTCTCCTTCAACCGGATGCGGCTCGTGTGCCGCCTCATCGACGAGCGTTACCCCGACTACGAGAACGTAATTCCGGTGAGCAACCCCAATCGCCTGATCATCAATCGGCAGGAGCTGCTCAATTCGGTGAAGCGCATCAGCATCTATTCCAACAAGACGACCCACCAGGTGCGGCTGCGCCTCACGGGCTCGGAACTGGTAATTTCGGCCGAGGACCTGGACTTCAGCAACGAGGCTAAGGAAACGCTGGCCTGCCAGTACGACGGCGAGGACATGGAAATCGGCTTCAACGCTCGCTTCCTGATTGAGATGCTGAGCAACATCGACTCGGAGGAAATTACGCTGGAGTTGAGCACGCCCAACCGGGCGGGGCTGCTGATGCCCGCCCAAGCCGATGAGAACGAGAGCATCCTGATGCTGGTGATGCCCGTGATGCTCAACAATTACGTCTAGACCGCAGATTTAACGGATTTAACGGATTTCGGGGATACGCTTGCTGCGCAAGCTGATTACGGGAACGTTGGCCGTTGAATGGTGGTGCGTGAGATGAGAGTAGAGTGGGAATGAGCAGCCAAGAAGTAAGTAATAGTAGCAAGTAGTATAGTACTAGCGGATACCGTCCAGATAGTCAGCCCGCTTTAGCGGGCGTATCCCCGAAATCCGTTAAATCCGTTAAATCTGCGATGAAGAAGTCAGAAATCCGTTTTAGCATTGCCCTCGACGACCAGCGGGTGCCCGAGGCCATTAGCTGGCAGGCTACCGATGCGGGGGCCGATATTCAGTTTGCCAAGGCAATCAACGTGGCCATCTGGGACCGCAACGCCGACGCCACGATGAAAATCGACCTCTGGACCAAGGACATGCCCACCGATGCCATGAAGTACTTCGTGGTGGATAACATCGGCTCGATGGCCGAAACCATCGTAACGGCCACCGGCGACAAGAAAATGGCCGAGAAAATGCGTGCCCTCTGCAAAGAGCTGAGCGACTACCTCGACGAGCAGGGCGCTACTAACCAATAAGCTGACGGCCAGTAGCGCTGCCGAGTCAAAGTTAGATTAGTGTTACAAAAAAGGCCTTCTACGCGCAGTAGAAGGCCTTTTTTGTCGGATATGGGGGCTGGCTACCGGCTACCGGCTCAGGGCTGCTGGCGGAGAGTACGACCGAAGGGCTCGCCCGATGGCCGGTCTGGCTTGGTAGTCGTTTTGGTAGGTACGATGGTAGCGTCGTTGGCTCGTACGGGGGCCGGATTTTGCACGGAGTTAACCAGGATGGCAGCTGAGGCATTGCGGGCGTAATTGCGGTCGGCCTGGGCGTAGCGTTTGCGAGCGTCGAAATAGTCCGAATATTGGTCGGTGCTCAACACGCCTTGGAGCTCTTGGTCGCGCTCCTGCGAAATGGCCTTGGCGTGCTTGTCGAGTTGCGCGGGGTCGTTGGCATAGCGGCGCTCGGCGGCCTCAAGCTTGCCGATTTTATCGGCGTTGATGGCCCGCAGGCGGGTCGATTGGTAGCCGTTGAGACGCAGGTCGCGCGTCATCTGGTTGCTCAAATACTCGGCGCGGTCGGAAGTAGCGGGGTTGAGACGCGGACTTTGCTGGGTTTTATCCTGCGGCATGGGCGTGGCCGGCGTCGTCTGTTGGGCGCGGGCAGTAAGCGTAGCAGCCAGCAGCAAAAAGGCAAAAGCAGATTTCATTGGCGGGCAAGGCGTAAGTACGAAGAACGGTAGCCAACTATCGCGCCAACGGGCGGCGAAAGCTGACTACCGTTCTAACGCAGAAAACTGCGGTGAGGTTAAACGTGTGGGGTAGGCTTTAGCCTGCCCCTGCCGTTGCTCGGAGCGGCGGCAGGGACAAGCTAAAGCTTATTCTACAATTAAAACTTGTTTTTCCACATCATGCTTTCCACCGGGCGGTCGGTGCGGTCGTTGTATTTGGCCGACTGCTTGCGGTTGTAGAACGTCTGCACGTCGCCTTGCAGGCCGAAGTAGATAAGCTGGCCGATGGGCATGCCCGGGTACACGCGCACGGGCATCGACACGCTGATTTCCAGCGTCCAGTGGTTGCAAAAGCCAACGTCGCCCTTGCCCGCGGTGGCGTGGATGTCGATGCCCAGCCGGCCCACGCTGCTCTTGCCTTCGAGGAAAGGTACGTGCGCATGGGTTTCGGTGTATTCCTCCGTCACGCCCAGGTAGAGGATGCCGGGTTGAAGCACGTAACCCTCCTCGGTCGAGATCTCGAAGGTCGTAATCTCGTTGTGGCGGCGGGCGTCGAGCACCTCGTCGTTGTAGGTAGCCAGGTAGCGGCCCAGGTGTACGTCGTAGGAGTTGGTACCCAGGCAGCTGGGGTCGTAGGGCTGCACCACGATGGTACCGCGCTCCATTTCGGCGCGGATTTGCTGGTCGGTCAGAATCACGGGGGTATGAATTTTTGCAGATTTTACGCGCTTGCTAATTAGTAGCCAGCGGTAAAGTCAAAAGGGGTAGTTAATGGGGTTGGTCTTCGTCTTCGTAATTGTCGGCCGGTAGCTCGTTGGTAGACGGCTGGCGGAAGCGGCTGAAAAAGCCAGCTCGCTGGGTGGTAGGAGCCTCCGGCTCGTCGGCTGCTTCAGATTCGCCCTCGGTCGGGGCGTCGTAGTACGCCTGCTCGGCTTCCAGCGTCCGTACGCGGGCGCGCAGGCGGTGCAGCTCGGGCAGCAGGCTAGCCACGGTGTAGAGCAGCATACCGAAAGAGCCTAGGCTAAGCAAAAACGTGAAGTAGCCGACCCAGCCGGGGCCGCTCGTAGTGCTATTGCCTTCTTCGGAAAGGGCGGCCGGGCGCAGCTCCGGCGCGGGGTTGTCGGCAGGTTCGGCATCGCTTGGCTCGGGGCCGTTGGTCGTAAGCGGGGCGGCGGCCGCCAGCGGCTCCTCGGGCTCGGGAACAGGCTTGGCGGCGGGAGCGCCGCTGGCATTGAACTGCGCCGTGGCCTGCCGGATAACGCGCTGCTCGGCCCGAATGAGGGCCGACTTCTCATCGCGCGGCAGGCCCCGGATGAAGAACTCGAAATTGCGGTCGAGCAGCACGCTGTTGAGCTGCTTTTCAAACTCGGTCAGCGTGAGCGGGCCGTTGCCGAAGCGCGTTTTGTAGCGCTCGGCCACGCCGTTGTAGTTGAGAAACAGCTCTTGCAGCTCGGCATTATTCTCGAAGCCGGCAAACCGGCGGCGGGCCGCCGCTGAGCGGAGGCTGGCCGGGTACTTCTGCCGCGTAAAGTGCTTGTCATACACCGTTTCGAAGGTGCGGAAGTTGAGCTCGTCGATGGTGCGGTCGAAGAGCTGCTTGTTGGTTTCGGCGGGCGTCTGGGCCTGGCCGGTCAGCGAGAAAAGGAGTAGTAACAGGCTGAGCGAACGGCGCATGGGCAACTTACAAAAGGGCGCGAAGTGTCGCAGGGTGAAAAAAGGAATGATTGCGGCGGCCGGCGGGCGGCTGGGGGCAGGGTAACGCAACGGATTATCGGGCTAGTACGGCATATCACCGCTGGCCGCCGCATCCTGTGCAAAAACTCTTGCCTCCAGCCGCTCACCGGCCGTCGAAATCAAGCCTTGCGTGCAAAATTACGCCTGGTCGCCGTGCGCCTCCCGCAGCGACTCGCGGCAGGCCGTGAGGTATTTCTCCACCAGCTCGTCGGTGATGGCGGTAGAAACGAACAGCGCCTCAAACTGCGACGGGGCCAGGTAGATACCGCGCCGCAGCATGGCGTGGAAATAGCGTCCGAAAGCTGGCAGGTCGGCCTTTTTGGCGTCTTCCAGGTTGGTCACCGGCTCGGGAGTGAAGAACAGGCTGAACATCGAACCCACCTGGTTGACGGTATAATTCAGGCCCAGTTCCTTGGCAATCTGGCGGGTGCCGTCGGCCAGGCGGGTGCTGGTGGCTTCGAGCTGCTGGTACACCTCGGGGTGCTCATGCAGGTAGCGCAGCTGGGCCAGCCCGGCGGCGGTGGCCAGGGGGTTGCCCGAGAGCGTCCCGGCCTGGTATACCTTGCCCGCCGGGGCTACCTGGTTCATGATATCGGCCCGGCCGCCGTAGGCCCCCACGGGCAGGCCCCCGCCGATGATTTTACCCAGCGTCGTGAGGTCGGGCGTCACGCCGAAGCGCTCCTGCGCACCACCCGGCGCGAGGCGGAAGCCGGTCATTACCTCGTCGAATATCAGCACGATGCCGTGCTGGGTGCACAGCGCCCGCAAGCCGGCGAGGAAGCCCTTGGCGGGCTCCACGAGCCCCATGTTGCCCACCACCGGTTCGATGATAATGGCGGCGAGCTGCTCGGGGTTGGCCGCGATGGCGGCCTCTACGGCGGCGAGGTCGTTGTAGGGCACCGTGAGCGTATCCTGGGCTACACCCTCGGTTACGCCCGGCGAGTCAGGAGCGCCCAGCGTGAGCGCCCCCGAGCCGGCGGCAATCAGAAACGAGTCGCCGTGCCCGTGGTAGCAGCCCTCAAACTTGAGAATTTTAGCCCGCCCCGTGTAGCCCCGCGCCACCCGGATGGCCGACATAGTAGCCTCGGTGCCGGAATTTACCAGGCGCACTTTTTCCAGGCTGGGTACCATCTCGATGAGCAGCTCGGCCATCTCGATTTCGCGCCGGGTGGGTGCCCCGAAGGAAAACGAGTCGGGCAGCACCTGGGCCAGCGCTTCCTGCACTACCGGCGCGGCGTGGCCGAGGATCATCGGCCCCCAGGAATTGATAAAGTCAACGTACTTATTGCCATCGACATCGGTAAGCCAGGCCCCCTGGGCCGATTGCATAAATACGGGGGCACCGCCCACCGAACGGAAGGCTCGCACCGGCGAGTTAACCCCGCCCGGAATCAGGTCCTGGGCGCGGGCGAAGAGAGATTCGGAAGTTGTCATGAGGATTTTTGATGAGCTGTTAGCTATTAGCTGCTAGCTGTTAGCCGTTAGCTATTAGCTTGTCGACAGGAAGTTGCCTTGAGAAGCTAACAGCTAATAGCTAGTAGCTAACAGCTAATAGCTGACAGCCCAAGTAAAAGCTACCGCAGCAATTGCGGCTCCAGATTGGTGAGCTTGAGTAGGGGGACGGTCTGGTTGTCGTGGGTACCGCCGGGGTAGGCCAGGCCCTCGAAAATGGCCCCCGGCTGGGGGGGGGCAGTGGCTAGCCCACCCTGGAAGGCCGGGCCGTACTGCTGCAAGGCGTTGCCAAAAAACAGCAGTAGCTCGAAGCCCTGGCAGGCAAATACCGAGGGCGGCAGATTCTGCTTGGCCAGGTAGAGCTGGCGGAAGCGGCGGTAGCCCAGGCCGGTGGCGTTGAAATACTTGGGGTAGTAAAAATAAACGCCGGCCCCGCCGAGCTGGCCCGCGCCCAGGCTGGGATTGTCGAGCCAGGAGCCGGGCACGAGCAGCGCCGGGCGGCTGGCGGCGGGCACGGTGCCCAGCGCCGTAAACACCGCCGGGCCGACTTTGCGGTTGTCGGCGGCCACGACCACGTGGCTGGCCCCGGTCAATTCCGGGGCTACGAGGGCGGCAGCCAGGCTGGCCGGGTCATCGGGCCGGAAGGTGTGGGTAGCCACGAGCTTGCCCCCGGCGGCCTCGTAGGCGGCCTGGTAAGCCTCGGCAAAATCGTTGTCGTCCTTGCTGTCTTCGTGCAGCAGCACGGCCGGGCGGCCGGTGCCGAAGGAAGTGGCCGCAAACTGCGCGGCTACCCGCGCCTGGGTAGCCGCGCTGGGCGAGTAGAGGTAGTGGTAGGGATTATCCAGCACTAAGTCACCGTCTTGCGAGAGCGGGTTGACGCAGATAATCTGGTGCTCGCGGGCGTAGCGGGCCACCAGCTTGGCTCCCGACTTATAGATGGGGCCGACAAGCAAGTCCATGCCCGCCAGCTCGGGCAGGGCCAGTACACCCTTGAGCGTGAGCGTATCGGCCCCGGTATCGTAGGCAAACAGCTGCACCGGGTGGCCGGCTCGTTGCAGCGAATCCTGGGCCAAGCGCAGGCCGGCGTAGAGGTCGGTGACGAACTGGTTTTTGCGCTGCGTCTGCCAGCTGTTGTCTTGCAGCTCGAAGGGCAGCAGCACGCCGATATTATAGGTGCCCTTGCGCGGCAGGGCCT
>CAJYVK010000219.1 GCA_913778455.1 uncultured Hymenobacter sp. | reverse complement strand
CAGCGCCACGCCTGCCACTCGACAAATCGACGCTAACTCTTCCAAATTAGCGCATTGCCCAAACAAATGCACCGCCACCACGGCCCCGGTGCGGGGCGTGAGCGCCGCCCGCACGGCCGCCGGATCCACGTTGAAAGTATCGGGCCGCACATCGACCAGCACGGGCCGCAAACCCAGCAGCGCCGCCGCCTCTAGGGTCGCCACGTAGGTGAAAGCCGGCACGATAACCTCGGTGCCGGGCGGTAAAGCCAGGCTCAGCAGGGCCAGGGTGAGGGCGTCGGTGCCGTTGGCGCAGGGCACTACGTGCGAGCCGCCCAAGTGCGTGCCCAGCTCGGCGGCAAACTGCCCCACGGCCGGCCCCTGAATAAACGCGGCCTCGCGCACCGTGGC
Source organism: uncultured Hymenobacter sp. (assembly GCA_913778455.1). Lineage (GTDB taxonomy): Bacteria > Bacteroidota > Bacteroidia > Cytophagales > Hymenobacteraceae > Hymenobacter. Next base: position 4,799 of record CAJYVK010000219.1, on the reverse strand, counting down.
CTGCCAGGCAGCATCTAGCTCGGCTTGGTAGGCAGCGTGCTCAGCCGCGAGATCGAGCAGGTGAATAGGCAGTAAATCAGGCAAAAGTAGTAATTTTTAAGGCAACAGCCGCTACCAAAGATACTCACCATACTCACCGGCGCAGGTGCTCATCGGGCTCTTGCAGCAGCCACAGCAGCTTGAGCGCGTCGAGCGCCCGCAGGCGGGGCCGGGTCGCCGTCAGCAGGTGGTGCCGTAGCGCGGGGGCCAGCGCGGCCAGCGCGGCCCGGCCCGGCGCCCGCAGCCCAAGCCGGCCCAGGTACCGGGCGGCCTGGGCCAGACGGGTGTCGGCACCTAAGCCATCAGTGCGTAGTACCTGGGCCAGGTTGCGCACGGCCTGGTGGCTTTTTTCCAGGAAGGTGGCGGCGGGCTCCAGGCCATCGTGCAGCACGGGGTTGTCGAGGTGCTGCACCGCCACGCCGGCCCGCGCCAGCTCCAGGCCCAGGCGCGTGTCCTCGTGGCCGTAGCCGCTCAGGCGCTCATCCAGTGGAAATTGACGCAGCAACTCGCTCGTCAGCAGCGCATTATTGAGGGTAAGCTGGCTGGTGGGCTGACCTTGGCGCCGCGCGGCCGGCCGCATTTCGCGGGCGCGGCCGTAGTGCCAGCGCAGGTACAGGGCGGGGTCGGCGGGCGGCGTCGCTTCGTACGTGGTACCGCCGACGAAAAGGCTGATTTGCACCGGGGCCACGGCTAGTGCCTGGGCGTAGCGGGCCAGAAACTGGGCGTCGGGCAGCAAACTGTCGTTATCCAACAGCAGCAACCACCCATAGCGGGCCCGGGCCGCCAACCGATTGCGAATGGCCGCACGGCCCACGTTGGCCGGCAATTCTTCGTAGCGCACGGCGGGCAGGTAGGCTAGCGGCCGATTTTTCAGCCGGTATTCCTCGGCCGATTTATCGTCCAGCAGCACGACTTCAACCGGCCCCGGCCAGTCGGCCGCCTGGGCCAGCAGGCTGGCTAGCAGCGGTGCTACTTCCCGGTTATGCACTGGAATCAAGATGGACAGCCCGGCTTGCATCGGCAAAGGCGCGGCCAGCTAGGCGCGGGCCGAATCCAGCAGCTGCCCCTCACGACACGTAAGCACGCGGTGCGGGTATTTTTCGAGCAGCTGAAAATTGTGGGTTGCCATGAGAATGGCTGTGCCCGCGTGGTTAATTTCCCGAAACAACTCCATAATGCCGTCGGCTACTTCGGGGTCGAGGTTGCCGGTGGGCTCGTCGGCCAGCAGCAAGACTGGCTCGTTGAGCAGGGCGCGGGCAATTACCACGCGCTGCTGCTCGCCGCCCGACAGCCGGTGCGGCATCCGGCCCGCCACGCCGCTCAGGCCCACCTGCGTGAGCACCTCCTGCACCCGCTGCTGCTTGCGGGCCTTGCCGCGCCAGCCGGTGGCGTTCAGCACGAAGAGCAGATTTTCGCCCACCGGGCGGTCGCTCAGCAGTTGAAAATCCTGAAATACAATCCCCAGCCGACGGCGCAAATACGGCACCTTGCTCGCCGGCAAACTAGCCAGGTCGAAGCCCGCCACGGTACCCTCCCCCGCCAGTAGCGGCAGGTCGGCATACAGCGTCTTAAGCAAAGACGACTTGCCCGCGCCGGTGCGCCCTACCAGGTAGGCAAACTCACTCTTTTCCAGGGCAAACGACACGTTTTCGAGCACCGCCCGCCCTTCCTGGGTAATGGTGCCCCCGCGCACCTCGACTATCGGCTCGGTCATAGCAGCTTCTAGAGTTCCAGCTTGCGCAGTTTTCCAAATTCCAGCTCCGAGATGAGGGCGGCCAGCGGTCCCTCCTGGCCTTCCAGCCCGTAGCGGTGCAGGTCTTTGAGCGGCCGGTCAGCCCGGAAATAGGCAATCAGCACGAAATGCTCATCGCGCAACTGGATGTAATCCGGAATCTTGGCCTTGCCTTTTACTTTGATGATGTACACTTTAAGAGAGTTATGAGTTAGAAGTTATGAGTTATGAGTTAATAGCCATGAGTCACCGGGCGGAACTCATAGCTCACAACTTCTAACTCATAACTCTACTAAGCGTTTACTTTCTTGTGGTCGGCCAGGAAGGTGGCCAGGCCCTTGTCGGTGAGCGGGTGGTTGAGCAAGCCGGTGATGACGTTGAGCGGGCAGGTTACGACGTCGGCACCCAGTTCGGCGCACTGAATAAGGTGCGGCACGTGGCGCACGCTGGCGGCTAGTACTTCGGTAGCGTAGCCGTAGTTGGCGAAAATTTCGATAATCTGGCCAATCAAGCCCAGGCCATCGGCCCCGATGTCGTCTAGGCGGCCCACGAAGGGCGATACGTAGGTAGCCCCCGCCTTGGCGGCCAGCAGGGCCTGCCCGGCCGAGAAGATGAGCGTGCAGTTGGTACGAATACCCTTATCACTGAAATATTTGATGGCTTTTACGCCGTCCTTGATCATGGGTACTTTCACCACGATGTTGGGGTGCAGGTCGGCCAGGGCCTCGCCCTCGCGCACAATACCCTCGAAGTCGGTGGCAATCACCTCGGCCGATACGTCGCCGTCCACGATGTCGCAGATGGCCCGGTAGTGCGCCATCACGGCATCAGTGCCCCGGATGCCTTCCTTGGCCATCAGCGAGGGGTTGGTCGTTACGCCATCGAGTACGCCGAGGTCTACGGCTTCCTGAATCTCGGCCAGGTTGGCCGTATCGATAAAAAACTTCATTAGTAAGCTGTTAGCTACTAGCTGTTAGTTGCTAGCTGTCTATTGTTAGCAAGACTGCCTTACCTGGCAAAGAGCTAACCGCTACTAGCTAGCCGCTAACAGCTCAAAAATAAAACCGGCCCAAAGCTACGCGCTGGCTACCTAAAGTCGGCAGACGGACGCGGCTCGGGGCCGGTTGGAAAAGACAAAAAAAAGCGAGCCAAAATCGCACCGCTCAACCACCTACCCTTGCTGCCTTCCGGCCCTGGGGGAGTTCAGCAGGAGCTGGTCGTTCTGACTCGCCGGTGCAAAGATAGACCACAGATTTAACGGATGAAACGGATTTCGGGGATATGCCCACCGGTGGCGGGCTGACCGGCTTGTTTTTTAGCTGTTTAACGAAGAAAAATATTTTTTGTCCGGGAACAAGTAGCAAGAAAAAGCTGGGCCAGCCGTGCTATTAGGGGCAAAACGGGGGTATTTTTGCACCCACTTTTCTCCGGCCGAGCCGAAAAACTATTGCCAAGCTGCTAAGCTGGCCCTGCCTGCCTACCCAATAAAGCAAGCCGCAGCAGCCCGCCAGCATAGTCAGCCCGCCACCGGCGGGCGTATCCACGAAATCCGTTAAATCCGTTAAATCTGCGGTCTTATGCAGCAAATTCTCATTTTGGACTTCGGTTCGCAGTACACGCAGCTCATCGCCCGACGCATTCGTGAGTTGCACGTTTTCTGCGAAATTCACCCCTACACCCACGCCTCTCAGCTGGCCGAGCGCATCAGCGCCGGTGATCTGCGGGGCGTTATTCTTTCCGGCTCGCCCTGCTCGGTGCGCGATGCCGACTCGCCCAACCCCGACCTGAGCGGGATTCTCGGCAAGGTACCCGTACTGGGTATTTGCTACGGGGCGCAGCTGCTGGCCCAACAGGGCGGCGGCGAAGTACTGCCCGCCACCATCCGCGAGTACGGCCGGGCACGCCTGACCCAGCTCGACAATGCCTCGCCCCTGCTGCACGGCCTGCACCTCGACACGCAGGTGTGGATGTCGCACGGCGATACCATCAAGACCCTGCCGGCCGAATACAACATCATCGCCAGCACGCCCGAAGTGGCCGTAGCCGCCTACAAGCTGCCCGGTCAGGATACCTACGGCATCCAGTTTCACCCCGAGGTAACGCACTCCACCGAAGGCAAGCAGCTGCTGGCCAACTTCGTGGTGAACATCTGCGGCTGCGACCAGAGCTGGACGCCCGAGCACTTCGTCGATTCGATGGTGGAGGCGCTGCAAAACACTATCGGCCCCGACGACCAGGTGATTCTGGGCCTCTCGGGCGGCGTCGATAGCTCGGTGGCCGCGCTGCTGCTGCACCGCGCCATCGGCTCGCGCCTGCACGGCATTTTCGTCGATAACGGCCTGCTGCGCCAGGATGAGTTTGCCTCGGTGCTGAAAGCCTACGAGGGCCTGGGCCTGAACGTGACCGGCGTCAACGCGGCCCCCGAATTCTACGCCGCGCTGGCCAATATCTCCGACCCCGAGGGCAAGCGCAAGGCCATTGGCCGCACGTTTATCGAGGTGTTCGACCGCGAGGCGCAGAAGGTGGAGGGCGCGCGCTGGCTGGCCCAGGGGACCATCTACCCCGACGTGATTGAGTCGGTCTCGGTGCACGGCGGCCCGGCCGTAACCATCAAGAGCCACCACAACGTGGGCGGCCTGCCCGAGAAAATGAACCTCAAAATCGTGGAGCCGCTGCGCATGCTCTTCAAGGATGAGGTGCGCGAGGTGGGGGCTACGCTGGGCCTGCCCGGCGAAATTCTCAACCGTCACCCCTTCCCCGGCCCCGGCCTGGGCATCCGCATCCTGGGCGACATCACGCCCGAGAAAGTAGCCTTGCTCCAACGCGCCGACGGCGTATTCATCAACCTACTCAAAGAGCGTGGCCTCTATGAGCAGGTGTGGCAGGCCGGCGCCATGCTGCTGCCCGTGCAGAGCGTGGGCGTGATGGGCGACGAGCGCACCTACCAGCGCGTGGTGGCCCTGCGCGCCGTGACCAGCGTTGATGGCATGACCGCCGACTGGGCTCACCTGCCCTACGAGTTCTTGGC
>CAJYVK010000218.1 GCA_913778455.1 uncultured Hymenobacter sp. | reverse complement strand
TCGGCGGGCTCGTCCTGAAACCGGCCGGGCACGTAGGCCCCGGCATTGTTGACGAGGGCAGCCAGCGGCAGGCCCAGCTTTAGCGCAAACTCGGCAAAGCGCTGGCAATCGGCGGGCCGGCTGAGGTCGGCGGGCAAGGTATACAGGGGTGCGCCGGGGTACGCGGCGACCAGCGCAGCCAAATCTTCGGCCCGCCGGGCACAGGTAACTACGGTAAAGCCTGCCCCTAAGAAACTCACTACCAAGGCACGGCCTATTCCCTGGCTGCCCCCCGTTATCACGACTAGCTCTGCGGTTGCGGTCACTCTTTTCTGGATTTGTACGTAAGAGGTGCAAAGATGCCCCGCCGCCGCTGGCCGGGGCCAGCCGGGCCGGCTCGGCCAGCCTTTTCCCACTTCTTTATGTTCAAAGTTTTTGGCTCTTTCGTACTCTTTCTCTACAACATGGTGGCGCGCGCCGAGCGCCTGAAAGTGTTGTGGAACCGCTTTTTTGAGGAAGCCATCCTCATCGGCGTCAACTCCATCTTTATCGTGGGCATCGTGTCGGCCTTTATCGGGGCCGTAACCTGCATCCAGATTGCGTATAACCTTACTAATCCGCTCATTCCAAAATCGACTATCGGCTACATGGTGCGCGAGATGACGATTCTGGAGCTGGCTCCTACCATCACGAGCATCGTGCTGGCGGGTAAGGTCGGCTCGGCCATCGCGGGCGGGCTGGGTACCATGCGCATCACGGAGCAAATTTCGGCACTGGAGGTAATGGGTATTAATTCTACTTCTTACCTGGTGCTACCCCGCATTCTGGCCGCCATGCTGATGTTCCCGCTGCTGGTCATTTTATCGATGGCTCTAAGCATTTTGGGTGGCTATCTGGCGGGCACGCTGTCGGGCGTGATGGCCCCGCAGGATTACATAGAGGGCATTCGCACCGATTTTATTCCCTACAACATCCTGTTTGCCCTAATCAAAGCCGTTGTTTTTGCGTTTCTAGTGTCGGGCATCTCGGCTTACAAAGGCTTTTACACCGAAGGCGGCGCGCTCGAAGTGGGAGCCGCTAGCACGTCGGCCGTTACCAACTCCATCATTGCCATCCTGCTGGCCGACTATGTACTGGCCGCCGTACTTTTATAAAAGTTATGAATTATGAGTTATGAGTTAGAAGTCAGATCTATTTTGGCCTACACCTGAAGCAATACACTGGCTTTCAACTCATAACTTTTAACTTATAACTCATAACTTCCCATGATCGAAATATCCAACCTCGAAAAATCCTTTGACGGCAATCAGGTGTTGAAAGGCATTAGCTGCACCCTGGAAACCGGTAAATGCAACCTCTTGCTCGGGGGTTCGGGCACCGGTAAAAGCGTGTTGCTCTCGTGCATCGTGGGCTTGATGAAGCCCGACCTGGGCTCTATCACTTTTGACGGCACGGTGTACACCAATTCGAAAGTGGAAATTCGTCAGGAAATCCGCCGCAAAATTGGCATGCTATTCCAAGGCTCGGCGCTGTTCGACTCCATGACCGTGGCCAAAAACGTGGAATTTCCGCTGCAAATGCTGACGCCCGACATGAGTCCTGAGGAGCGCCGCGACCGCGTAGAATTCTGCCTCAAGCGCGTGGGCCTCGAAAATGCGGGCAATAAAATGCCCTCCGAGATTTCGGGTGGTATGAAGAAGCGCGTGGGCATTGCCCGCGCCATCGCGCCCAATTGCACCTATTTGTTTTGCGACGAGCCCAACTCGGGTCTTGACCCCGCCACGAGTATTAAGATTGACGAACTGATTTACGAAATCACGCACGAATACAACATTACCACGGCTATCATTACCCACGACATGAACTCGGTAGTGGGTATCGGCGACCACATTATCTTCCTGCACCAGGGCAAAAAGCTGTGGGACGGTGACAAGGAGCACATCTTGAACGCGGAAGTACCCGAACTACGCGAGTTCATCTTCAGCTCGTCGCTGGTGCGGGCCGCCAAGCGCGTCGAGCAAGAAGATGGTCCGCAGGGCCTGGAGCACCTGGCCCACGAGCCCCTCTCCGAGCTATAAAATGTAGGGTAAGCTTTAGCTTGCCAGACGGCTTTCGGAGGCGCTGCTTAACGCTTTCCGGTTCCGAATGGCAAGCTAAAGCTTACCCTACCTTAATTTCGGCGCATGAATCAGACTCTTGCCGGAAAAGTAGCCCTCGTTACCGGGGCATCCAAAGGAATTGGCCGCGCCATCGCCACGCTGTTTGCTCAGCAGGGGGCGCAGGTGGCTTTCACCTATTTATCGTCGGTCGAAAAAGGCCAGGCGCTGGAGGCCGAACTCGCGGCCCACGGTGGCAAAGTAAAAGGCTATCGCTCCGACGCCTCCGATTATGCCCAGGCCGAAAAGCTGGTCGATGACGTAGTAAAAGAATTCGGCAAGCTCGATGTAGTAGTCAACAACGCCGGCATCACGCAAGACGGCCTGCTCATGCGCATGAGCGAGGAGCAGTGGGACAACGTACTAAAGGTGAATCTCAAATCGGTATTCAACCTCACGAAAGCCGCTACCAAGCCCATGATGCGGGCCAAAGCGGGCAGCATCATCAACATGACATCGGTGGTCGGCCTGAAGGGCAACGCCGGGCAGGCCAACTACGCTGCCAGCAAGGCCGGCATCATCGGCTTTACCAAATCGGTGGCGCTGGAGCTGGGCTCACGCAATATCCGCTGCAACGCCATTGCCCCCGGCTTCATCGAAACCGAAATGACCGACGCCCTCGACCCCAAGCAAGTCGACGAGTGGCGCAAGGCTATTCCGCTTAAGCGCGGCGGCTCGCCCGAGGATATTGCCAAGGCTACGGCTTTCCTGGCCTCGGATGATTCGAGCTACATCACCGGCCAGGTGCTGCAAGTGGATGGCGGGATGCTGACGTAGACCACCGAAATACTTAGTGATGACCAGCCGCTTTGTGGCAGCAACGTGCTGCTGCAAAGCGGCTGATTTTATGTTTAGCCTAAACTTGCATACCGCGCTTGCTCGCTTCAGCCAAAATTCTCATTAGCGCATTCGTTGGGCCATCATATTGGCTAAGGTACGTCCTGAGTATTTCTGCTAGTTTTACTATATTTTCAATAATTGCGTTAATAAATTCTTTTGGGTTCACTTCTTTTCACTTTTTTCTACAACCCTGCTAAGATAAGGTAAATAATCAGCAGCCACTATTATGACTATCTTGCATAAAATCAGTTTTGGCTTCGGCGTATTATTATTTGGTTTTAGTGCATTGCCTTACCCACGCCTCACCGCCAAACTGCACCGCTGGCAGGCCCAGCGTCAGGCTGCGGCTACTACCACCCCCCTAGCTGCCACGCTGCACGAGGGCGACCTTATTTTTCACTCCTCATTATCAGCGCAAAGCCAAGCTATTCAGCTAGCTACGCATTCCCCCTACAGCCATTGCGGGCTACTGTATAAAAAAGACGGGGAGTGGCAGGTGTTCGAAGCCGTGCAGCCGGTGAAGCTGACGCCACTGGCCCGCTGGGTGACGCGGGGGCAGGGCCAGCATTTCGTGGTGAAGCGCTTGCGCGATGCCGCAACGGCCCTCACTCCGGACGCGCTGGCTAGCCTGCGGGCAGTGGGCCAGCCGCTGCTGGGGCGAGACTACGACTTGGCTTTCAATTGGTCGGACAAGCAGATTTACTGCTCCGAGCTCATTTGGAAAGTGTACGACCGGGGGCTGCACCGGCAATTGGGGCAGTTGCAGCAGTTGCGCGACTTCGACCTGAGCCACCCCGTCGTGCAGGCCAAGCTACGGGAACGCTACGGCGCCCGGCTACCGTTATCGGAGCCCGTTATCTCGCCGGCCAGTATCTTTCGTAGCCCCGCGCTGGTTACGGTGGTGAGCCGGTGAAATAGGCGGCTATCTTCGTTATTTGCCCTGCGGTGGCCCTAGCCGCGCGTTCCTGCTCTTGCTTTCTACTGCCTATTCTCCCTGGTTTATTCTGCTGTGCCTGGCCGTGGGCGCGGGCTACGCGGCGCTGCTTTACTCGGCCCGGGCACCGTGGAGCCGGCCCGTCAACTACGCGCTGGCGGGGCTGCGTTTCGTGGTAGTCAGCTTCTTGTGCTTTCTGTTGCTATCGCCGTTTGTCAAAACTACCACCACGCGCACCGAGCAGCCGACAGTAGTATTGGCAGTCGACAACTCGCAGTCGGTACCGCTGTTCACGCCCCAGGCAGCGCTGGGGCAACTGACGGCGGGCCTGCCCGGGCTAGCGAATACGTTGCGTGAGAAAGGCTTCCGGGTGGAAACCCGCACGCTCACGAAGGCCGCTACCACGCCCGATTCACTACGCTTCACGGCCGCCCGCACCGACCTCAACAAACTACTCGCCGACAGCCGCGAGGCCAACGCCGAGCGCAACCTGGCCGGCGTGGTGCTAGTGAGCGATGGTATCGTAAATCAGGGCCAAGAGCCGCAGTTTGGGGAGTTTAACTTCCCAATTTTCAGCGTGGCGTTGGGCGATACCATCGCCAAGAAAGACCTGCGCCTGACTGACTTGGTGTACAACCGCATCGCGTTCAGCGGCAATAAGTTTCCACTGGAAGCCGAGATTGGCTACGAGGGCTACGCCGGGGGCGCGGCCATCGTGGAAGTACGCGAGGGTGGCCGGGTGCTGGAAAGCCGGCGCGTGGCGCTGCCCGCCGGTCGGCGGCGCGTCACAACCACGTTTCAGCTTACGGCCCCCGCGCCGGGCAAGCGGCGCTACGAAGTGCGCATCTTACCGCAGGCCGGCGAGTTTACGACGCTCAACAATTCCCGCACGGCTTTCATTGAAATCGTGAAGGGTAAGCTACGGGTGCTGCTGGCCGGGGCGGCCCCCCACCCCGACCTCAAGGCGTTGCGGGCCGCTATTTTAGCCAATAATAACTTCGACCTGACGCTGGCCGTGGCCGGCGTGGGGCAGCCGCTGCCCGCGGGCGCTACCTTCGACGTAGCGGTGCTGCACCAGCTGCCCGCCCGGGGTGGGCTGGGCCAGGAGCTGCTAACCCGCGTGCGTAACGCCAAGGTGCCGGTGCTCTACATTCTCGGTGCCCAGTCCGATTACAACGCTTATAATCAACTGAATGCTGGCCTGAGCGCACAGCCCCGCGGCTCCCAGACCGACGAGGTAACGCCCTTGCCTAACCCTGGCTTTGCCCGGCTGCCCCTCGATGAGGAGGGCCGGCGACGCCTCGGGCAGTACCCACCGGCCCTGGTGCCGTTTGGCGAGCTGCGGCTGGAGGCGGGGGCCGAGGCTGCCCTGTGGCAGCAGGTCGGCCGCCTGCCCACTCAGAAGCCGCTGCTGGTATTCGGCAGCGGCGCAGGAGCCGGCCCCCGCGCCGCTACGCTACTCGCGGAGAATACCTGGCAGTGGCGCCTCGAAGAAGCCATCGCCCACGACGACCGCCCCGAAGTCTACGACCGGCTTATTGGCCGGACGCTTCAGCTGCTGACGCAAAACGCCAACAAGAAGCGCCTCGATGTTTACCCCACGCAGGATGTATTTGGTACGCAGGATGACGTGACTCTGGGCGCCGAAACGTATAATGCCGTGTACGAGCGCATTTACGACCAGCGCATTACGCTTACGCTCACCGACTCGGCCCGCCACGAGCGCACCGTTACCTTCGCCAATGCCCCCGATGGCTCGCCGTTGCACCTGGGGCCGCTACCGGCGGGCCTCTACCGCTATCAGGCCCGCGCCACGCTCGCAGGCCAGCCCCAGCAGGCCAGCGGCGAGCTGCTCGTGCAGAATCAGCCCCTCGAAGCCCAGGAATCGAAAGCCGACCACCGCCTGCTAGCCCAGCTCAGCCACCGTAGCGGTGGGCAGATGTACTACCCCAGCCAGCTCAATAAACTAGCGCAGGACATCATAAAGGCTAATTTTAAGCCGGTGCTGAGCAGTGAGGAGGATCTGACAGACTTGATCAACTTGAAGTGGCTGTTCTTTGCTCTGGTAGCGCTGCTGGCGGCCGAGTGGGCCACGCGCAAGTACCAAGGCGGGGTATGATTAGCTGACGACATGCGGATTGCTTTCGATTTGGACAACACGCTCATCCGCAACGATGTTGATTTTCCGCTGGCCCCGGCTCGTCGGTCATTTTGGCAAAAGCTGCTGCGGACGGAGCCGCTGCGGCTCGGCGTGCAAGAGCTATTCGCCTTTTGTCGGCAGCAGGGCTGGCAGGTATGGATTTATACGACTTCGTACCGCAGCCCTTTTTACATTCGTGCCATGCTGTGGGTTTACGACCTACGCGTGGAGGGCATCATCAATCAAGCTCGTCATACGCAGCAAGTGCAGGTTAGAAGCACCAAGCATCCGCCCACTTTTGGCATTCAGGTCTTAATTGATGATTCGCGGGGCGTGCAGCTAGAGGGTGAGTGCTTTGGGTTTTCAGTCATTCAAATCGACCCGCAGGATGTACGCTGGGTCGATACCATTAAATCGCAGCTAGCCGAGTTGTGTATCAATCTGTAAGTTAGCTATGCGCTACATTCTCCTCAATAAGCCTTACGAGGTTCTTACTCAGTTTACCGACGAGCACGGCCGGGCCACGCTCAAGGATTTTGTCGCGGTGCCCAACGTGTACCCCGTGGGCCGGCTCGATTTCGACAGCGAAGGACTGTTGCTGCTCACGGATGACAAGCAGCTTCAGCACCGCCTCAGCGACCCGCGCTACAAGGTACCTAAAACGTACTGGGCGCAGGTAGAAGGCTTGCCCACCGAGGCCGCCTTGCAGCAACTGCGCGAGGGCGTGCAGATCAAGGAGGGCTTTACGCTGCCCGCCAACGCCGAGGCTTTACCCGACGCGGCCACGGCCGACCTCTGGCCCCGCAACCCGCCCATTCGCTACCGGGCCAGCATCCCGACGAGTTGGCTGGCCATCACCATTGCGCAAGGCATGAACCGGCAGGTGCGTAAAATGTGCGCCGCCGTGGGCCTGCCCTGCCTGCGGCTGGTACGCCAGGCGCTCGGCGACTTGTCGCTGACCGGGCTGGCCCCCGGCGAGTGGCGTGACCTTACCCCCGACGAAGTTACCGCCTTGCGCGGACTAGCTGGCGCGGGCGAGCGCCACGCCCGCCCCAGCACCGCCCGCCCGGTCGCCGCCCGGCCCAATGCGGGCTTTTCGCTTAAAAGTCGCGGTCCGCGCCGCCAGCGGCCCTGATGTTACGGCGGTTTCTCTGGGGGCTGGCCTTACTGTTTGGCTTGCTTAATTTGGTAGTGGCGCTGCATGCTTGGCGCTTCACGCATTTCTCGACCGACAGCGGCCCCCGCACCCGCAACCCTGAACAGCTACCGACGGCTGAGAAAATAAAGGTTATTCTCACCGGCCTGAGTAACCCTAAGCCCGTTAACCTTGCCCCGCCGGCTTTTCCTTATGAGGACGTAACGCTACGCAGCTCCAACGGTCGGCTGGCCGCCTGGTATGGCCCGGTGCCACAGGCCCGCGGCACAGTGGTCCTGTGCCACGGCTACACCAGCGACAAGTCGCGCCTGCGACACGAGGCTGGCTATTTTCGGCAACTCGGCTACGCGGTACTACTGCTCGATTTTAGTGGCAACGGGGCGTCGGAGGGCTATCAGACTACTATTGGCTACCACGAAGCCGACGACGTAGTGACGGCTTTTCACTGGGCCCAGGCGCGGCAGCCGGGGCGGCCGGTGGTACTCTACGGGGTGAGCATGGGCGCGGTAGCCATCTTGCGAGCCGAAGCGGAGCTGGGCTTGCGCCCCGCCGCCAGCATTGTGGAATGCCCCTACGGCAGTATGCTGCAAACGGCCAAGAACCGGTTTGTATCCATGCACCTGCCCCCGTTCCCGCTGGCTAACCTACTGGTGTGGTGGGGCAGCGTGGAAAATGGCTATTGGGCTTTCGGCCTGAACGCGGGCGAGTACGCCCGCCACGTCACCACCCCTACTCTGCTCCTGTGGGGCACCGCCGACCCACGCGTCACCCGCGCCGAAACCGACACCATTTTCGCTCACCTGGCTGGCCCCAAGCAGCGAGTCGATTTTGCGGGCTCGGGCCACGAGCCTTACTGGCTCAAGCACCCGGGGCAGTGGCAACGAGCGATAGCCGGTTTTCTTCAGCAAATTTGACGCATGCTGGTACAAGCTACTCATTGCCCGCTAGTTAGCCGGCCGCTGTTCAGCGCACAACGGCCAGCTGACTAGTGGGGTGAGTTTTCAGACTCACGTAACTCCCTCAGAGTACATAATTCACTTGCAGCACCGCTTCTAACCCCGCATAGAACGACGCGCTGGAATATACGTAATCTTCTGCCCGGTAGCATATTCCTGCCCTTACTGGATTCTGGTGAATATACTCCAGCTTCTGCCGAGTCACTGCCGCACCGCGCAGCTGCATGCCGTGGCTACGCTGCTGCCAGAGCTGCAAATGCGTGTTCTTAGAATTGAACTCACCCTGTTTGCGTAGCGTCCACTCCAACCATTGTCGGCGGCTCTCCTGCGGGTTACTCAAGATCGCGTTGAATACCTGCCGGGCGGTAAACTTCTTGAAATCGCGCACAATATTTGACAGTTCCTGACCGTCAGCCGCCCGGGCTATCAGGTGCAGATGGTTCGTCATCAAGCAGTACGCGAAGAGCTCTAACCCCTTGTGTTGTTGACAGTAACGCAAGCTATCAATGACCAAATCTTTGTAGCACGGTCGAGTGAATACGTCGAGCCATTCTACTACTGTGAAAGTAAGAAAATACAAACCAGTTTGGTCGCGAATGGAGTATGCCATAGCATGTGCAACTATGGAGACCAATAGTACCGCTAGCCACTAGCCACCGTTACGCGCTACGCGCTAAACGGTGGCTAGTGTGCTTGTGGGCGCACGGCGGGTAGGTCGTCGGCGTAGTGCGTGTGCTCGGCGCGGTAGGTACGCTCGAAAATCAGCGGGAAGATGAACAGCGTCAGCACCGTGCCCGTGAGCAGGCCACCGATTACCACGATGGCCAGCGGCTTAGACGTTTCCGAGCCAATACCCGTGCTGAGCGCGGCCGGCAGGAGGCCAATAATGGCCATGAGAGCCGTCATGACCACCGGGCGCACGCGGGAGGCTACGCCTTCCGAGAGGCTACGGTCGAGGCTCATCTTGTGCAGCATGTTCTGCTTGAATACGCTGATGAGAATCACGCCATTCTGAATGCAGATACCGAACAGGGCGATGAAACCGATACCGGCCGAAATCGAGAAGTTGGTGTGCGTGAGCAGCAGCATGGCAATGCCCCCGATGAGGGCAAACGGCACGTTGAGCAGCACGAGGCCGGCGTCTTTTAAATTACCGAAGAGGATGAACAAGATGAAAAAGATGAGCGCCAGCGAGATGGGTACCACCTGGGCCAGCCGCTGGCTGGCCCGGCGCTGGTTTTCGAAATCACCGGTCCATTTCATGGAGTAGCCTTTGGGCAATTGCACCACCTTGTTCACTTTATCCTGTGCCTCGGCGATGGCCGAGCCCAGGTCGCGACCCCGCACCGAGAATTTCACGGCCGAGAAACGGGTATTGTCGTCGCGGTAGATGAGACTGGGGCCGGTTACCTGCTTTACGTCAGCTATCTCATTTAGGG
>CAJYVK010000217.1 GCA_913778455.1 uncultured Hymenobacter sp. | reverse complement strand
GCCGGGTCGAGGCCCCCCACGGCCAGCACCGAATCGGCGTCGGCGGGCGTGCCGATGCGTACCCAATCGTCGTCGCCGTCGTTGCCGGCGGCGCTCACCACGAGCATGCCCTTGCGGGCGGCCAGCGTAGCGGCCCGCCCGATGAGCGAGTGGCGGCCATCCATCTGCTCTGGGAAATAGCGCTGCTCGGTATAGGCCAGCGACGAGCTGATAATGTCGGCCCCTTGCTGGTCAGCCCATTCGGCGGCCCGCAGCCAGGCTTCCTCCTCGGTGTAGCGCTCGCTGGCCAGCCCCTCGGTGCGGGCCAGCAGATAGGTGGCGGCCGGGGCCAGGCCCAGCGCGGGGCCGACGTGCAGGGTATCGGGGCCGGGCAGGTGGCCAGCCAGGCAGCCCAGTACCTCGGTGCCGTGCGCCCCGCCCCGGTACACGGCGGGCTGGTTTTTCAAAAAATCATAGGTGGCCGCTACGCGTTTGTCGCGGCGCAGCTGCTGAAAGGCGGGGTGCCAGTTGGCACCCCGAAAGCCGACGTCGAACACGGCGATGCGTACGCCCTGGCCCCGCAGACCGGCCCGCAGCAGGTCGGCCCGGCCCAGGGCGGCCGTTTGCTGGCGGGCCAGCAGGTAGTCGGCGGGGCTGATAGTAGAAAGGACAGCGGGCTTGGTTTCGCTGCCGGTAGCAGGCGCACTAGCCCGGCGTGCGGGCCGCAGGCGGCTGACCACCGGCCAGGCTTCCACGGCCCGCACGCCGGGAAGCTGGCGCAGGGCGGCCGCCTGGGCCGGCGTAGCGCGGCAGGCCACGGCGTTGAACCAACGGCTGACCAGCGTCAGGGTATCGACGCGGGCCTGCACGGCGGCCACGTAGTCGGGCCGCACGGGGCGGTCGGTAAAATCGGTAGCGGGTAGGCCCTGGCGCTGGCGGCGCGCCTGCGCCGCCGGGCTGAGGTAGTGCGCCGGGTTGAGAGCCACGCCATTTTTATCCTCGAAGCGGACCCAATAGCGGGCTACCCCGGCGCTGGGCACCTGCGCCGGGCTCCGGCCGGGTGCGGCCAGCAGCCCCAGCACCCCTAGCAATAATCGAAATCCGCGCATAGCAAAAGGTAACGCCGGCCGGGCCGGCACTCAAAAGTACCCCACGCCGCCCACCGGGCCGCTACTCCGGCTGCGGTAACCTCGACCTAACGCCCTGCGTTTAGCTGAGCAGCCCGGCCCGGGGCCGGACTTATCCGCCCGCTTTACCTTTGGCGTTATGACTTTTTCGGGATTAAAACTCGCCGCCTCGCCCCTTTTAGTGGCGGCCGCGCTTCTCGCGCTTCCGGGCTGCAATAAGAAAGAGATTGCCGCCCTTCAGCAGCAGAACGCCGACCTTACGCGCTCGCGCGACCAGCTTCAGGCCGAGAAAATGGCCATTCAGCAGGCCAAGGCGCAGAACGAGGCGGCACTGAATGCCGACTTACTCAGCAAGAACAACCAGGTAAACCAGCTCAACCAGACGCTGGGCACTACCGAGGAGGATTTGGCCGCCAAAAACGCCCGCGTGGCCGAAATGCAGCGCATTCTGGACGAGAAGGATGCCGCCACCAAGGCCCTGCGCCAGAAAGTAGCCGACGCGCTGCTGGGCTTCAATTCGCAGGACTTGCAGGTGAACGTCAAAAATGGCAAGGTGTACGTGTCGCTCTCCGAGCAGCTACTCTTTAAGTCGGGGGCCATCAAGGTAGACCCCGCCGGCCAGGACGCCCTTATCAAGCTGGCTAATGCTCTGACTGGCAACAAGGACATTAACGTGCTCATCGAAGGCCACACCGACAACGTGCCCATCAAGGGCGTAGTCAACGGGGCCAAGGACAACTGGGATCTGAGCGTGCTGCGGGCCACCGAAATCACCCGCCTGCTCGTAGCCTCCGGCATTGACCCTACCCAGATTACGCCTTCCGGCAAGGGCCAGTACCTGCCCTTAGCTCCCAACGACACACCTCAGAATAAAGCTCTTAATCGCCGCACCGACATTATTCTGACGCCGAAGCTAGACGAGCTGTTTTCGATTTTGAACACGCAGTAGTACAACGGATTTGCACCAGCAAAAGGCCAGCCCGAATTACGAGCTGGCCTTTTTTACTATTAACTACACGGGGTTACGCCTCTTTCACACCCGTCATGCTCATCTGGCGTCCGCTTGCGAAGCATCTTCTCACGTTGGAGCAACTCGTTTGGACGTGAAAAGATGCTTCGCAAGCGGACGCCAGATGAGCATGACAGACGAGGCTTGGGAGCGCTGTTGCGTGGCGTTACGATTGAGGCATTATGCAAGAACAACCAATTAATCAACAGTAATTTACCCCCTACAACCCATACTTGCCGAGCAGGTAAATCAGCGCGGCCATGCTGGCCCCGCCCAGCTCCAGCTCGCGGCGGTTGACTTGCTCGAAGGTATCGAGAGCCGAGTGGTGCAGGTCGAAGTAGCGCTGCGAGTCGCAGTCGTAGCCGAACAGGGCGGTGGGCTTCACGGCGGCTACCAGCGGCTCGATGTCGGTGCCGGCGTGGCCGGGCGTAAGCTGGCTGGCCAGGTACGGGGCCAGCAGCGGCTTCCAGGCGGCTACTTTCTGGAACACGGCGGGCGTGCTTTCGACGTTGAAGCCCCGGGGCGTGAAGCCGCCACCGTCGCTTTCGATGGCCGCCAGGTGAGTTTCACGGTTTTGCTTGGCCAGCTCGGCGTATTTATCGCCGCCGCGGGTGCCATTTTCCTCGTTCATGAAAAGCACGGCGCGCACGGTGCGCTCGGGCTTGAGACCAACGGCCTTGAGCAGGCGCAGGGCCTCCATGCTTTGCACTACGCCGGTACCATCGTCGTGGGCACCCTGGGCGAGATCCCAGGAATCGAGGTGTCCGCCTACGGTAATCACCTGCTCGGGGTATTTCGAGCCGGTAACTTCACCCACCACGTTGTAGCTTTTCTCATCGGGCAGTTGCACGCAGCTCATCTCCAGCTCAAATTCCAGCTTGGGGTCGGCGGCCAGCAGCTGGCTGAGCTGGTCGGCGGCCTGGGTGCTAAGGGCGGCGGCGGGCACCTTGGTGGGCGTGTCGCCGTAGTTGGTGGCCCCGGTGTGGGGGTTGTTGTCGCGGGCGGCGGTGAGCGAGCGCACGAGCGCCCCCACGGCCCCGCGCCGGCCGGCCTCGGCCGGGCCGCTGCGGCGCTGGTCGCCGGCCCCGCCGTAGGCCGCGCCGGGCTCGATGAGCCGGTCGTCGAAGGGCCGGTTGAAGAACACAAATTTGCCTTTCACGGCGGCCTCGGGCAACGCTTTCAGCTCGGCCAGGCTCTTGACCTCGACCACGCCGGCCCGCAGGGGCTTGTTGCCGGGCGTGGCAACCGAGCCACCCAGGGCGCACACGGCGGCCGGGATGCCCTTACCCTTATTACCAAGTATTTGCCCTTTCTCCTTGGCTCCGCGCACCCAGTGCGGCACCAGGCACTCCTGCAAGTAGACTTTGTCGAAGCAGTTGGCTTTTTCCATCGTCAGCTTGCCCCACTGCACGGCCTGCGCGGCCTGGGGCGAGCCCGAGAGGCGGGCACCGATTTTTTGGCAGAGGTAGCGCAGGTTGTCGTAGCTCTGGCCACGCAGCAGGGCCTCGTCGTAAATCTTGCGGATGGTGAGCGAATCGACTTTGGCGGCCTGGGCCTGGGCGGAGCTGACCGACCCGCCGACCAGGGCCAGGGCCGCGGCCCCGACGGCCAGAATAGAAGTGATTTTCATGCAATAAAAAAGAAAGCCAGCGGCTACAAGCAAACCACCGGGCGGGCGAAAGTACGCGCTAGCCCGGTGGCATAAAAGGCACGCTAGCCCCCGCGAGGGCTGCATCAGGATGCGGGAGCTGGTAGTTCAGGCAGCACTTTATTCGGGTATTTCGGCAGAGCCCTCCCCCATCGCGCAGAGCAGAACCTTACTTTTGCCGCTTCATCATTGCCGTACTTTTATGTTGCGTTTCGGCTGCCTGGTTCTGGCTGTGCTTGCTTACTTACGGGCTCCTGCCCAGCCCCAACCCGGGCCACCGCTGCCGGTTCTGCGCCAGCGCCTGGCCGCTGCCGCCAGCCCCGACACCGCCCGGGTGCGGGCACTTACGGCCCTGGTCGATGCCCACATCTACACCAATTTCGACAGCGCCTGGGCCTACGTGCGCGAGGCCCGCGCCCTGGCTCAGCGCCTGCACGACGCCGAGGGCCTCTACCGCACGGCGGGCACGCTGGGTATTCTGTACGGGATGCGGGGCAACGACGAAGCCTCGCTACGCCAGTTTCTGGAGCAGCTGCGGCTGAGCGCCCACCGGCCCGACAGCACCCGCCAGCGGCCCCAGATCCTCAGCAATATGGCCCATAGCTACTACAGCCAGGGAAAGTACGCCGCGGCCGCGGGCCTACTCACCCAAGCCCGTCGCTACGATACCCAGGCGCACGACACGGCCGGCGTCCTCGCCGACTTCAACAACCTGACTCAGCTACTCATTAAGCAGCGGCGGCTGCCGCAGGCTCTGCACAACGCCCAGGCCGCCGTGGCGCTGGCCCGGCGCTACCGCCACGGGCAGGAATTAGCCCAGCCCGTCCTCTTCCTGGTAAGCGCCCTGTACGAGCTGCACCGCGATGCCGCCGCCCGCGACACCCTGCTGCGGGCGCTGCCCCATATGCGCAGCGGCCAGCACCAAGCCTACGCCCAGCACCTACTGCTGGGTTGCTACCGGGCGCTGGGGCAGCTCCCCGAGGCTACCCGCGCCGGCCTGGCCACCCTGCACTACGCCCGCGCCGCCGGCATGCTCGACCTAGTGCGCGACGTGCAGGCCGACTTGGCCACCGTGGCGGCCCGCGCCGGCCGGTACGCCCAGGCCTACGGCTACCAGCGGGCCGCCGACTCGCTCACCACCCGCCTCACCCGCGAAAGCAACGCCAAGACGGTCGAGGACATGCAATTCAAATACGACACCGAGCGCAAGGACGCCCAGGTGGTAACGCTGGCCCAGCGCGTGCGCAGTAGCCGCTGGCAGGCGGGGCTGGGCCTGGGGCTGGCCGTAGTCGCGCTGCTGGCCGCCGCGTTTGTGCTGCGCAGCAAGCGCCTGCAAGCCGAGGTATTTCGGCAGCGCGAGCAGCTGCGGGCGCAGGAGGCCGCCCGGCAGCAAGAGCAGGAAGCCGCCCGCCGCGCCCAGGCCGAAACCCAGCGCCAGCTCGAAGCGGCCGAGCGCCGCCGGCTCGAAGCCGAGCTCGCAGGCAGCCAGCGCGAGCTGGCCAGCAGCGCCCTGTTTGCCCAGCAAAAAACGCGCTTGCTTGAAGAGCTTACCGAGCGGCTCGACGCCCTGGCCCGGCGTGTGCCCGAGCCCCAGCGCCTGCCGGTAGCCGATATGGAGAAGGCCATTCGCCAGCACCTGGGCGTGGCCGAGGACTGGGAAAACGTGACCCGACACTTTGAAAAAGTACACCCCGAATTCTTCGCGCAGCTACGCCAGCGCCACCCGGCCCTCACGGCCACCGACCTCAAGCAGTGCGCCTACGTGAAGCTTGATCTGACCAATAAGGACATCGCCAACCTGCTCCGCATCGAGCCCGCCAGCGTTAAGATCAGCCACTACCGCATCAAGAAAAAGCTGAATCTACCCGAGGAGGAGAGCTTGCGCGACTACATCTTATCGGTCTGATGGCTAGCTGAGTAATCCGGCTGTATACCGCTTGTAACCCTTGCCCGCTTGGCCCCTGGCCGGCGGGCATTTGACTTTTGGGGCGGCTAGCAAGACGGGGCTTATGCCGATGCCCTCAGCCAGATACGCCGCTACGCCCGGGCCCTGGTGCTGGTCATAAGCGGCGGTTTCTCCCCTTTTCCTTTTTCCATGAAGCATACTCTCTTACTCGCCCTGGCGGCGAGCCTGCTGGCCCTGGCCGGCTGCGGCTCCGACGCCCCCGCCACTGCTACCTCGGCCACCACCGCCACGCCAGCAGCGGCCGCCGCTGGGGCGGCGGACTGGGTCGATGCCGACCTGAGCGCTGGCAAGGCCAAGCTGCCCCTGGTGGTGAAGGCTCCCCAAGGCTACACCCTCAGCGAGAGTGCGCTCAACGATGCCGAAGTAACGAGCGACGCCCTCACGTTTGCCGTGGACGACGTGACCCAGCTTGGCCCCCACGACCTGGCTACCCGCAAGGCCGAGCTGAAAAGCAACAGCGGCCTGGTCTTCGAGAAGTTCGTGCTGGAGCAGCCCGACGGCTTCATCGCCCAGATGGCTTCCGACAATTTCATTCCCATGCGCGTGGTGAAGGTAGCTGGCAAGAACTACCTGTTCTCGGTCCTTCCCCTCGACGCCCTGCCCTCGGCGGCGGCGGCCCGGCAATTCTACGACCTCGCGGGGCAGGCTCGGGCCAACTGATTTTTTATTCTCTTTATTTTTTTCAATACTTCATGAAAGCCATTTGCTTCTCAGTATTTGCGGGCCTGCTGGCCAGCCAGGTAGCCCGCGCCCAGGATGCCTTGCCCGCCCCCCCGAGCCCCCCGTCGCCCTGGCGCGTCTACGTGGAGGCTGGTCCCCAGGCCAGTTTCTTCGAGAATACCTACCGGGGCACTGCCTACCTCGTACCCGCCGTCTATAACCCCACGACCTATTACCGCAACTTTGAGGTGAGCAATACCATCGCGGCGTTTGTGGGGGCCAAGGCCCTGCGGCAGCTTGGCAAGCACTGGCAGTTTGCGGGCGGGCTGGGGCTGGACATGCAGCAGCTGGACTTTACAACGACCTGGCGGCTACCCAACGACCCGACGTCGAACAGCACGATTGAGCGCGAGCACGTGGTACGCCTGCTCACCCGCGTACGGGTGGAGGGCGGTGCCAACTTCGTTGTCAACCTAGGCGACAGCCAGTTGCTGCCCGGCGTGGCGCTGGGCCAGCAGCTCAATATTTCGCGCAACGGCTTCGGGTATTCGTTTGGCCAGGCCAGCCTGGCGTTTGCGCACGGGCCGCTGCTGGTGTCGTTCAGCACGGCGCTTACGCCTTACAACCTGACCATTCCGGATGTAGACGACATTGCCCGCCGCGACGAGCGCCCAACGGTGGAGCGCAACGAATATCGTATTACGGAGCTACGCCTGGGGGTTGGGGTGAAGATTTAGCTAGGCAGTTTTTGCCGTAGTGCCTTGTCCTGATTCATTGCTATTACTGGCTGCCGCTGCATGATGGGGCGGCAGCCAGCTCACTCCTACGCCGACGAGGCCGCAATAGCTTTATCATCTGATAACCAAACGAAATAGGTACGCAGACCTAGCACCTGCCCTCAGTAACTGCCTACCCCGCCGGCCCGGCGGCCGTGCGGCGGTAGGCCGAGGGGCTGACGCCCACCAGGCGCCGGAAGGTGCGGTTGAAATACGAGAGATTCTGGAAGCCACTGGCGTAGCCCACTTCCGTGATGGACGTGCTCTGCGTCAGCAGGTGGCAGGCCCGCTGCACCCGGCACTCGTTGACGAACTCGGTGACGGTGCGCTGGGTCATTTTTTTAAAAAACCGGCAGAAAGCGGGTATCGACAGCGCAGCCTCGGCGGCGAGCTCGGGCACGCTCACGGGGCCGGCGAGGCGCTGGTCGAGCAGGGCGAGCACGCGGTTGAGGCGGTCCTGGCCGGTGGTAGTGGCGGCTACCGGCGGGCCGGCGGCCAGGTCGGTATAGTCGGGTGTGAGGGCCAGCTGCTGCAAGATGTTGAGCAGGGCCAGCAGGCGCTCCCAGGGCGGCTGGGTCAGCAAGTGCTTGATGGCCGGGCCGAGGGCCTGGCGCACGGCGGGGCCGAAAACTAAGCCCGTGCGGCAGCGGGCCAGCAGCGTCCGCAAGTGAGCCATCTCGGGCCGAGCCAGCAGCTCGGCCCCCACGAGGTCGTGCCGAAACTGCACCACGATCTCCTCGAAGGGCGGAGCCTGGCCGTAGCCGTAGCTGAGGTGCGGCACGTTGGGGCCGAGCAGCAGCAGCTCGCCGTTTTCGTAGCGCGAGATGGTGTGGCCGATGTGTCGCCGCCCGCTGCCCACCGGCAAGTACAGCAGCTCGTACTCGGGGTGGTAATGCCAGAACATGGGGCACGGGCTGGTGGTGTCGTGCCGGAAAACGGTGAACGAGCTATCGGGCGGCAATTGGACGGGCTCCCGTTCTAATTTCATAAAGGCGACTACTATTGATGCGCTGGGCCGGCAAAAGTACGCTACCTGGTCAATGGAGTACGTAAACCGAGCAATGCGGGGGTAGCGCCGGGCGGCCTAGATTGGCCACCTTTGCAGGATACTAGTGCGATTTTGGAGTCGGCAGGTAGTAGCGCGGACTATAAAGTCCGCGCTAC
>CAJYVK010000216.1 GCA_913778455.1 uncultured Hymenobacter sp. | reverse complement strand
TTTCATACGGGACCTCTACGTTGCTGACGAGCTTGGATTCACCTGCACCCACACCACGTCCTTCGGACAATTGTAGCGTACGGGCAGCGTATCGCCCAGGCCTTTACTGATTACGCATAGGCAAGGCCCAAGCTGAGCCTGCAAGATATTCCAGCGGTAGAATAAACGCCCCGGGTACAGCCCGCGGGCCGAGCGCCAGAGCACCAGCTGGCCGCCGTGCAGGTGGCCGGCAAACGCCAAGTGGTGGCCCGCGCTCAGCCGGGGCAAGCCCGCGGGCTGGTGCAGGCACAATATGCTAAAATTTACCCCGGCGGTGGGGCCGGGTGCCCCCTTACCACTTACCGCGATGCGCTGGCCGGCCAGCTGGATTTCGATGGTCTCGGCCCCTAGCCACGTGAGGCCGTGGGTCGCTACCAACTGCTTTATCTGGGTCAGCCCAAACCAGGTATCGTGATTGCCTGCCACCACGAAAACGTGCGGCCGGGCCGCCAGAGACCGGAGCAGACGCCTGAAATGGGCCACGCCCCCCGGGCCATCCAGGTAGTCGCCCCCGAGCAAAATCACCTGCGGGTCGAGCTCGGCTATCGTGGCGATGAGCCGGGCCACGAGGGGACCGCCACACCGCGTGAGGTGCAGGTCGGACAGATACAGCACGCTGAAGCGGCCGGCACCGGCGCAGCTGTACGCCACCCGCCGCACCTCAAAATCGGGGGTGTATCCCAGCTCTAACTTCATGATGATACCAGCGAATAAGGGCCAGGCAGCCCACGTGCCAGTTGCGCCACGGCCGGCGACGCAGCAACCCGGCCAGCATGAAAGCGGCGAGCGTGAGCGTCCAGGCCAGGGCCTTGAACAGGCCGACGCGGTACGTGGCCCGCAGGCTGGCGCGCAGGGGGTGCGCCACGCGGTCGAGCAGCAGGGGAAATAAGAACAGAAAATGCACCTCTACCACGTAAAACGCCAGCCCGGCCAGCGGCAGCCACGGCAGCAGGTGCAGCCGGGCTAGCCCGCTCGCCACGGCCACTAGCGCCAGCAAGCTGCTGCCGTACTTCAAGCTACCGTAGCGCCCAAACCGAATGGAATCGTCGAACTCGACTGGTTGCCCGGCCTGCGGGGGCAGGTGGGCAAACATCCAACGGGCACCCGTTGTGAAAATATGCACCGACAGCGGCTGCGCCACCTGCGCCGGCCGCGCAGCCAGCTGCTGGGCGCTCTGCCTAAGTAGGCTACCGACGGTTAGGGCCGGCTTCACTCAGCAATAAATGAAGTGAAACCAGGCCAGCCAGGCTGTGCCGTTACCAAATACGAGCATGCGATGGTACGTATTTTCAACGGGACCGCAACGCTTGCGATGAAAAACAA
This sequence comes from uncultured Hymenobacter sp., assembly GCA_913778455.1. Lineage (GTDB taxonomy): Bacteria > Bacteroidota > Bacteroidia > Cytophagales > Hymenobacteraceae > Hymenobacter. Next base: position 1,448 of record CAJYVK010000216.1, on the reverse strand, counting down.
ACTCATCGTAGCTGATGGCTACTACCCTGTAAATCAGCACCACTACAATCGGAATCAGCCAAACCGTGGGGTTACCTCGTAGCGTGGCCAAGCTCATGAGCACAAACATGGGCACGCCACCCAGGCCCAGCGCCGCCGCTTCGGCATCGCGCTCCTTTTTCGGAATTTTCAGGTGCAGCGGGTTGCGGTGGTAGCGCCAGTCTAGGATGCCGCCCAGCGTGGCCACCAGCCCAGCCCCGGCCACTACCAGAAACTGCCACGGCAGGTATGGAAACCCGCCGCGCAGTTGCAACCGGCCATTATCCTGAAATAGCAGTAGGAGCAGCCCAAACAGGCTGGGCGGCACCAGCAGCAATACGAGCGAAACGTAGGGCCGGCATAGTTTAAGAACTGACATCTGATAGACAGCAGATTTGTTAAAACGGCCTTGCTCGTTAGCTGGCCACCTAGTCCCGCCCCCCTGGCGTCGCTCACCCGGCTACACTACAAATCACTGATACGCAGCGTCTCCGCTAGCCGCACCCCCTTGTCGGTCAGCTGCACGGTGCAGGCCTCGTGCAGCGGGTCGTGCTCGAGCAGCAGCACCCAGCTTTCCTCGGCGGCCCGGCGCAGCACGGCTTCCTTCTCGCCGAGCGTCACGAGCGGACGCACGTCGTAGCTCATCACGTAGGGCAGCGGCAGGTGGCCCACGCTGGGCAGCAAATCGGCCATGTAAGCCAGCGTGCGGCCCTTGTACTGCATCACCGGCACCATCATTTTTTCGGTGTGACCATCGGCAAAAATGATGTCGCTAAACTGCGGCAGCGCGGCGGGTACGCCCTGGCTGGGGTCGATAAACTTGAGTTGCCCGCTTTCCTGAATGGGCAGAATATTCTCCCGCAGGAAACTGGCTTTTTCGCGGGCGTTGGGCTGCACGGCCCAGTGCCAGTGTGCCTCGTTACTCCAGTAAGTGGCGTGGGCGAAGGCCGTTTGCAGCACGCCGTCGGGTCGGCGCACCACCGAGCCCCCGCAGTGGTCGAAGTGCAGGTGCGTCAGGAAAACGTCGGTGATGTCGGCACTCGTGAAGCCCAGCCGACGCAGGGATTTTTCGAGCGTGTCGTCGCCGTGCAGGTAAAAGTGGCCCCGAAATTTCTCGTCCTGCTTATCGCCAATGCCGTTGTCGATGAGCACGAGCCGGTTGTTATCCTCGATCAGCAGGCAGCGCATGGCCCAGGTGCACATGTTGTTGGCATCGGGCGGATTGAGCTTCTGCCACATCGACTTGGGCACTACGCCAAACATGGCGCCCCCATCGAGCTTAAACAGACCAGTATCGAGCGAATGAATTTTCATCTGTAGGGTATGAGGGTAGGCGGGTGTGGGGGTAGGCAGTTGACTACTAAACGAACGGGGGTAGAAGGGTTTTATAAACTCATACCCTGCTACCCCCGCTTCCTCCTACCCTACTC
>CAJYVK010000215.1 GCA_913778455.1 uncultured Hymenobacter sp. | reverse complement strand
GAATGGTCAGCCGCATGGCTTCGCGCCACTGCGCATCGAAGGGCTGCTCGTCGCCGGTAAGCTTCCAGTAATAGTAGCCCAGCCGAATGGGGTGGCAGAGCGAGTCGAGCGTCCATTTACGCTCCTGAACGCCGGGTCGCATGGTGGTACGGTCGGGTGGCCCCGCGCCGACTTGGGTTCTATCGGCGTAAAACGCGTTGGCGTAGGGGTCCAGCAGAATACACTGCGTCTGCCGGTTAATAACGCCAGCCACGAGCTGGCGCAGGGCCGCGTCGCGGGTGACGAGCGCCAGGTAGGGCCACACCTGAATACTGCTGTCGGCCAGACGCATCGTCTCGCTAGCGCCCGTGCTCACGAAAGTATCGGGTCGGCCACCCGGCGCGGTGTGGGCTACGTGCCGGTCGAGCGCGTTGGCAAAAAAATTACCAAACAGCCAGCCCAATTCTGGGTCGCGGACTCGCTGCTGAAACTCCGCAATGGCCTGCTCCACGGCAGTGCTCTGAAAGCGCCGCTGGCCGGCCGGGGGCCGCACTATCGGCAGGGAACTGGTAGGAAGACAGGCCGCGAACGGAGGGAAGACTTGGCGATGCATGAGCGAGTAAAGCAGGATGGGTGCTGTAACACCAAGCTCCAGCTTGGTGATGCATGAGGGCGCGTATTCAAGCGCATTCAAGCGCATTACCAAACTGGAGCTTGGTGTTACACGCACACAATGCGCAGCTAGTATCCTTCACTGGCTAGCCACCCGGTCCAGTTTCAGCGGCAAAGATGCGCGCAAACCATGCCGACCAAACGCGAAAAAGACCGCCTAAAAATTAGACGGCCTTTTGACTTTCGCTATAATACCACCCGAGTACTACAGCTTGGTAAAGCGACGGCTCAGGGTTGGCTGGCCGGGTGTGGTGACGAGCAGCTGGTAGAGGCCAGCGGGTAGCGTAGCCACGTCGAGCGAGGTGCCGAGCGTGCCGCTGCTCACGGCCTGGCCCACGGCGTTGAGCACGCGGTAGGTGCTGCCGGCCAGCTCGGGCGCGGCGGCTACTTGCAGCTGGTCGGTAGTGGGATTGGGGTAGAGGGTGAGCAGGTCAGCGGTGGGCGTGGTGGCGGCGCTGGCCGTGGCGGGCGCGGCCCCGCGGGCGCTGCTGGCCTTGGAGATGCGCACCCAGTTGAGGTTGTAGCCCCCGGTCTGGGCGTAGATGCCGAAATTATAGGTGCCCGCGTTGACGGTCACCGTTTTGGAAACGGTGGTCCAGGTTTGCCAGCCGCCGGTGCCGGGCAGGGTGGAGTTGCCAAACTGGATGGAGCCGGCGTTGAGGTCGGCCGAGATAGTGCCGCCGCTGCCGCCGCTGGCTACCCGGTACTCGATGGTGTAGGTGCCGGTAGTGGGGAAAGTGATATTGTTCCACACCAGGTAGTCGCCCGGGTCGATGTAGCCCATGTCCTGGCCGCCGCCGGTATCGGTGCAGGTTTCGACGGTCATGCCGTTGTTGACGTTAGCGGCTTCGGCTTGCAGCAGCACGCTGAAGGCCGAGGACGCCGCCTGCACTTTGAGCGAGGTCGTCTGGTCGTTCCAGTTACCCGAGCCCAGCGCGTTGTTTACCAAGCAGCTGGTGTTGCCCGTCAGGCTCAGCGAGGAGCCGCCGAAGCTGTCGGCCGTGTACAGCACCACCTGGTAGCCGCTGCCCACCTGGAGCGACGAGATGTCGTTGTCGAGAATGCCCTTGGCGTTCAGCTGCGCGAGCGTGTAGGTGCCCACCGGCAGCGCCACCGCCGTGCCGGAGTAATTGCAATCTTTGTAGAAAGTCGCCACGCCCGTCGAGGGCTGGCCCGCGTAGCCGCCAAACGTGGCCACTACCTTGGTGGGCTGGGGCGTTTGCAGGGTCGACGATTGGTCGGCCACGTCGTCGTAGGCAAAGCCGTAGGACAAATTATCCACGCTGATGCCGGGCAGGTGCCAGAAGCGGGCGTAGTAATTGAAGGGCGCAGTTTGGTAGTATTTGCTCGCGTCGTACCAGTTTTGCTGGCCCACGTTGGTGGTAGTTGTGTTGACTACGTGGCGGTTGATGGCCGCCGTGAGCTGGGCCTGCACGACCAGGTCCACGGTGACGTCGCTCACGCCGCTGGCCAGCACGCCCTTGCCCTCGAAGGCTTCCTGCGTAGTGGGCCGGCGCGACACGATGCCCGTGCGCCCCGTAAAGGCGCCAGACTGGCCGACTACCACCAGGCGGTCGTCGGTACCCACCCGGCCCTTAAACACGCCCGCGTTGCCGGCGTAAAAAATCAAGTCCTCGCTTTTGTACTTGGCCCAGATGGCGTCGATGTACGACTTGAAGTAGTTGCCGTATTGGCCGGCCGTGGTGCCGTTGCTGCCATCGTAGAAGGCCGGCGTTTTGCTGGGGAAGGTGATAACGCCCGTCGAATTATTCACCGTGCCCTGAAACTCGGTGGGCACGTTGGCTTTATAAGCCGCTACGATGTCGGCGGCGGTTTTCAGCTCGCCGGTTTTCTTGTAGTAGTTATTGCCGTACAGCTCCAGGCCCATCGGGTAGGCGAAGGCATCAACGCGGGTCGTGTTGCCGAAAAAGCCGCCGCTATTGTTGGTCAGCTCAATGGTTTCGTAGAGAATGCCCGTGTTGGGGTCGGTGGAGTTTTGCGGGTTGGGGGCCGTGTAGCCCGAGGGTGCACCATTGGCCCCGAAAAAGTAAAAGTACAATTGCTGTCCCTTGGAAATATACACCCGGCAACCCGCGATGTATGGCAGGGTAAAGGTGCGGTTGGGGATGCTGCTGAGCTTGGTAAAGCAGGCGGCGTACTTCGAGTTCTGGCCCGGGCCGGTGTTACCGTTGATGGTGGGGCCGGTGACGGTGTTGTAGGAGCTGCTCATGGGCAGCACCTGGCCGTTGGCGGCGTTGATCCACACGTGGTTGTTCGAGGGGTCGATGCCCACGATAGCCACGTACAAGTCGCTATCAGCGAAGGGCGACGTGTTGTTGATAGTAAACGGGATACTTCCCTGCGCCTGACTGCGGTGCGGCAGCAGTGCGCCCAGTAGAAGCAGCCCCAGAAGGGCAAAAAGTGAAGGTTTTTTCATGTGGAATAAGGAATTGGGTGGGAATGGTATAATCCGTGGGCGCACGCGGGGGCCCGCCCGGTGAAAGCCGGGTAGGTGCGGTAGGCAGAAAAGGCGAGGGACTCCGGCCGGAGTGAGTTTGTCCGCCGCGGGCTGAACGCGTGAGAATGCCCCGGCAGACGGTCAAAAGTAGCGGGG
>CAJYVK010000214.1 GCA_913778455.1 uncultured Hymenobacter sp. | reverse complement strand
CCGACTAAGTGGCGCTGGTAAGAACCTAAACGTGCGTTTTCCGGTAAAGCTACGGCGAGCTTAGCCTCCGGGATACTACCGGCGCGGCTCCGGCCGTTAGCTTCGCTACCAGTACCAAATTACCATTTCCCACGCGCGACACCCCTGCGGCGCGCTTCTGCTTATGCAACGATACTCCATTCTCTGGGCCGACGACGAAATTGACCTGCTCAAGCCGCACATTCTGTTTCTCAAGGAGAAAGGCTACGATGTAACGCCCGTCAACTCCGGGGCCGACGCCCTAGAAGAGGTGCAGGAAAATACCTACGACCTGGTGTTTCTGGACGAGAACATGCCCGGCCTCACCGGCCTCGAAACGCTCACCGAAATCAAGGTGGTGCGCCCCACGCTGCCCGTGGTCATGATTACCAAAAGCGAGGAGGAGCACATCATGGAAGGGGCCATCGGGGCCAAAATTGCCGATTACCTCATCAAGCCCGTCAATCCCAACCAGATTCTACTGTCGGTAAAGAAGGTGCTTGATAACAAGCGCCTCGTTACGGAAGCCACCAATTCGGGCTACCAGCGCGATTTTCGCCAGCTGGGCATGCAGCTTTCCGACCGCCTCTCGCCCTCGGAATGGGTGGACGTATACAAGAAGCTGACCTACTGGGAGCTGGAAATCAACGAAACCGAGGGCAAGAGCATGGCCGAGGTTTTCAACATGCAGAAGGATGAGGCGAATACCTATTTCGGTCGCTTCATCATCGAAAATTACGAGGACTGGGTGAACGGCCGCGACAAGGACGCCCCCATGATGTCGCACCAGGTATTTAAGGAGAAAGTATTTCCGCTGATGAAGCAAACCGGCGATACGCCGGTGTACTTCGTGCTCATCGATAACCTGCGCTACGACCAGTGGAAGGTGCTCGAACCCATCATTGCTGAGCTATTCACCGTCGATACGGAGGAATTGTATTACAGCATCTTGCCCACTACCACGGCCTACGCCCGCAACGCCATTTTCGCCGGCATGATGCCCGGGGAGATTCAAAAGAAATACCCCAACCTGTGGGTGTGGGACGAGGACGAGGAAGGTAAAAACCTGCACGAGGCGGAGTTCTTGGAAATCAACTTCCAGCGCAACAACCAAAAGGCCAAGCACAGCTACCACAAGATTACCAACTTGCAAGCTGGCAAGGACTTGCTGGGTAAGATGAGCAACTTGCACAACAACTACAAGCTTAACGTCATCGTCTACAACTTCGTGGATATGCTCTCGCACGCCCGCACCGACATGGCGATGATCCGCGAGTTGGCCGCCGACGAAAGCGCCTACCGTAGCCTTACCCGCTCCTGGTTTTTGCACTCGCCGCTATACGAGATGCTGCAAATCATTGCCGAGAAAAAAGGCAAGCTCATCATCACGACCGACCACGGTACCATCCGGGTAAAGCGCCCGTACAAGATTGTGGGCGACCGCAATACCAACACCAACCTGCGCTACAAGCACGGCCGCAACCTGGGGTTCGATGAGAGCCGCGACATCTACGTGGTGCGCAAGCCGGAAAGTATTTTCCTGCCCCGCGAAAACGTGAGCACGGCCTACGTCTTCACGCTCGGCGATTATTTTTTCGCCTATCCCAACAACTATAACTACTACGTAAACTATTACAAGGATACCTTCCAGCACGGTGGCGTATCGTTGGAGGAGTGCATTATCCCGTACATCGCTTTGACGGCGAAGGGATAAACAGCCCGTAGCAGCAAAAAGAGCGCCCGCGTTTCGTACGAAACGCGGGCGCTCTTTTTGCTGCCATGTTACCTGCCTTTCCATTTTCGTTCCGTCATGCTGAGCTTGCGAAGCATCTTGTCAGGTTCGGGTAGCTTGTCCGGGCGTGAGAAGATGCTTGCAAGCTCAGCATGACGGAAGCAGTAAAATGGATAGGGGAGCACTGGTAGCCGTGGGGGGCCGTAAATGCTAGGTTTTCTGCTTCTTCTTCTTAGCCGCCGGAAATAGCACGTTATTCAGAATCAGGCGGTAGCCGGGCGAGTTGGGGTGCAGCGAGAGGTCGGTGGGCTCCTCGCCCACGAGGTGCTGATAGTCTTCGGGATCGTGGCCGCCGTAGAACGTCCAGGTGCCTTTGCCGAGGGTGCCGTGCATGTAGCGCACCTCACCCGCCTGCTTGGTTTCCCCCATGATGACGACATCGGGCTTGACGAGGCTTTTGCGGAAGGCCGTGGTCTGGCCCATGAAGCCGTGAATGGTTTTCTCGTGGTTCTGGGTGAGCATGGTCGGCACCGGGTCGTATTTGGCCGAGAAGGTAAAGAGTTGGAAATAATCGTTTTGCTCGTAGAGGCCGCGCTCGCCGGGCTGCATGTCGATGTTGGAGTACTCGTACTGCATCGGGTTCATGTACAGCTGGAAGTTCTGAAAGGCCAGCGTGCGGTTGAAGTTGAGCTTGGCCTGGGCGTTGGGGTCGGCGGGGTCGCCGTCGTACATACTTTCCACCATGTCCACGCCCAGGCCAGCCAGGGCGATGTCGTAGCTGTCGGTAGCCGAGCACATAGCGAACATAAAGCCGCCGCCCGCAATAAACTCCTGCATCTTCACCGCCTCCGCGGCCTTCATCTCGCTCACTTTCTTGAAGTTGTTGCGCTTAGCAGCCGCCTCGGCGTCGCGCTGCTGTTGCTGATACCAGGGCGCGTAGCGGTAGGCGGCGTAAAACTTGCCGTACTCGCCGGTGAAGTCTTCGTGGTGCAGGTGCAGCCAGTCGTACTTGGGCAGCACGCCGGAGAGCACCTCGTCGTCGTAGATTTTATCGTACGGAATCTCGGCGTAGGTGAGTACCATCGTCACGGCATCGTCCCAGGGCTGCTTGCCCTTAGGCGTGTACACCGCAATTTTGGGGACCTTCTCCAGCTTCATAATGTCCATGTTGGCGTTGGGGTCGGCGATTTGCTGCAAAATGCCGGTGTACTGCGCCTCCGAAATGGTCTGGAAGGTGATGCCGCGCACGTTGAGCTCGTTTTCCACGGCCGGCTCGGCCTCGCAGGCAAAAGAGCCTCCTTTATAATTGAGCAGCCAGTCAATCTCAATCTGCTTGCTCAAGGCCCAGTAGCACAAGCCGTAAGCTTTGAGGTGCTCCTTCTGGGTATTATCCATCGGGATAAAAATGTGGTTGGCCCGGGCCGCCAGCGTAGGGGACAGCAGGGCCAATAAGAGGGCAAGACGCTTCAGCAACATACTTTTGAGGACTAAGAGGCTAGCCGGGCAAACGAGCCCCGCGCTACCGTAGTTCAAGGTACGGCTGCTGCCCTTACCAACGCATCCCCCACCAAAAAAGTCCGCCCGCCACCCCCCCATGCCTAAAAACCCACCTAGTCAGCCTGCGCAGCAGGCGTATCCGCGAAATCCGTTAAATCCGTTGAATCTGCGATGAGTTTACTGGAAAATATCCGCGAGGCGCTGCGCTCCATCTCCGGAAATTTGCTGCGCACCATCCTCACGGCCCTCATCGTGAGTATCGGGCTGATGGCCCTGGTGGGTATCCTCACGGCCATCGACGCCATGCGCAACTCGCTGGGCGAAACCTTTGCCAGCCTCGGGGCCAATGCCTTCGAGATCAAAGCCAAAGGCTACAACAACCGCTCGCGGCGCGGTGGCGTGCAAACCAAGCAGTACCCGCCGCTGAGCTACCTGCAAGCCACGCTTTATAAAAAAGAGCTGACCCGGCGGGAGCCCGGTACGGTGGTGGGCGTGTCGGCCTCCATCAGCGGGGCCACCGAGGTAAAGGCCAACGGCCAGAAGACCAACCCCAACATGCAGGTAGTGGCCGGCGACGAAAACTACCTGCGCATCCAAAGCTACTCGCTCACGCAGGGGCGTACCTTCTCGCCGGCCGAACTGAGCACGGGGGCCAACGTGGCCATCATCGGGGAGGAGATGCGCGACAAGCTATTTCCGCAGACGAGCCCGGTGGGCAAGTACATCTACGCGCTTGGTAAGCGCTTTCAAGTGGTGGGGCTGCTTGAAAAAAGCGGCAGCACGATGGGCGGTTCGGGCGGGGCCGACCGCATGCTGCTCGTACCGCTCGAAACCGGCAACCAACTGCCCCGCAATGGGGCGCTCACCTACGACGTGAAAACGGCCACGCCCACGGCGGCTTCGCTGGGCTTCTTGCAGAGCCAGGCCACCGGCGTGATGCGCGCCGTGCGCAACGACCGCCTCGGCCAGGAAGATTCGTTCGATATCGAAAGCCCCGAATCACTTGCGGGTACCCTGGACTCCCTCACCGGCAAAATGCAATTGGCGGGGGGCATCATCGCCTTCCTGGCCTTGCTCGGGGCCAGCATCGCTCTCATGAATATTATGCTGGTATCGGTAACGGAGCGCACCCGCGAAATCGGTATCCGCAAGGCGCTGGGGGCCACGGCGCGGCAGGTGCGCTTGCAGTTTTTGCTGGAAGCCATCGTTATCTGCGTGCTGGGCGGGGCGTTTGGTATCCTGCTGGGGGTGGCCGCCGGCAACGGCGTAGCCGTGCTGGCGGGCAGCAGCTCCTTCTTCGTGCCCTGGGGTTGGGTAGGGGTGGGGCTCACCATTTGCGTCACGGTAGGGCTGCTGGCTGGCTCCTACCCGGCGGGTAAGGCGGCTGCGCTCGACCCCATCGACAGCCTGCGCTACGAATAAACGCTATGGTTGTGGCCCGCGCCGAGGCTGGCGCTGGGCATCCGGCCCCGAAAGTCGCCCAGGCTTTCGGGGCTTTTTTATGACCCGACCACCGGTAGAGCGCTGACAAGGGAGGAATTAACGCAAGCGGAGTCCGTGTAAATAGCTCTCGGCGTTATACATTTGCGTAACTTACCATTTGTGCAAATGCCCGCTCCGCAGTCCATCGGCCAACGCTTCACGCAGCTCATTCAACATTTGGGGATGAGTAAAAATGCCTTTGCGCAGTCGCTGGACAAGACGGCTACCGTCATTCAGCACCTTGTCGAGGAGCGGAACAAGCCTGGTTACGACCTGTTGTGCAAGGTTTTCGAGGTGTACCCAAATGTTTCGAAGGATTGGCTGATGGAAGGTACTGGGCCAATGATGAAAACGGACAAGCCAGTAGCGGAAGCCGTGGCTCCGGTCGCAACGGTACCCGCTAGCCCAGTAGCTGCGGCCGAGCCGGTAGCGCCGACCCCGGTGCTGCATACCGAGGAGCCGGCCCCGGCCACGGTAAATCCGGCCCCGCAGCCGGTGGCGACTCCGGCCCCAGTGGCTATATCCGCCGCCCAGGCGGCGGTGCCGTTTCAAGCGGCAACGGTGCCGGTGCCGCCCCCCGGGCCAGCCAGCGTGCCGGCTCCTGCGCCGGCGGTAGCCGCGGTGCCCGACCCTGCCTATTTCGCGGTGGCGCTCCAGACCCAGTATCTCCAGCACCAATTGGCGTTGGCCGAGCAGCGCAACCAGCATTTGCTGGAGCAGCAGGCCCTGATGCAGCAGCTCGTAGCCGTGCTGCAACGGTCTTCCGTGTGAGTAACTACGCCAAGCGAATGCTCGGGTAGATCCAGACTATGCAGCTTTGTTAGCTACCGTAGAAAAATACAAATAGTTGGTGTTGCAGCCGTAGTGTGCGCGGCGCGAAAAAGCGGCTTAACAAACCATTGTAACCTGGTCGTTGATCAGCGTGGGTAGGTTGGATAAGGGAAAAGGTAGTTATCGCAACGAGTGCTTACTGCTTGCCGGATGAGTACAAACGACGGTGGACACCGGGGATTTAAGGAAGTTTTAAGTTGGTCTTAAGATAGGCAGCTCAGCATTTCCGTTTGATGAAGCTGCCAGTCGGGCCGATAAACCCATTAGGCTAAGTGGTAACGCCGGCCCGGTCTCTTTCCTTTTCCTTCGACGCAGTGAAAACACTCCTTATTCTTTTGGGCTGCGGCCTGCTGGCAAGGCCAGCCCGGGCGCAGCAGTCAGTGCAGGCGCCGGCCGCCGTAGTGGCCGCATTCGCCCAGGCCCAGCCCGAGGCCCACCACGTTGCCTGGCACCGTTGCCCGGCGGGTTACGAGGCTACGTTTGAGCAGCGTGACGCCCAAGGTCGGATTCCCGGTGAGCGCCGGTTGCGCGGGACCGTTCAATTGACACCGGGGGGCGAAGTAATCGAAAGTCGCCTCGACGTGCCCCCGCACGCCTTTCTGCCGCTGGGCCACACGGTTGTGAGCCAGCGCTACCCGCACCATCAGCTCGACCGCATAGTGCGGGTGGTAAACGCCCGGGGAGAGGTGACTTACGAAACCAAAATTTGCACCGGTAAGGACAAAAACGGTAAGGATAAAAACTGCCAGACCGACCGCTTCGACAAGGACGGTCGTCCGTTGGCGGGTTAGCTCGCCCGGCGGGCGAGCTACGTTCCGCGGGCCAAACATAACGGGCCGGCGGGTTCCTCGAAAGAGCGGAGCTTTACCTTTTTATGAAGCTAAAGCCGGTATGTAACGAGCTAGTTACCATTGCCTAAAAGTATGCTAAAGGCGATTTTTGCGGGAAAAGCGACGGGTAGTTTTGTCCAAACAATCCTTCGCAAATGCCTGCTTTTTACCGCTTTTTAGTGTTCCTTACGCTGGCTGGCCTGCTGGCTCGCCCCGCTACTGCCCAGCGCCGCGCGGCGGCTGCCACCCTGCACGGCACCATTCTCGATGCCGCTACCGGCGAGCCCGTTATTGGTGCCACGGTGCTACTGCCAGCCACCCAGCAAGGGACGGCCACGGGCCTCGATGGCACTTACCTGCTGCGGGTGGCCGCCGGTCCAACCGTGGTGGTGCAGGTGCAGAACCTGGGCCACGAAACCCAGACACGTACGCTCAGCCTGGCCGAGGGGGAGCGCCAGCAGGCCGATTTTCGCCTGAAGGCGGCTGGCCGAACGCTGGCCGAAGTAACCGTGGCCGGGCACCTCGACCGCGAATCGACGGAAGCGGCGCGGCGCACCGAGCAGCGAGCCGACAACGTGCTCAACGTGCTCTCGGCCCGCACTATTGAACTGTCGCCCGACGTGACGGCGGGCAACGTGGTGCAGCGGGCCAGCGGGGTATCGGTAGTGCGCAACTCGGGCGGCGACGGCCAGTACGCCATTATCCGGGGCATGGACCGACGCTACAACTACACGCTGGTCAACGGGATTAAGATTCCCAGCCCCGACCCCAACAACCGCTACGTACCGCTCGATCTGTTTCCGGCCGAGCTCCTCCAGCGCCTCGAAGTAGTAAAAGCCTTGACGCCCAATATGGAGGGTGACGCCATCGGCGGGGCCATGAACATGGTCATGAAATCGGCCCCCGACCACTTGGTAGTGGCAGCCACGGTAGCGGGCGGCTACAGCGACCTGTTTGCCAGCCGGCCGTTTGCGAGCTTCCGTACGAACGGCCTTGCGCGGCAATCGCCCGCCGAGCGCAACCCAGCGGGCTACCAGGCCCAGGCCGGCGATTTTTCGAGCCAGGTGCTGGACTTCGCGGCGGTGAAGGTGCCGGTGAATTCACTCTTCGGTCTGACTGTGGGCAATCGTACCCGCGACGGCCGGCTGGGCCTGTTGGTGGCTGGCAGCTTGCAAAACACGCACCGGGGCTCCGACCGGCTATTTTACCATCCGCTGGGCCAGCCCAATCCCGGCAACGTCTTCACCTTCGACGAGATCCAGCGCCGCGAGTATTCGCTGCTGCAAACCCGCGCCGGCCTGCACGCCAAACTCGACTACGCGCTGAACGAGCGTCATAAATTGGGTTTGTATTCGCTGCTGCTACGCCTCGACGACGCCCAGGCCCGCACCATTCGCACCAATGATCTGGGCACGGGCGGCGATGTGCCCATGCGTCGCCAGGCCCGCTTGCAGCGCCAGCAGCTCTGGGCCGAAACCTTGCAGGGCGACCACGCCCTGCTGCCGCGCCTGCACTTTGACTGGACCGCCAGCTACGCCCGCGCCACCTTCGCCACGCCCGACGTGACGGAGGTAACCAGCAAGAACGCCACCGCCGCCAATACCCAGCAGGGAACCTTCGTGCAGGCTGCCACCCACCTCTGGCAGCACAGCTACGACCAGGACCTGACCGGCGCGGCCAACCTCAGCTTTGCCGTTACGCCCACCTTCGACATTACCGTGGGCGGCCTGCTGCGGCAGAAGAATCGCAGCAACTACTACGACTACTACAACCTCGACGCGGCCACCAGCGGCGTGGGTACCAGCAACCAGCAACCTTTCACTACCTACGGCCAGGCGCGCTTCGTTTTCAACCTCGACAATGGGTTAGAAAAGAGCACTAACGGTAATAACTACGCCGCTACCGAGCGCATCGGGGCGGGTTATGCCCAGGCGAAAGTCCTGTTTTTCGACAAGCTCCAGCTGCTGGGTGGTGTGCGCCTCGAAGCCACCCGTCAGCACTACGATTCGCAATTGCCCGACGACCAGGTGGGCCAGAGTGGTACCATCCGCTACGTGGATGTGCTGCCTAGCCTGCACGCCAAATACCTGCTGAGCGAGCAGCAAAACCTGCGCTTATCGTATTTCAAGGGCATCAGCCGGCCCAATCTCTTCGAATTGGTACCCGCCCAGAACGACCTCAACAACGACTATTACACCCAGGCTGGCAACCCCAACCTCAAGCACACCCAAGCCGATAATTTCGACCTGCGCTACGAGCACTACGGCCCGGCCCACGCCCAGCTGCTGGTCGGGGCCTTTTACAAGCGTCTGCGTAACCCGATAGAATACGGCTTCTCGCAGTCGTCGAGCAACCTGTACTTCTACCAGCCCACCAACTTCGGCACGGCTACCAATTACGGGGCGGAGCTGGTATTTACCAAGTATATCCGCCGTTGGGGCCTGACCGGCAACTACACCTACACGCACTCGACTATCACCACCACCAAGCGCGTGTACTACCGCGATGCTACCGGCAGCCTCGTCACGGCCGATGCCGGCTCGCCCACGGCCGAGTACCCCACCGCGCCCACTCAGGTACGCCCGTTGCAAGGCCAGAGCGACCACATCGGCAACCTGGCCCTATTATATAAGGATGAAACCCGCGGCCTCGATGTCCAGCTGGCCGTCGTGTACACGGGCCGCCGCCTGGTGGCCGTGTCGCCCTACCGCGACCTCGACCAGTGGCAGCGGGCCACGACCCAGCTCGACTTTTCGGCCGAAGCCCGTCTGCCCCTCCACCTCACGGCCTTCCTCAAGGTTACCAACCTGCTCAACACGGCCACTGTGGTGGAAGTGATGCAGGCTCCCACCGGCGACCTGCGCACTGCCCCCGGCCAGGACCGCGCCGACCGCATCCTGGTGCAACGCGACGTGTACAACCGCTCTTACCTGCTGGGCGTGCGCTTTCGGTTGAATTAGCGGCGTGCCGGGCAAGCTATTGCAAAGTCAAAAATAAAAAACAGTAATATGATGAGACTTTTTCGCCTCCTTCCCCTCGCCGCCCTCACGCTCCTCGCCGGCTGCACCGACTCCGTCGAAACCGTGGAGCTGTCGGCCCCGCGTCTGCTCATTGGCAAGCCCGTCGATAATACCGCGCCGTTGGGTGGGGCCGTCAAGGGCACCATGCAGCAGGGGCAAAGCTTCGACGTAAACGCCAACGTTATCATCAATGCTGGCGATACGCTCGTGATTCAGCCGGGCGTAAAAATCAATTTCTTAGGCAATTATAACTTCGTGGTGAAGGGCACCCTGCTCTCGCTCGGTACCCAGGCGCAGCCGGTGTATTTCACGGTGAAGGGCCTGGCTAAAACCGACCAGCCGGGGGCCAGCCCCGCCACCGATCCGGCCTACCAGGGTAAGTGGGGTGGTATCCTGGGCGACGTCACCTGCCCGCTGATGGTCATCAAATGGACGCACATCGAGTTTTGCGGTGGGGTGGCCGTGGTATCGCCCGTGTCGGCGGGCATCGTCAACGGTAAGAATACCAACCCCATCTACTTTCAGAACCCGCAGGGCGTGCTCGATTTGGAAGACTCGTGGCTGTACGGCAGTACGAATGACATGATGACCATTCTGGGCGGGCGCATCAACATCATGCGCAACACGTTTGAGAAGGGCGGCAAAACGGGCGGGGAGTGCGTCAACGTGAAGTCGGGCACCACCGGCAACATCGCCTACAACGTCTTCATTGGCTCCTCGACCAACGGCTCGAAGGCCGGCAACGGCGGCGGTAAAAACCCGCAAACCAACGTGTACATGTACAATAACACGTTTGTGCACTGCGGCTACCGGCGCACCCAGGCCGGCCGGGGCGGCTCGCTCAACTACGAGGAGGGTGCCCGCGGGGTGTACTATAACAACTTGATGGTGAATTGTAAATACGGGCCTCGGGTGGTGGGCTCGGGCAACTACCTCGGCAACGTACTGGTGGCCGCCGATACGGCCAACCTGCGCTACGGCTACAACCTCAACTACGTCGATTCGCTGCGCCTGGCCAACGAAATCTACCCCACCAACTTCCTCACCAAGCCCCAGGCAACCGACCTGCCGCGCCCCGGCTCATTTTTACCCGTCGGCTACCGGCCCGGGCAGGTGTACGACGGCACGGCCGCGCTGCGCCAGAACAACCCGCAGTTCGTGGGCTTTCCGCTGCCCGCCCCGGTGCAGCGCCTCAGCGACATCGCCGCCGCAGGTACGGCCAATTTCCGCCTCGGTAGCGGCTCGGCGGCCATCGGTAAGGGCACCACGAGCTTCGCGCCGCTGGCTACCTCGCCCAGCATCCCGCTGAGCGCCACTTACGGGGCCACGGCCATTACGCCCCCCAGCCGCGACCTCGGGGCGTATCCGCTGGATAACTCTGGCAATCAGCATTAAAATACTGCTCGGAAGCGCCGTTAGCCACTTTTTTTTCTTAGCCCTGTCAATGCCCTCGACTATCCCGGCCATCGCGCCACCCACCATCCAAGCCAAGACCAACATCCGTCCCCGCTACACCGCCGCGCTGCGCCTCTGGCATTGGGGCAATGCATTAGTCATCACTGGTTTGCTCAGCACCATCTGGTTTATGCGCGTCATCATCGACGTGCGCGGGCTGCGGCCCAAAATCCGGGAGCTGGCCGCCCAGAGCGGCATCACCCTCAGTTTGGAGCAGGCCAAAGCCATTTCCAAGCTCGTGAGCCACCGCATCTGGGACTACCACATCTATCTGGGCGTGGCCCTGGCTGGGTTGCTGGCCCTGCGCGTACTGGCCGAGCTCACGGCCGCCGGCCGGCAGCGCTTCGGCTACCGGCTGCGGCAGGCCCGCGCCGAAGCTGGTGCGGCGACGCTGGTCAAGTATTCGTACTTAGCCTTTTACCTCATGCTGGTTGTCATGGTAAGCACCGGCCTGGGTATTCTTTACGCCGATAAAGTAGCCTGGCTGGCCCCGTGGGAAGAAACCCTGAAGGACATTCATACGGTGGATATGTACTTGATTATCGGCTTTCTATTCATCCACGTAGTGGGTGTGATAGCCAACGAGCTGACCAAGCGCCGCAACGTAACGTCGGAGATGATTCACGGCGGAGCGTTGGAGGAAGAATAGGGTGTGGTGCCTCTCCCTGATTGGCGTCGATGGTGCAGGGCAGAGCCCCGCGCCATCGACGCCGGCTTATTTGAGCGCTTCTGCAAGTGAGCAGCGCTAGGGAAGGAGCAAAGTGTTTCCTGCTGGAAAGCCCAGTGTGAACACTGTCCCGTGCCCCAGCTCACTCGTCACGCTTCGCTCAATGCCCAGCAAGTCGCAGGCCTTAGCCACGATGGAAAGACCCAGCCCAGTACCCTCGATATGCTTGTGAGCCAGCGCTTCGGAGCGATAAAGCGGGTCGAAGATGTGCGCCAGGTCGTCGGGCCGGATGCCGATGCCCTGGTCGGCGATGGTGCACCGGAGCCGCGTGCCGGCCGGGGCCAGCGTCACCGTAATGGTGGAGCCGGCCGGCGAATACTTGATGGCGTTGGCCAGTACGTTGTCTAAAATTAAATCGACCAGGTAGGGGTCCGACACGATGGGCACGGCGCCCTCGTCCTGCACTTCGACCCGGATATGCTTGGCACTAAGGTCGGCGCGGCGGCGGTGCAGCACCTCGTGCACGCCGCCGGGTACGCTCAGCTCTTGGCGGCTCAGGCGCTGGCTGGGGCCGTCGAAGCGGGCCAGCAGCAACAGCTGCTCCACGAGGCGCGTGAGGCGGTCGATTTCACTCATGCCTAGTTGGATGCTGGCTACATATTCGTCCGCGCTGCGGGGCTTGCGCAGGAGCACTTCGAGCGTACCGCGCAGCACGGCCAGCGGCGTGCGCAGCTCGTGCGAGGCATCGGCCGTAAACTGCTTTTCGCGGGCCACGGCCTGCTCCACGCGGTGCAGCAGGCCGTTGATGGCGCTGGCCAGGGTGTGCAACTCGTCGGGCCGCGGGGGCAGGGCAATGCGCTCGGCTAAGTTGCTGCGCGTGATGCGGTTGGTAGTGGCCGTGATCTCGGCAATGGGCGCGATGCTACGCCCCGCCAGCCGCCGAGCGCTGCCAAACAGGGCTAGCAGAACCACCGGGTATGAGCCCAGCAGCACCAGCCCCAGGCTGGCCAGCACGTGCTGCGCGGCTTCCGACGAGATAGCCGCCAGCAGGTAGCCCACCGCCCGCCCATCCTGCGAAAGCCGCACCTGCACCTGCCGGATGGTCGTGCCCCGCAGCTGCGCATCGAAGGGCCGCCGCCCGGCCGGCGTGGCATCGAAGGGCAACTGCTCGCCCTTGAGATTGGGCGAGCGGTCGAGCAGCCGGCCTTGCGCGTCGGTGAGCTGAATGAACACCGGGTCGACCTGCACTTCGCGGTGTTCGCGCTCCTCCCATTCCTCGCGGTGCGTGAAGCGGGCCGTACCACCGGCCACGCTCACTTCCTGCAAGTGTTTGGCTACCTCGTAGCGCAGATTGGCATCGAGGTCGAGGTACACGCGGTGGTGTACCACCGCAAATACCAGCAGGTAGGCCGCCGCCACCAGGGCGGCCGTGGCCAGCCCGTAGTGCAGGGCGATGCGGTCCTTGAAGCGCAGGTGCATATCAGTCGCGGGCGGCGTAGCCCACGCCGCGAATGGTTTGCAGGTAGTCGTCGTCCTTGCTCAGGCCCAGCTTTTTGCGCAGCGCGTTCATGTACACGTCGATTACGCCGGTGTTGTATTCGAAGTGAATGTCCCACACGTTTTCGATGAGCTGGCGGCGGCGGCAGACCTTACCCTTGTGGCGCAGCAGGTATTCGAGCAGGGCAAATTCCTTCTGGGTCAGGCTGATTTCCTGCCCGTGCTTGCTCACTTGGTGGGTGCTCACGTCAAGCACAATGGGGCCGAGGGTAAAGCGTTCGGCTGGCCGCCCCGCCGGCCGCAGCTGCACCCGGATGCGCTCCAGCAGCTCATCAAAATGGAATGGCTTCTTGATGTAATCGTTAGCCCCCGCCTGCAAGCCCGCTACGGTGTCGGCGACGGTGTCGCGGGCCGTCAGAAAAATCAGGGGTGTCGTGCTGCCGCTGGCCCGCAGTTGGCGGCATACTTCCAGGCCGGTGAGGCCGGGCAGCATCCAATCGACGAGCAGTAGGGCGTAGGGCTGGGCCAGGGCCTGGGCCAGGCCCTCTGGGCCGCTGGCTATCACGTCTACTTCATAAGCCTCTTCCTCTAATCCCTGCTTTAAAAACCGGGCAATGCCCGGCTCATCTTCGATAATCAGTAAGCGCATACGCAGCAAATAACGACGCAGAAGCGCCGTCGGCCGTCCCGGGTGGCCGGGTTCGTTGGCATTTAAGCTGATTTTAAGAATCTGCTAAGGAAGCGCTAAGACAAGGTCCCGTTACAGGCGCATCTAACCCCGACGGTACCGCTCCGGTACCAACCTTCCTTTTCCCCGCTCTTTTTATGAAAGCTTATCTGCTGGCTGCTACCGTGGCCCTGCTCGCTGCCACCGCGCCCCAGGCCCAGGCCCAAAGCCGCCGCGCCGCCCAAACGCCGCCCCCGCCGCCCGCCGGCATGGCCGCGCCCATGAATACGCCCGCGCCGCCCCCCGCCACCAACGGCCAGCTCGACTACCGCAACCCCGCCGCCGATCAGCTCATCCCGGTCGAGGCCGACAAGCGCAAGCCCGTCACCGACGACCTGCAAGCTACCGTGGTGGAGCTGCTGGAACTCTTCCACGAGTCGAAGCAATGCCACTGGAACCTGCGCGGCCCGCTCTACTTGTCCTTGCACGAGCAGCTGCAAGACAACGCCGACGCCTACCGGAAATACGCCGACATCCTGGCCGAACGGGTGCTGCAAGTAGGTAACCCCATCGATGGCCGCACCGCCGTGGTAGCAGCCACTTCCAACTTGGGCGAATTTCCCGGCGGCTACCTTTCTGATAAGCAGGTGCTCATTCTCATGACCGAGCGTATCACTACCGTGGCCCGGCGCGTGCGCCAGCGCATCGACCACCTGAGCAAAGTCGATGAGGTGACTTCCAATCAGTTGCAGGAGCTGAGTTACGAGCTCGACAAGCACGTGTGGCAGTTCCGCGTGCACATGCAGTAAGTGCCGGCCCCCGGGCGGAAACGAGCTCGTAACTACTGGCGGGCGAGCGGCGTATGCCGCGCAGTTTCCGGTCGGGGGCTTTTGCGCCCGGTCATTCCCTTTTTGCGCAGTGGACTGGATTTACGCTGTACCCAACTGGTTTCTCTTTGTTTGCTGTTGCAGCGCCACGCTGCTGTTCTCGGTGGCGGGCATGTTGCTGCTGCGGCCCTGGGTGCGGGTTCACGTCAAGGATTCAGCCGAGCACAACGACTTGGTAAGCTACTTCTTGGGCGTATCAGGCGTGATTTACGGCATCCTGCTGGGGCTGGTCGCCGCTGGCGTGTGGAGCAATTCGCAAACGCTCTCGGGGCAGGTCGATAACGAGGCGACCATCACGGCGGCGCTCTACCAGGACATGGCGACCTACCCGCCCGCCGCCCGCCAGCTTTATCAGCAAGAGTTGAAAACCTACGTCCGGTCGGTCATCAATCAAGACTGGCCCGAGCACCACAAAGGCATAGTGCCCCAAGAAAGTAGTAAAATTCTGCGCACCTTCAAAAATGATTTCCTGGCCTTCGACCCACCCACGCCGCGCTTGCAAATTGTGCATCAGCAGGCCATCAACCAAGTAAATGAGCTGCTGCTGGCCCACCGTCTGCGCCTGCGCGGCGACCAGGCAAACCTGCCGCCCCTGCTGTGGTGGGTGCTCATCCTGGGCGCCGCCATCAACGTAGCCATCTCCTGGTTTTTCTTTGCCGAAGACACCACCCACCAGCTAGCCCTCACCTGCCTGATTGCGATGCTGCTAGGTGCCCTGCTCTTCCTAACCGCCGCCATGGACAACCCCTTCCGCGGCGATTTCAGTGTCGATGCCAGCGCCTTCGAGTCCGTCCTCTACGAAATGGTTAATTATTAGTAATGAGGTAATGAGGTAATGAGGTAATGAGGTAATGAGGTAATGAGGTAATGAGGTAATGAGGTAATGAGGTAATGAGGTAATGAGGTAATGAGGTAATGAGGTAACATGCTAAAAGCTGCT
>CAJYVK010000213.1 GCA_913778455.1 uncultured Hymenobacter sp. | reverse complement strand
CACGCTACGGGCGTCCCAGCGGCGGGGCCGGGCCAGGTAGTCGGCGTCGAGGGCATCCCAGGGAATGGCCAGCTGCGACACGTCGTAGCAGAGGTTTTGCACGAGCAAATGCAGGGGCAGCATTGGCAGGAAGGGCAGGAAGACGCTGGCCCCCAGCACGCTGAAGACATTGCCGAAGTTGGAGGAGGCTGTCATCTTGATGTACTTGATGGTGTTGCCGAAGGTGCGGCGGCCTTCTTGCACGCCAGCAACCAGCACGAGCAGGCTTTTTTCGAGCAGAATAATGTCGGCCGCTTCCTTGGCCACGTCCGCGGCCGTATCGACCGAGATGCCCACGTCAGCGGCCCGCAGTGCGGGGGCGTCGTTGATGCCATCGCCCAGGAAACCCACCGTGTGGCCGGCGGCTTGCAATTGGCCCACGAGCCGCGCCTTTTGCAACGGGCTAAGGCGGGCGAAGACAGTGTGCGTGACGGCGGCCGCCCGTAGCTCTTCATCGCTGAGCATTTCCAGCTCGGATCCCAGCAGAATGCCCGTCACCGGCAGGCCCACTTCGCGGCACACCCGGCGGGTGATGATTTCGCTGTCGCCGGTGAGCACTTTCACCGCCACGCCGCGCTGGTGCAGGGCGGCGAGGGCGGCGGCCGTGCTGGCCTTGGGCGGGTCGAGAAACCCCAGGAAGCCCGCCAGCGTGAGATCCGCTTCGTCGGCCGGGGCGTAGGGTGTGGCGCGGGCCGCCAGGGAGCGCACGGCCACCGCCACTACGCGCAGGCCATCTTCGTTCATACTCTGCATAAGCTCGTTGGCCTGGGCCAGCCGCGACTTTTTCAAAGGGATCACCTCGCCGTAGCTTTCGACGTGGGTGCAGCGGCGCAGGATTTCCTCGGGTGCCCCCTTGCAGATGAGCAGGTGCCGGCCGGGCTGGGCGGCGAGCACCACGCTCAGACGACGGCGCTCGAAGTCGAAGGGGATCTCATCGACTTTCTGATAAGCGGCCGGGGGCTGGGGTGCGCGGCCCGCGGCACAGTCGAGCACGGCGGCATCGAGCAGGCTGCGCAGGCCGGTTTGGTGCTGGCTGTTGAGGGCGGCGTAGCCGAGCACGGCGGGGCTGGGCTGGCCGTAGCTATCGAGGTACTTGACCAGCGCAATCTTATCCTCGGTAAGGGTGCCGGTTTTGTCGGTGCAGAGCACGTCCATCGCCCCGAAATTCTGGATGGCGGCCAGCTTCTTCACCACCACTTTCTGCCGCGCCAGGTTACGGGCACCCTTGGCTAGGTTGGCCGATACTACCATCGGCAGCATCTCGGGCGTGAGGCCCACGGCCACCGACAGGGCAAAGAAGAAGGCCTCGCCCCAGTCGTGCTTGGTAAAGCCATTGAGGAAGAACACCACCGGCACCAGCACCAGCATAAACCGAATGAGCACCCAGCTCACGCCATGGAGGCCGCGGTCGAAGCTCGTGCGCGGGGGGCGGCCCGCTAGTGTGCGGGCCAGCTGCCCAAACTGCGTGCGCCCGCCGGTGGCCAGCACCAGCCCCCGGGCCGTGCCGCTCACGATGGTCGTACCCAGCAGGCAGAGATTGGGCAGCTCCAACGCCGCGCCGGCTGGGTCAACGGGCACCGCCGCAGTTTTCTCCGCGGGTAGGGCCTCGCCGGTGAGGGCTGCCTGGGCCACCAGCAGGTCTTTGGCGGTGAGCAGGCGCAGGTCGGCCGGCACGAGGTCGCCGGCGGCGAGGTGTACGACGTCGCCGGGCACCAGCTCGCGTAGCGGTAGCAGCTGGGGCCGGGTAGAATTACCAGCAACGGGCCGCAGCACGCTAGCCGTACTGTTTACCAGCGCCTTGAGCTTTTCGGCAGTACGTAGCGAGCGGTACTCCTGGGCAAAGGAAATGAGCACGCTCAGCGTCACCATGCTCGTGATGACGAACACGGCCCGGGTATCGCCGGTGCAGCCCGACACCAGCGCCAGCACCAGCAGCACCGCGATAAACGGATTTTTGAAGCCGGCCAGCAATTGCGCGTACCAGGCTGGGGGCCGCTCGTGCCCCACTTCGTTGGGGCCGAATAAGGCCAGTCGGTTGGCCGCCTCGGCGGGCGACAAACCAGCTTCAGTGGCGTCGTAGCGGGCCAGCAGTTCGGGCAGCGGCAGGCTGGCCTCTTCCACGAGCGCCCCAGCGGAATGGCCCGGTGGGGCGGGTCGGCGCGACGAGCGGCCAAGCGGCAGCTGCCCGAACAGGGCCGACCAGCGCTGGGAAGTGGGCACGACGGGGCGGGCCGCCGCTATTTTTAGCTTCAGCATGGGGTAGGGGAAAATAAAGGGGAGAAATGAGCGGCTTTTTCGCTTGGCCGGAGACGGGGCGCTACGGGAGTTGCGTGGGGCGCATGGCCTGCTGGCTACCCGCGCCGCCAAGCGCGACCGGTGGGCCGTAAGAGCCCAGCCACGGCCGGTCAGCCAGTGATTTATTTTTGCACTTTTCCGCTAAATCAGAATTGACTAGCGCACGAGGTTGCCGTTCCGCGCCCGGCGCAAGCCCAGCACGTAGCAACCACCCGGCAAAGGCCGGCCCTGGCAATACCCGCTAAAATGAGGGAGGCTGGCAGCGGCTCAGCCGCACCGCCAGCGACCAGCCGGACAGCGGCGCCGCGAAGCGGGGCGTAATCCGCCCACGGTCGGCCACGGCCCCGATGGCAATGAGGTGCCTCGAACCCGCAAAAGCAGGTTCAGCAAGCATACCAAGCGAATGAAAATGACCTGAATGGCCAAGGTAGCGCGGACGGTGTACCCGCGCGGGGGCGTTCCGGTTCATGGCGGTACGGGTTAGCAACAACCCGACCGCTCCCCGAAGTGAGCCAGCCGGATTGTCTTATGAAGGAAGCGACTGAGGCCGACTACTATAAGAATCCATATCAGAAAAAGTGACGAACTGGCCTACCGGCGTAGCCCGCTTTTATTTGGTGGCGCAAAGATACTGCCAGCCGCCGAAACGGCAAGCCTTGTTTTATAATTTTTCAAATACAAAAAGTAGCGCGGACTCTGCGAGTCCGCAGTCAGGTAGGCTACCGACTGCGGACTCGCAGAGTCCGCGCTACTAAAACTATGCTGCACCCAGCCTACCAGATTTTCACCCGCGCCGAGTCGGGGCGGTAGAGCTTCTGACCGGGCTTTACGCCAAAGGCCTCGTAAAAGGCGGGCACGTCGGCCATCGGGCCGTTGACGCGGTACTGAGCCGGCGAGTGCACGTCGGTGAGCAGCTGCGAGGCCAGTGCCTCGTCGCGCACGTGCATCTGCCAGCCCAGGGCGTAGCCCAGGAAATAGCGCTGCACGGGCGTGAGGCCGGCTACCTTCTTACCTTCCTTGTATTCCTTGGTTTTCTTGAAGGCATCGAGGCCGATGACGATACCGCCGAGGTCGGCGATGTTTTCGCCGGCCGTGGCTTTGCCGTTGATGTGCAGCGAATCGAGCAGCGTGTAGCCGTTGAACTGCCGCACAATCTGGCTTACCCGCTGGTTGAAGCGCTGGCGGTCGGCCTTGCTCCACCACTCGTGCAGGTTACCCTTGGCGTCGAACTGGCTGCCCTCGTCGTCGAAGCCGTGCGTGAGCTCGTGGCCGATGGTGCTGGCCCCGGCGTAGCCGTACACGAGCGCGTCGTCGGCGTCGGCATCGAGCAGCGTGGGCACGGCGAAGGCGGCGGCGGGCAGCACAATCTCGTTGTTACTGGGGTTGTAATAGGCGTTGTAGGTCTGGGGCGTCATACCCCATTCGGTGCGATCAACGGGCTTGCCGAGCTTGTCGATCTCGTAATACTTGTAGCGCCACTGGTTGGCCCGCATCACGTTGGCCGTGAGTGAGCTGCGATCGATTTGCAGGCTCGCGTAATCCTTCCACTTAGTGGGGTAGCCGACCTTGGGCGTGATTTTACGCAGCTTGTCCAGCGCCACTTCCTTGGTGGGGGCGCTCATCCAGTCTACCTGCTTGATGTGGTCGGCGAACGACGCTACCATGTTCTTCACCAGGGTATCGTAGCGGGCTTTGGTTTCGGGCTTGAAGTATTCCTGCACGAACAGCTGACCCAGCGCGTCGCCGAGGGCGCGCTCCTGCATGTCGAGTACGCGCTTCCAGCGGGGGCGCTGGCTGGTGGCCCCGCGCAGCACGGTGCCGTAGAAGTGGAAGTTCTCCCGGTCGAAATCCTGGCTCAGCGTGGGGGCAAACTCGTGCGCCAATTGCCAGCTCAGGTAGGCTTGCCAGTCGGCCAGCGGCGTAGTTTTCAGCAGCTGGTTGGCCGTTTGGTAGAACTCGGGCTGGCCCACGATGACCGAGTCGATGTGCTGCTGGCCGAGCTGGCTTAGCCAGGTTTTCCAATTGAGGCCCGGCGTGAGCTTGTCGAGCTGGGCGAGGCTCATCTTGTGGTAGTTGGCGTAGGGGTCGCGCAGGGCTTCGAGCTTGCGTGACGACTTGGCCAGCGCCGTTTCGAGGGCCATTACCTTAGCCGCCTGGGCGTTGGCCGTGGTCGAATCATGGCCCAGCAGCTTGAAGGTAGTGGCAACGTGCCGCACGTAGGCGCGGCGGATATTCTTGGTGCGGGTATCGGTATTGAAGTAGTAGTCGCGGTTGGGCAGGCCCAGGCCCGCCTGCAGGAGGTACAACGCCATCTTATCGCTGTTCTTGGCGTCCTGTTGCACGTTGGGGCCGATGAGGGCATCGACGCCCAGCGGAATGAGCCGCGCAATCTCGGTCTGCACGTCGGCCACCGATTTCAGGGCCGCGATGCGGTCCAGCTCGGGCTTGATGGGCGTGTACCCCAACTGATTGGCCTTTACCGAATCCATGCCCACGGCCCAGAAATCCCCGATTTTCTGCTGGGTGCTGCCGGGCGCGGCATTCGCCTTGGCGGCGTCGATGCTGGTCTGGCGCAGGCGCTCGTACACTTCCTTCTGCACCTCAATACCAATGCCCGAGTTGCTCTCAGAAGCCGGGATGGGGTGGTTTTTAATCCAAGTGCCGTTGGCGTAGCGAAAAAAGTCGTCGCCCGGCGCGACCGTGGTATCGAGGGCGGCGCGTAGCAGGTCGGGCTTGCCGTTGGTCCCCGCTGAGGAGTTGGAAGCTGAGTTGCAGGCCGCAGCCAGGGCCGCCAGCAGCGGCAGCGACAATAGTCTTTTATTCATGGAGAAATGTAGCATAAGCTTTAGCTTGTGTAGCGCACCACCGGCCACGAAAGCGCAAGCTAGAGATCAGGCTACAAGCTGGTCGATAGTCGGCAAATTTCGTAGGTCTGTTGCACCGCCTTGCATTCTCCCTATGACGCTCCCGCAGCTACTCCTACTAAACTTTGGCCTGGCCGCGTACCTCACTGGCGTTATCTGGGTGGTGCAGCTCGTGACCTACCCCGCGCTGAGCCTCGTGGGCAAGACCGAGTTTGGCCGCTACCACGCGGCCCACACCCGCGGCATGGGCTGGGTGGTGGGCGCACCGATGGTACTGGAGCTAGCCCTGGCCGGCTGGCTGGCCTGGGCGGCCTACGCCGCGTGGGGCGCAGCCTGGGCGCTGGGGCAGTTAGCATTGGTGCTACTCGTGTGGCTGGCCACGTTTTTCATTGCCGTCCCGTTCCACAACCGGCTGGCAGCCGGGGGCTACGACTACGTGGCCCTCGACGGCCTCACGCGCACCAACTGGCTGCGCACCCTGGCCTG
The DNA here is from genome assembly GCA_913778455.1 of uncultured Hymenobacter sp. Lineage (GTDB taxonomy): Bacteria > Bacteroidota > Bacteroidia > Cytophagales > Hymenobacteraceae > Hymenobacter. The sequence continues at coordinate 11,606 of CAJYVK010000213.1, read as the reverse complement.
GACGGCTCGTGCCGCGCTGCTGGGCTGGCCGCTGGGGCAACTAATTGGCTTATTACCTGCCGGCTCTTCCTAACATTCAAGCCAGCGTGCCGTAACTTGCGGCCTAAAATCTGGCTTTCCTTATGACGATGAAACGCTTCCTGCCCGCGCTGCTGGCTTCAGCTGCCCTCACGCTGACCCTGGCCGCTTGCAGCTCGCCCGATGGCAACCCCACCTCGACCGAAGACGACGTAGCTACCGCTCCCCTGCCCCCCATCCCGGCGGCAGCCGACACTACCGGCGGTAAAAAAGCCCCCGCTCCCGCTGCCAACAGCGTGATGCGCGAGCTGAGTGCCCCCAACGCCGTGGAAGATATCAAGAAAATGCAGCCGCAGATGTAGACCGCGGATTTAACGGATTTAACTGATTTCGGGGATTAGGACGGGCGCTCTGCTGGGCAGGGTTGGTTTGCCGGTCGATGAGGAGTTGGTTGATTCGTGAAATTTAGGCTACTGCTTCGGTAGTAGTTGAAGCCTGTGCTTCGGGGCTGCCTGGCAGCTCGGGGCGCAGGCTTTTGCATGGTTAAGCTTTTCTCTTTTTTATGACGAATATCTCCCCTACCCTACGCCGCGGGCAGGAAAGCGATCTGCCCCGCGTGCTGGCCCTCATTCAGGAGCTGGCCGCGTTTGAGCGCGAGCCCGATGCAGTGACCAATACCCTGGAAATGATGCGCCACGATGGCTTTGGGCCGGCACCTATCTTCGGCTTCTTCGTGCTGGAAAGCGGTCCCGACCTGCTCGGGCTGGCCCTGTTTTACACGGCCTATTCCACCTGGAAAGGCCGCATGCTTTACCTCGAAGACCTCGTGGTAACCGAAACCGCCCGGCGCGGCGGCTACGGCCGCCTGCTCTTCGACGCCGTCGTGGCCGAGGCCCAGCGCACCGGGGCGCAGCGTATGAAGTGGCAGGTACTCGACTGGAACGAGCCAGCCATTGCCTTCTACAAAAAGCTCGGCGCCTCCATTGAAGGTGAGTGGCTCAACGGCAATCTCAGCGCCGAAGAATTACACAATTATCGCTTTAGCAGCTAAGAGCAACCCCAAGCTCCGGCTTGGGTGATGCGCCTGGGTGTACCATCCGGCCGCATCACCCAAACCGGAGCTTGGGGTTACTCTTACGCAATTATAGCTTGACGATGCGCACGCTCCGGCTACCCTGGTCGGTAGTCAGCCGCAGGATATAAAAGCCAGGCCGCAGCAGCGCGACGTTGAAGGTCAAGATATTGAGTCCTGCCTGCACGGTGGTACGCTGGCCCAGGTGGTAGCGCCCCAGCTCGTCGTACACGCGCAGCACCAAATCGCCCGCCGCAGCGGCGGGGTAAACCAGTTGCAGTTGCTCGCCGCTCACCGGGTTAGGGAACACCTGCGGCCCGGCCAGGGCCTCGGCCAGCAGCGGCAGGGGGGCCGCGTAATCGGTAGTACCGTCGGGCCGGCGCAGGCCCAGGCGGTAGTAGTGCAGGCCAGCCAGCGGGTTGGCATCGGTGAGCGAATATTGGCCGCTGGCCTGCCCGGCGGCGGCGCTAGCCACGGCGGTCCAGCCGGCCCCGGCGGCCGTGGTATCGGTGCCCTGGCTGCGCTCCAGTACGAAGCCCGTGAGGAAGCATTCGTTGCGGGTGCTGAACGTTACGCTGGCCCCGGAGCTGGCGGCCGTGAGCCCGGTGAGGGGGGCCGGCAACATGGCTGGCCCCCCGCAGCCCCGGTTGCGGTAGCTGCGCGTGCGCAGCACCAGGCGCCCGCCCGCCACGTCGGAAGTCTGGTCGAGCGTGCGTAGGTTGGCTCCCGCCGCTACGCCGTAGTGCATGATGGCACCCGGCCGGATAAGGTGCGCCAGTTGTTGCGCGTGACCTAACTCATGCACGGCCACCGATTCAAAATCGTATTGCCCCGCCCCGGCCAGCCCCGGCCCGTACTGAAACGGCAGGCTGGTAGTAAACTGCTGGTCAATCTCCGACACGTAGAAGACTACCTCGCCCTGCGGCGTGTAGCAGCCCTGGTAGTACGACGTGGTACGTGCCAGCACCCGCGCCGGCAGCGAGCCATCGTCAAAGGCAATGACGTTGGTATTGTCCGAGGCAATGGCATTGGCCGTGGCGTCGGCTCCCAACTCCCAGTTGACGCCCGTGGCGCAGCGCCACTGCGTCAGGGCCCGCTGCCAGGCCGCCCCGGCCGCCGTATTCGCCCGAAAATTGGGGCCGAAACGATAGGTCAGGCCGCCCGCCCCGTTGGTTGCCACGTGGTTGGGGCGGTCTACCAGGGTACTAGCGGTATTGTCGATATTGGTGAGGGCGTAGCGAATAACGAGCGCCGCCGCCGTAGCAGCCGTACTGCCGTCGCCGGTGGTCACGCGCACCAGGCCCGTGCCGGCGGGGTGGCCATCGGTAGCCAGCGACGGCACGCGCACCTGAATCTGGGTGTCGTTCCAGCTCAGGTAGTCGCGGTCGAGCGCGCGGGTGGTCGTCGCGCCGCCATCGTCGGCATTGGCAAACAGCACGCCCCCGCTCCCCCGGCTGCTACCGAAGCCGCTGCCCCGCAGCGTAAGCACCGCGCCCGTGCCCGCCGTAGTCTGCGCCGGGCTGAAGCCGGTAATGATGGGGGCTTGGGTACGCTGCGCCGCCCGGCTGGCCGCAACCTGCTGCGCGGCCAGCAGGCGGTTATTTACCCGCAGCACCTGCGGCGCTTGCCCGCTGAGCGCCACTGTTTGCTGGGCGGCCTCGGCCCAGCTGGCATAGGCGCGGGCCGGCTCGGCGGCGGTACCCAGCGCCAGGTCGTACGTGATGGCCCCCTGGCTGGAAGCGTAGGCGGCGTAAGCCGGCCCCACGCCCGCCCAGGGGGCCGGCACCAGGAAAAAAATACCCTGCTGGCCTGCGGGCAGCGGGCGCAGGGTGTTGGTCAGCTCCTGTCGGGCTATGCCCACCTGCCCGCCTTCCACCAGCAGCGGCAGGGCGGCAGTATCGGCCAGCATCCCCTTCAGCACGCGAAAAACCCGCAGCCGCTGCCGGGTAAAAATATGCTGATGCGCCGCATCCCACTCACCCCGCGCATCGAGCACCTCAGCCTCTACCACGAGGCCGGCGGCCTGCACGCGCTCGGCCGCGCTCAGCGGCAGCAGCTGGCACGGCAGCGGCGTTGGCTGGGCCACCAGCTCACCCGCCAGCCCTGCAAAGAATAGCCCCAGCAACCCGCCCCGCACAGAAGTAAAAAAGCCCATAGACGAAAGTAACCGGTCCTTGCTGTCTGCCCGCCTGGCCGGCCGAGAAAGTTCGGCACGTTTTCTGAAAACAGCGTGTAGCCATTGTACGGCGTTTGCGTACTAACGCCCATATCTTGTTTTCCCTTTAGGTGGGTGACTCCGCCCAATTCACCCGTTTTTTATGAAACGTCCCTTTATCTTAGCCCTCAACTTATTACTACTCAGCGCGGCTCCGGCTTTTAGCCAGGCTATCCCATCCAAGGCGGCGGCTACCCCTCCTCCCCGCCCGTGCGGGGCTTTCAACGGCCGGGTAATGAGCAGCGAAAATCCCCTGGCGGGGGCCAGCGTTTTTGTCAAGGGCACCAGCATCATTCTCATTACCAATGAGGAAGGTTTCTTTACGCTGCCCGCGTCCGTTACGCATTACCCCACGCTGGAAGTGAGCGCGGCCGGCTACGCCCCGCAGGAGCTGACTTACAGCTCCTGCGCCCCCGTAACGCTGGAGATGCAGTTGCTGCCCGGCACCCGCATCAAGCAGCGCGGCAAAAAGAAAGGTTTTATTATGAAAACGGGCACGCCGTCTAGCTAGGCAATAATTTATTCACACTGGGCGGGCGCGGCCCGCTTCCTCATGGCAGCTTCAGACAGCCCTTTTGTCATTGGCAGCAGCCTGCGCGTGCCGGGGCTCGGCGTTTTGGCCTTACCGGCCGCCCCACCGCCTGACTGGCTGGCGGCGGAACTACACACGGCCCTGACCTTACGGCTCCACCGCCCGGCCCAGCCAACATTGGCCCTTTGCGCTACCATTGAGGAGGTAAGCCACGCCCCGCAGCCGCCCACCCGGGCGCTGCTCCTCGATGCCGACCCCGGCGAGCTTCCGCCCGACTCGTGGCTAAGCCTGGAGGGAGTCGTTGCCAACGAATTACTTTAACGTAAAGCTTAGGTAGCTAAGCGAACTTCGGCGACCAAGGCGGTACTTCCGCCTTGGTCGTCGTCCGTTACGAGCAAAAGCTCCAGCTGCCCGGGGCCGAGGTGCCGGCGCACGGCTACTCCCTCTACCTTGCCCGTAAAAGGCTGCCCACCCGCCCAGGCCAGCCGGGCGAAAGTCGCCGACCGGGGTGCGGCCAGGTCAATAATCCCGACGAAAGAGCCCAGCGTGGCCCCGTCGGCCACCGCGTCGGCCGTGGCCTCCACCGATGCGGTAACGAGCAGTTGCCCAGCCACGTAGGTAGCTCCCGAAAAGCCCGCCGCGTGGCCCGCCAGCTTCGGCAGCGTAAAAGCCAGGGTACGCGTGGGGGCGGGTGCTGGCCCACGCGGCTCAAATAAGTAGGCCAGAGTAGCGTCCAGCGGTAGCCCAAACAGCAAGGCCGGCCCGCCGCCCGCGGGCCGCTGCAAGAACAGCAGCTCGCTGGGAGTAGCAGCCGCAGCTTCGATATTGAGAGTAGTGCCGGGGGGCAGCTTTGCCCGCAGCTGGGCATAGAGGCCGCGCAGGTCGAGGCGCTGCACGAAGTGCGGGGCCGTGGCTTCGGGGGTAGTGTCGGTGGCGGGTAGACCCACGAAGTAGCCGGTTTCGCGGGTGGGTAGGACCCCCGAGCCGCACAGCAGCAGGCCTGGGCTGCCCCCGGGGCGGGCTACGGCCGCCAGGCTTTCGAGGTCGGGCTTGCTGGCTTTGGGAATGCGGCCGGTGCTGAACTCGGCGCTGTCGAATAATCGCACCTGGCTTACCGGGGCCAGGGTAGCCGCGTCGAGCACGTAAAGCAAGGGCGAATCGTCGCTGACGATATAGGCAGCCGCCCCGACAATCTCCACCCCGGAGGCCGAGGGCAGGTGGGGCAGCACGGTTTCGGACAAAATAGTGGCAGTCATGGGCCGCATTTTTTTATCGGTAAAGAAAGCTGCTACGACGAACCCATGATTTACAAGGCGCTGGCTACCTCGCCGGCGAGGCTGGCGGGCTCCGAAAGATTAAGAACTTAACCGCTCAGTAGATGGTGGGAGAATCTTGCTATCAATTCCTTGCGTTTATTGGTGGCCAACTTACTCCTTCTTTCTCCTTCCTTTTCTACGCATGAGTGTTTATTACCAACCCTCGAATAAAATGCCCCTGGCTGGCTCGCTGGCCTTACTCGCCGGGGGCGTAGTGGCGGCCCTGCTTTTAGCCGTGGTGTACATCTACGCCGTGTGGTACATCCCGTTTGTGTACGTCAATTTTTTTCTGTGCCTGGGCTTCGGCCTGCTGCTCGGGGCGGTGCTGATGGTACTGGTGCGGCTGGGCAAGCTTCGCAACCCGGGGGCGGTGGGCGGGCTGGCCCTGGTGGTGGGCCTAGCAGCGGTATACCTGGAATGGGGCGTGTACCTAACGCTGCTTTTCAACGCCGAGCCCACCAGCGCGGCCGCCGATGCGGATACCACTACCTCCTTTAGCGCCAGCCTCTTCGCCGACATTCTAACCCACCCGACGGCCATGTGGCTGGCCATTCAGAAAATTAACGCGACGGGGACGTGGTCGCTCAAGGGTTCCACGCCGTCGGGGTTCTTTCTCGGGGCCATCTGGGTGGTAGAAGCGCTTCTCATCGTGGGGGCCACTTACTGGCTGGCCCGGGCGCAGGCCACCGAGCCTTTTTCCGAAACCAGCAACGAGTGGGCCGTTGAGCAGACATTGGCTCACCCGCTCACGTTTGCCCAGGATGCGACTACGACCCGCACGGCCCTCGAAAGCGGCCAGTTTCAGCACCTCACGCCGCATACGGGCGGCGAGGCTACGGACCCGTTTGCGCGCCTGCGTCTGCACAGTGCCCCCAACGACCATACCTGCCGCTACCTCACGCTCGAAAACGTGACTACCACCATCGATAAGAAAGGCAAGGCCAGCCAGAGCACCACGACCATCGTGCAACACCTCACCATCTCCCCCGCCGCCTTCGACGAGCTGCAACGGCGCTTCGGCACCCTGTCCGTCCCCGCGCAGTCGGAGCCGAGCTAGCCGCCCGGCGGCGCACGGCGTAACGCAAAACGGCCCCTCGGGCGGCAACAGCACCTTGCGCCGTTGCCGCCCGAGGGGCCGTTGGTGCAGCCAGCCGGCTTAGCCCAGCTTCTTGTAGCGCACGCGCTTGGGCTCGACGTCGCCGAGGCGCTTGCGCTTGGCTTCTTCGTAGTCGGAGAAGTTGCCTTCAAACCACACTACTTCGGAGTCGCCTTCGAAGGCCAGGATGTGGGTGGCCAGGCGGTCGAGGAACCAGCGGTCGTGGCTGATGATTACGGCGCAGCCAGCAAAGTTTTCGAGGGCATCTTCGAGGGCGCGGATGGCGTTCACGTCTAAGTCGTTGGTCGGCTCGTCAAGCAGCAGCAGGTTGGCCCCCTGCTTGAGGGTCATGGCCAGGTGCACGCGGTTTTTCTCGCCGCCCGAGAGCGTGCCGACTTTCTTCTCCTGGTCGCCGCCGCCGAAGTTGAACTTGCTCACGTAGGCCCGCGAGTTGACGGGGCGCCCGGCCAGCAGCATGGTTTCGGTACCGCCGGTGATGGTATCGAATACCGACTTGACGGGGTCGAGCGTATCGTGCTGCTGGTCGATGTAGGCCGTCTGCACCGTCGGGCCGACGACGAAGGTACCCGCGTCGGGCTGCATCTGGTCGGTGATCAGGCGGAAGAGCGTGGTTTTACCCGCGCCGTTGGGCCCAATGATGCCCACGATGCCGCCCTGCGGCAGGGCAAAGCTCAGGTTGTCGAACAGCAGCTTGTCGCCGAAGGCTTTGCGCAGCCCCTCGGCCTCAATCACCTGCGCCCCGAGGCGGGGGCCGTCGGGGATGAACAGCTCCAGCTTCTGCTCTTTATCCTTGGCCTCCTCGCTGGCCAGCTTGTCGTAGTTGGCGAGGCGAGCCTTGCCCTTACTCTGGCGGGCCTTGGGCGACATGCGCACCCAGTCGAGCTCGCGCTGGAGCGTTTTGGCGCGCTTGCTCTCGGCATTTTCTTCCCGGGCCAGGCGCTCGGTTTTTTGCTCCAGCCACGAGCTGTAGTTGCCTTTCCACGGAATACCGGTTCCGCGGTCGAGCTCCAGAATCCAGCCGGCGACGTTGTCGAGGAAGTAGCGGTCGTGGGTAACGGCGATAACCGTCCCCTTATACTGTTGCAAGTGCTGCTCCAGCCACAGCACGCTCTCGGCGTCGAGGTGGTTGGTGGGTTCGTCGAGCAGCAGTACGTCGGGCTCTTGCAGCAGCAGGCGGCACAGGGCCACCCGGCGCTTCTCCCCGCCCGAGAGGTTGCCGATGATGGCCTCCTGCGGGGGCGTGCGCAGGGCGTCCATGGCCCGCTCCAATTTAGAATCGAGGTTCCAGGCGTCGAGCTGGTCCAAGCGCTCCTGCACGGTGCCCTGGCGTTCGAGCAGCTTGTCGAAGTCAGCGTCCTCGGCACCGAATGCCTCGTTGATTTCGTCAAACTCCTTGAGCAGCGCCACCGTTTCGGCCACACCTTCTTCTACCACCTCGCGCACGGTTTTGGTGGGGTCGAGCTGGGGCTCCTGCTCCAGGTAGCCCACTGAGTAGCCTGGCGACCACACCACCTCGCCCTGAAATTGCTTGTCGACGCCGGCAATGATTTTCAGCAGGCTCGACTTACCCGAGCCGTTGAGGCCGAGCACGCCGATTTTGGCCCCGTAGAAAAACGAGAGGTAAATATTTTTGAGAACTTGCTTCTGCGGCGGGTAAATCTTGCTTACCCCGGCCATGCTGAAGATGATGGTGGGCTGGTCGGACATGAGACTAGGAGTTGGGAAATAAGGGCAGCTACCGCAAAGCTACCGTGTAGCCGCAGCTTGGGCAGATGGCGCGGGCCACAAAAAAGTGCGTCGGCAGGACGAAAATCGCTAATTGGATTGCCTACGGCCCAGGCCGCTGGCCCGGGTAAGGAAACTTAAACCGCACAATCCCGTCCTGCAAAGCGGACGCAATCAATTTTCCGCGTAAACTTGTAGCTCATTCTTTCTTTATTCGGCTCCGACTGCCCGGCCAGCCGATAGTTTTGCCTCACTCTATCTTTCCCATTTCCAAATGGAACTCCCCGACCACCCGCTCACGGAAGCCCGCCGCTATGGCTACGTGGAGGACGGGGGCGTGTGGCTGCGCCCGACTCTGGGCCAGCCAGCCCGCCGCATCGGCCAAGTAAAAGACACCGAAGACGATGCGCTTCGGTACTTTGCGAATCGCTACGAGGCCTTCCGGGCCAAAATTGACGAACTGTTGCAGCGCCTGCAAGCCGCTGACAACCAGGGGTCTTTTTTGATGAAGCTGCTGCACCTGCAAGAGCAGACCAAGCAGCACGACGGCCTCGGCGACTACGAAAGCCTGTACCGCCGCCTCAAGGAAGCCGAGGAACAGCTCAACGTCTCGGTCGCCCGCAACCGCGAGAAGAACCTGGCCACCAAGATGAGCCTCATCGGGCAGGCCGAGGCGCTGCGCGATACCGTAGACTGGATCGCGGCCAGCGAAACCGTGAAGGAGCTGCGCCAAGCCTGGCTTAAAACCGGTCCGGTAGACAAAGCACTGACCGACGAGCTGGAAGGGCGCTTTCACGGGGCCGTGCAGAATTTCTTCGACCGGCGCAAGGCTTTCCAGACCGACCGCAAGGCGCTGGCCCGCCGCACGGTGGAGCGCTACCGCGACTTGGTAAACCAAGCCGAGGCGCTGAAAAACTCCGACCAATTCGAAGCCACTTCCCGCCAGCTCAAGCAGTTGCAAACTTCCTGGCGCGAAGTCAACGGCACGCTGCCCAAAAAGCAGGCCGCCGAGCTGTGGACCAAGTTCCGGGCGGCCAATAACCACTTTTTCGAACGACTCAAAAAGCACATCGAGTCGCAACGGCCAGTGGAGGTGCGGCCGGGGGGGACGCCCAACTCGCCCGAGGAAAGCCTGCTGCGCAAGCGCGAGCTGGCCAAACGGGCCGAGGCACTCATTGCCCTGCCGCCCAACCAGGGCGTGACCCAGGCCAAGGCCTTGCAGGCCGAGTGGAAGCAAAGCGGCGCCGTGCGCGGCCCCGAAAGCGACCAGCTATGGCAGCGCTTTATGCTGGCTTGCGATAAGGTGTTTGAAATGAGCGCCCTCGATTATTACCTGCGTAAGCGCCAGACCGAAGGTGCCGCGCCGCTCAACCCAACCGAGCGGGCCCAGGCCGCTACCGTGGCGCTACGTAAATTTATTGAGAGTGACCGCCAGGAGCTGGCTACGCTCAAGGAAAATCTGGGCAAGCTCAACGCTTCGGCAGCTAATGATCAGTTTCGGCAGCTGTTGCAAGGTAAAATCCGCACCTTCGAGCGCAAAATTCAAACTAAAACCGAGCTCATCGCCCTTTTTCAGCTGCCCACCAGCAGCTAACCTTTCCCGGCCGGGTTACGTTGCGCCGGAGTTAGCTACATTTAGCAACGTTTTTTAAAGTCTCCCTTTTTTCTTTTTACCATGTACTGGACTCTCGAACTCGCCTCCTACCTGGAAGATGCGCCTTGGCCCGCCACCAAAGACGAACTCATTGACTTCTCTATCCGCTCGGGTGCCCCGATGGAGGTGGTTGAAAACCTGCAAGGCCTGGAGGACGACGGCCAGCCCTACGAGAACATCGAGGAAGTATGGCCCGACTACCCGACCAAGGAGGACTTCATGTTCAACGAGGACGAGTATTAGTAGCTCCTTACTGGTGATGGGCCATTAGCCGCCACGTCGCTTTCCTAAGACCAAACGACGGGCCGCTGACAGCCATTGACAAGTCAGCACTAGCCAATTATACCTTAATCGCGGAGCAGCACCCCAACCGGGTGCTGCTCCGCGATTTTTCGTTGCTTTGGCGCGCCGGCCCCGCGTTTGTGACGGTGCCCGGCCACGGCGGCGCGGGCAAAACCACCTTTTTTCGGTTGCTCACAGGATAAGTGCCCTGCCGGGGCTGGGCTGCCACTGCCAGCGCAACAATCTCAAGTTGCGCCAGCCGAGCTTGCGTTCCTGGCGCGAAGCCCTGGCCAGCACTAACTTGGCAGCGTGGGGCGTGCTACCAGGCGGGCCTCACCTCCTGCATGGCGGCTACCCCGCTCCACGCTCCCGACACCGAGCTTTGGCAACGACTCGTTGCGCTCGACCTCGATGGCGCCGCCGCGCTGTCGTTTTCCCACCGGCTGGCCCGCGACAATGACTGGCCCCTTGCCTTCGCCCAGCGCGTAGTGCTGGAATACAAGAAGTTCGTATACCTGGCCGCTACCTGCGGGCACCCGGTTACGCCTTCCGACGAGGTAGACCAAGCCTGGCACCTGCACTTGGTGTACACCCGCTCGTACTGGGACGAATTGTGCGGGCAAGTGCTGGGATTTGCCCTGCACCACGGCCCCACCCAGGGCGGCCCGGCCGAGGGCCGCAAGTTTCAGGACTGGTACGCTGCTACGCGGCGCTCCTACGAGGCGGCATTTGGGGAGGCACCGCCCCTCGACATCTGGCCCCCGGCCGCCGTGCGCTTTGGTGAAGCTCCCCATTTTCGGCGGGTTAACATGCGCGGCAAGTGGCTGCTGCCCAAGCCCCGGCTGCCGCGCTGGCAGTGGCCCCGGCTCACGGCCAGCTACCGGCCGGGGCTGGCCCTGGCCGCCCTGCTAACGCTGGCCGGCTGCACGGCCCACCTGCCGCTCAATCCGCTCAACTGGCACGGCCCCGAGTTCTTACTCTTATTCTGGACGTTGAGCGCCACGCTATTGCCGCTGGCTTGCTGGTGGCGCTACCGGGGCCGGGGACCGCTGGAAGACTCTGCGGCCGACTGGCCTAGCTCCTACGCGCTGGCCCGGCTGGCCCAGCGCGGCCGGCTGGTCGCCGACAGCGCCCTCGCCGCGCTGGCTTACGAGGGATACATCTCCTTTTCAGCCCCCAACCTGCTGAAGCGCACCACCCACGCGCCGCCCACCCACGCCTACGAGCTGAGCCTCTGGAACCGCATTGCCGCGAGTGGCACCCCCCTGGTCGAAATTCGAAGCTGGGGGCTCAGCGCCGATAACCCGGCCCTGCGGGCTCTCGATGAGGAGCTGCTCGCCGCTGGCCTGCAACTGCCAGCCGCCCAACGCCGCCGCCTCGACCGGGGGCCGCTAGCTACGGCTGCGGCGCTAGCCCTGCTGGGGGCGATAAAAACGGGGGTGGGGCTAAGCCGCGACCGGCCCGTGGGCTTTCTGATTTTCTCGCTGGTTGCGCTAGCCTTTGTCACGGGAGCCATCGTACGCTACCGCGCTTGGGCTACCGGCCGCGGGGCCGCCGTGCTGCACGACATCGAAGGGCGCCTAGCCCGGCAGCGGGGCCGCGCCGATGGGCCGGCGGTGGTCATCATGGCCGTGGCTGTGCTGGGAGTAAGCAGCCTGCACTCGCTGGGCCTGGG